>DATFPQ010000258.1:0-4403 GCA_035264765.1 Actinomycetales bacterium | reverse complement strand
TCTACTGGATCGGTGGCGGCAGCGGTGCGGGCAAGTCCGCGGTCTCGCGTCGCATCGCGGCTCGGCACGGTCTGCGGCACTACTCGACGGACGACGCGATGTCGGACCACGCCGGCCGGAGCACCCCCGAAGACAGCCCGTTCCTGACCGAGTTCCTGGCCATGGACATGGATGAGCGATGGGTGCACCGATCTCCCGAGACCATGCTCGAGACCTTCCACTGGTTCCGGGGCGAGGGGTTCGGCCTGATCGTCGAAGACCTCGTCCGCCTGCCTCGGGAGCGTCGGGTCGTCGTCGACGGCATCCGACTGTTGCCGCACCTCGTGAAGCCCCTCCTTTCCCGGCCAAGCCAAGCCGTGTGGCTCCTGCCGACACCGGAGTTCCGTCGAGCCGCGTTCGAGAGCCGGGGCTCCTTGTGGACCATCGCAGGCAAAACCAACGATCCGGAGCGGGCGTTGCACAACCTGCTCGAGCGTGACCGGCTCTTCACCGAACGGCTGGAGGAGGAGACCGGACGACTGAACCTGACGGTGGTCAGGGTCGACCCGACGATGACCGACGACGACGTGGCCAACGAAGTGACGGAGGCCTTGGGACTCTGAGCCTGGCTCGCGTGGCCCCCGCCCACTCCGAGGCCGCCGGACCTGGGTCGGACGCCGCCACCGGCCCCGTCCGCCGGAATTCTGGCGCAACGTGGCAACGTGCGTTGTATCGACGATGCTCGTTGCCACGTTGAGGCGGGGACGGGACTTTGCGTCGCGGGCGCGCCGGCCCGGGTGGTACTCGCAGATGGCCGAGCAGGTCGTCCACCCGGTCAGCTGCACGGCACCGTCCGTTGCGCGAGCGCCCCCCACCACGAGAGGTACCAACTCCCGAGACTGCGGATGTCCGCGGCCCGCTGACCGGTCGCCAGCTCGGCCTCCATGGTGATCATGGTGTCGTCGTTGGCGTAGATGCCCGTGCCGGTGAAGTTCTGCGAGCCGGTCCACAGGACGCGCCGGGGCTCCCCGGTCACGCGGTCGACGACGTCCAGGTAGACGAACTTGTCGTGCATGAGGACCACGCAGGACGTTGCCACGCCCTGCGCTCTCAGCTCGGCGACACCCTTCTGCTTGACCACCACGGGTTGCGGGGTGCTGATCAGGGCCCGGACGTCGCAGCCTCGCTCCCTGAGCTGGCCGAGCGCCTTGGCGATCACCGGACCTCGGTACGCCGACATGGCGAAGACCCCGAGCCGCACGGTGCGGTGCTCCGGCGTGCACGCGTACCGCTTCAGCTGCGTGACGACCGGGTCGCCGGTCTTCGGCTGCACCGGGCTGAACAGGACGCGAGTCCCGCTGCCGGCGTCCCCACTGAGCCAGCCGAAGCCGGCGTCGGTCCAGTTGTCGCCGGTCTGCACGAGGCGGTAGGCGTCGGGTAGTGGGCGGCCGAACACCGAGGGTTCCCAGGCGCCGCACCCGCCGGCTTGCCCGCAGGCGGTCATGCTCTCGAACCGGGCGTCGAACTCACGGGTCAGCTTGCGGTCGCCGTAGATCAGCACACCGGTCTGCCAGTACTGGCGGAGCTGGCGCCACGTCCAGTTCGCCGAGCTGGTCCACAGCACGGGGTCCGCGCCGGGTGCCCAGCTCATGTCGCTCACGGTCACGAACTTGTCGTGCATCGTGGCTTCCACGGAGAGGCTGCGGCAGCCCTTGGTGCAGGTCCGCAGGGTGGCGAACTGGGCCAGCCGCTCCCGGATCCGGCGACCGATCGGCGCCGTGTACGGCATGTCCTCGAGGAGAACCTCGACCCGGACGCCGCGGTCGTGGTTCACGGCCTCCAGCGCGCCAAGCAGAACCTCGGACTCCTCGTCGGAGGCCAACAGGAACAGGGCGACGCGCACGGTGGCCTTCGGCGCGGCGGAGCAGACGAGACCTCGGAGGTTGGTCGTCATCGTGGACGTGCGGGCCGCGGTGGGGTCGTTCGCCCAGCCGAGCATCGTGCGGGTGGGCTTGGGCATCGCTGGGCAGGCCGTCGTGGCGACCGTCAGAGCCGGGGAGGTGCCGCTGGCTCCGGTCGAGGTCTCCGGACGTACTACGCGGTACCGGACCGTCCGGGACCTGGGCCGCACCGTGAAGGAGAAGGTCCGTGACGCCGAGAGCTTGGCGAAGGCCAGGGTGCGCCAGGTGTCGGGGTCCTGACGCTGCATCTTCACCACGTCGCCGGCGCGGCCGGGGCTCGCGGTGCCCTGGATGCTGACGTCCTGACCGGCGATGATGCTCCGCGCCGACTGCTGCGCCCGCACGACGATCTTGGGCTTGGCGAGGACCTTCATGCTGGGCGAGGTCAGCTGCGGGCGGCCGCCGCCAAGGGGACGAACCACTCGGTACGAGGTGCTCCCCAGGCTCGGCTTCACCGTGAAGGTGAACGAACGTGACCGCGAGAGCCGCGAGGACGTGAGCGTGCGCCACGCGCGCCGGTCGTACCGCTGCAGCTGCACCACGTCGCCGCCCGCGGCCAGGGCCATCGTGCCGGTCACCCGGACGGCCTGGCCCACCACGACGCTGGAGCTGGAGAGCCTCACGGCGACTGCCGTCGGGCGTGGGGCCGCCGCCACCGGCTCGGGGCGGAGGGCCTGGAACAGGGTCAGCATCAGGCAGCCGGCCAGCAGCCGGACGATCATGCGACGGCACGCTCTAGAGATGGTGCTCAGCTCCTCGGTCCCACGATAGGGACACGAAGGCCCACTCTGTAGGTCCCTGGGGAGACATCCGGGTCGAGAAGGTGCTACGTGACCATTGGGTCATTCCGGACGTCGAGCAGCGTGGCGGATGAACTGTTGTCGCGCCTCGGGTGCGGTCAGGAGGTTGACGTCGGCCAGCGCTCCGCCGCCCTCGACGTCCAGGTCGGGTGCCCGCTCGGCGGTGGACCGCCCGCGGGGGACCAGACCTCGTCCTGCGTCGGCGCCTGGAACAGGGCGCGGTAGGCGTGCGGGTCCTGCGGCCCCAGCTCGAAGGTCGTCCCGGGTTCCGTGGCGAAGCGGGCCGTGACCCGTTCGGCCTCGTGCTCTCGGGCGCGCGTGGTCTTGCCCGAGGCGGGCAGCCCGACCATGACGTACATCGTCGGCCGGGTGGTGCGCTCGCCGGCGACCGCCTGCGCAGGCATGCCCGCCTCAGCCGGCCCGTACGGGTTCGGTGTGGACCGTACGCACGGAGGCCGGGACGGCCCACCACTGGTCGGGGCGATCGACCACCGGCGCACCCAGCCCGTCCTGCAGGACCCGGGTGAGACGAAGCAGGTACGCGGCGATCCCGGCGGCGCCCTGCATCCATGCGGTACCCGGCGGCAGCAGCGGAGGGTCCTGACGGTGCTCCACGAACCGCCACCGTGCGCCGTCCCCGTCGCGCGTGACCCGCTCGGCGAGTGCGTCCCCCATCGTGCGGGCGGCCTCAAGTAGCGTGCCGGCCCGCGCCGGGTCCGGGCAGTCCTGGGCGGCGTCGAGCAGCACGTCGCCGACGCCTGCCGTGCCGCAGCACCGGCCGTCGTTGTCCCAGAACCCGGGGCGCAGACGCTGCGGCACACCGGAGGTGAGGATCGCGTCCAGGCACCGCTGGCGCAGCCCGGCGACCTCGAGGCCGGCGACCGTGGTGACGCCGGCGTGATCCAACGCCGCGAACAGGTGCGAGGTCCCGGCCGGCCCGTGGCACCAGGAGTACGTCACGGGGTCTACCTCCCGCTTCGACGGCGGGATGGTGTGCGGAACGACGAACCCGTCGTCGTCCATTGTCCCTACGCCAAGCACGTGCTGCGCGCCCTCGATCGCGGCGTGTACGAGTTCCGGGCGACGCAGCGACGTGCCGGCTATCGCCAGCGCGGTGGAGATCCCGGCGGTGCCGTGTGAGTAGTTCGGCATCCGGGAGGACCACCCGGGGAGCATGGCCCAGTCCAGGCCGGCATCGGTGATGTCCGAGGCTCGCAGCAGCGAGTCTGCACCGCTCGCCGCGATGGCCTCGGCCTAGTCCCCGCCCGCCCAGACCGTCGCCAGCACGACGCCGGCCGTGCCGAGGACGAGGTCCCGCATGGGCGCAGCGGAGCCCGGGTCGAGCTGCGCTGTGGTCTGCCAGCCGTCCGGCGTCGCCAGCTCGGCCAGTCGCCGCAACGCGGTCGCCTCGGTGCCCGGCGCCAACAGCCTGAGCGCGGTCACGTCGCCGGCCAGCCCGTCGTACAGGGAGGGCTCGGTGCGCGTGCTCGCGCCGACGGAGAGCCGGGCGACGACTCGGCGCGCGAGCGCCTGCTCGGTATCGCGCAGTGGGCGGTACTGCGCGATCTCGGCGAGCACCGGCGCCAGGCCGGCGATGCCGGCGTACAACGAGTCCCGGTCTTCGGCCGGGGCCATCGGCGACCCGTCCGGTGGGACGAACTCG
>DATFPQ010000257.1:0-2956 GCA_035264765.1 Actinomycetales bacterium | reverse complement strand
TGCCGCTGCTGCCCGCCGCACCGGACGGCGGGCGCGGGGCGGCGGCGCCCGGCCTCGTCGGAAAGGTCCTGTGGAGGGTCCTCCGCTGCTGCCCGACCGGTGCCGTGGTCGACCTGCCCTGGGACGCCGCCGCGGCGGCCGACGTCCGCGACGGACTGCGCCAGGCCGACACTGCGGAGGCAGACGCCGTCCAGGTGTGGTGCGCTGCCGACCCACGCGACGACCCCGGCCCGCCGTCGGACTGGGGCGTCGGCTCCCAGATCGCCCTGGACCCGTCCACGCCGCTCGGGCCTGCCCAGGTGACCCGGGTCGCCCTGCAGGCCCGGGCGCCGCGTGACGTGCTGGCCGCGCGGGAGTAGCCGGCGGCAGCGGCGGCTTCCGCAGCTGTCGGTCGTGCGGAGATATGAGCGCGGGCGCGGGCGGGTGTGAGCGCGGCCTGCGGGTGGTCCGCATCGTGGATGTTCTCGCGGTCGCCTTGACGTCGCGTCAGGCGCTGGGTCAAAGTCTTGTTACCCCCTAGGTATTCACCGGTTTCCCTGCCTGCCCTTCTTCTGCCCCGGAGACGCCATGCGCGCCGCTCGTCGAACCCTTCCCGTCGTCCTGATCGGCGCCGCCGCGCTGGTAGCGGCGGCCTGCGGCAACGGCAGCACGAGCGCGGCCGCCGGTGGCGGCGGCTCGGAGCTGGCCCTCGTGGCCTACTCGACGCCGCAGGCCGCGTACGCGAAGCTGATCAAGGCGTTCCAGGCGACGCCCGCGGGCAAGGGCGTCACGTTCAAGCAGTCCTACGGAGGCTCCGGCGACCAGAGCCGCGCCGTCGCGTCGGGGCTCAAGGCGGACGTCGTGGCGTTCGCGCTCGAGCCCGACATCACCCGCCTGGTCAAGGCGGGCCTGGTGGACGCGAGCTGGAACTCCGGTCCCACCAAGGGCATGGTGACCGACTCCGTCGTGGTGATCGGAACCCGCAAGGGCAACCCGAAGAACATCCGTACCTGGGACGACCTCGTCAAGCCCGGCGTCGAGGTGCTGACCCCGAACCCCTTCACGTCCGGCGGCGCGCGCTGGAACGTCATGGCGGCTTATGGCGCGAAGTCTGCGCACGGCAAGCAGACCGCCAAGGGAATGGCCTACCTCAACACCCTGTTCCACAACGTCCCGGTCCAGGACGACAGCGCCCGCAAGTCGCTGCAGACGTTCACCCAGGGCAAGGGCGACGCGTTCCTGTCGTACGAGAACGAGGCGATCTTCGCGCAGAAGAACGGTCAGGCCATCGACTACACGATCCCGGACTCGACCATCCTGATCGAGAACCCGATTGCGGTCACCAAGAACAGCAAGAACGCCGCCAAGGCCAAGGCCTTTATCGACTTCCTCCTGACGCCGCCGGCTCAGAAAATCTTCGCGGAGAGCGGATACCGGCCGGTGGTCAAAGGCGCCGGAGGCCCCACCTTCAAGGACCCGGCGGACCTCTTCACCATCCAGGACCTCGGGGGGTGGAGCGCGGTGACCACCACGTTCTTCGACCCGGTGAAGGGCGCCCTCGTCGACGTCGAGCGCGAGCTCGGCGTCTCGGTGAAGAAGTAGCCCATGGCGACCTCTCGCACGCTGCCGCCGGTGCTCGCGCCCGCTGCGGATGTCGCGGCTGCGGAGCCGGTCGGAGGTCGCCACGACCCGGGGGCGGCGCGTCGCGCTTCGGCCGGTCCAAGGCTCGGTCCCGGAGCCGCCCTCGGGCTCGGCGTGGCGGTGATCTACCTCAGCCTCCTCGTGCTGATCCCGCTGGCCGCCGTGGTGTACACCTCCACCCAGAACGGCGCCGCCGGCTTCTGGGATGCGGTCACCGCTCCGGACGCGCGGTCGGCGCTCGTCCTGACGCTGGGTGCCGCTGCCCTGGTAACCGCAGTCAACACGGTCATGGGAACCGTGCTGGCCTGGGTGCTGGTCCGGGACTCCTTCCCCGGCCGCTCCTTGGTCGACGCCCTGGTGGACCTGCCACTCGTCCTGCCGACGATCGTCGCGGGACTCGTCCTCGTCGAGCTGTACGGACCGAGCAGTCCGGTCCACGTCAACCTGGCCTACACGCAGGCCGGCGTGGCGCTCGCTCTGCTGTTCACGACGCTGCCCTTCGTCGTGCGAACCGTGCAGCCGGTGCTGGCCGAGCTCGACCGGGACGCCGAGCAGGCCGCCGCCTCCCTCGGGGCGTCCCCCTCGGTGGTCCTGCGCCGGATCGTGCTCCCCGCGTTGGTCCCGGCGATGCTGGCCGGCGCGGCCCTGGCCTTCACCCGGGCCATCGCTGAGTTCGGCGCCACCGTCCTGATCTCCGGCAACATCCCCGGCTCCACCCAGGTGGCGTCGGTGCAGATCTTCGGCCAGGTGGAGAGCGACAACACGGCCGGCGCGGCCGCGGTGTCGACAGTGCTCCTTACCGTCGCCTTGCTGGTTCTGACCGCGATGTCCGTCGTCCAGCGCTGGGCGCGCCGCCGTGGGTAACGGCTCGCCGGCCGTCCGGTACGCCGTGCGGGCGCTGGCCCTGGCATACGTCGCGCTGCTGCTCGTCGTCCCGCTCGGGCTGGTGGTCTGGCGCACCTTCGAGGACGGTCTGGGGCCGTTCCTGGCCGCCATCTCCACGCCGGAGGCCGTCCATGCGCTCGTGGTCACCCTCCAGGTCGCGCTCAGCGCGCTGGTGCTGAACACCGTCTTCGGCGTCGGTGTGGCCCTGCTGCTGACCCGCCACGAGTTCCCCGGCCGGCGCGTGCTCGACGCCGTGATCGACCTGCCGGTCGCCGTCTCCCCGGTGGTGGTCGGCCTCGCCCTGATCCTCGTGTACGGCCGGTTTGCGCCGGTCGGCGGCTGGCTCGACGAGCACGGCGTGCAGGTGATCTTCTCGCTGCCCGGCATGGTGCTGGCCACGGCCTTCATCTCGCTGCCGCTGGTGGTCCGGGCGGTGGCGCCGGTGCTGGAG
>DATFPQ010000256.1:0-15369 GCA_035264765.1 Actinomycetales bacterium | reverse complement strand
GAAACCAGCACATCCGCGAACTGCAAGCCCTTGGCTACAAGGTCACCCTCGAACCCGCCGCCTGACACCCCGCAAGCCGGTCCCGGCTGCCCCGGGAGCTGCCGCCTGCCCGCAGACCGTCCATTTTCGGATTAGGTTCGTAGCGGGGTCACCCCGCGCTAATCACCCGCTGCAGCAACTGGCCCACCAGGGGTCCAGCGCGGTAAGCGTCGCGCGGGTGTCAGCGGCCGGTGCCCCCGTAGACCACGGCCTCGTTCTCGCTGGAGTCAAGGCCGAACGCCGTGTGGACGGCGCGCACCGCCGTGTCGACGTCGTCAACCCGGGTCACGACCGAGATCCGGATCTCCGACGTCGAGATCATCTCGATGTTGACGCCGGACTCGGCCAGCGCTGCGAAGAAGGTCGCCGTCACGCCCGGGTGCGTGCGCATGCCGGCGCCGATCAGCGACACCTTGCCGATCTGGTCGTCGTACTGCAGGGAGTCGAAGCCGACATCGCCCTGCACGGACTGCAGCGTCTGCATCGCGGAGGCGCCGTCCGTCTTCGGCAGCGTGAAGGAGACGTCGGTACGGCCGGTGGCGGCCGCGGACACGTTCTGCACGATCATGTCGATGTTGATGCCGGACGCGGCGATGGCCCGGAAGATCGCCGCGGCCTTGCCCGGCTGGTCCGGGACCCCCACCACGGTGATCTTCGCCTCGCTGCGGTCGTGCGAGACGCCCGAGATGATGGCCTGCTCCACGTCGATCCCATCCTTTGCGTCGACAACCCAGGTGCCCTCGCGGCGGCTGAACGAGGACCGCACGTGCACCGCCACGCCGTAGCGCCGGGCGTACTCCACGCAGCGCAGGTGCAGCACCTTCGTGCCGGACGCCGCCATCTCGAGCATCTCCTCGCTGGTGATGCGGGAGATCCGCCGAGCAGTGGGCACGATCCGAGGGTCTGCGGTGAACACGCCGTCCACGTCGGTGTAGATCTCACAGACGTCGGCGCCCAGGGCGGCCGCCAGCGCGACCGCGGTGGTGTCGGAGGCGCCACGGCCGAGCGTGGTGATCTCCTTGGTGTCCTGGCTGACGCCCTGAAACCCGGCCACGATCGCGATCGCACCGTCGTCCAGCGCGCTGCGGATGCGGCCCGGCGTGATGTCGATGATGCGGGCGTTGCCGTGCGCGGAGTCGGTGATCACGCCGGCCTGGCTGCCCGTGTACGAGCGGGCCTGGTGGCCGAGGTCGGCGATCGCCATCGCCAGGAGCGCCATCGAGATCCGCTCTCCCGCGGTGAGCAGCATGTCGAGCTCGCGGGCCGGGGGCAGCGGGGAGACCTGCTGAGCCAGGTCGCGCAGGTCGTCCGTGGTGTCACCCATGGCCGACACGACGACGACCACCTGGTTGCCGCCGGTCTTGGTGTCGATGATCCGGCGGGCGACGCGCTTGATGCTCTCGGCATCGGCGACGGAGGAACCGCCGTACTTCTGGACGACCAGACCCACGGTGCTCCTCGGGACGTCGCGATCTCGGGCGCCGACGAGTCTAGCCAGCCCCCCGCGGCCGGGATGACGGGGAGGTCAGGGGTGCAGGGCGTCGAACTCGGCGTCGGCGACGAGGTCCTCGTCGGCGTCCAGCCGCAGGTGGGACAGGATCGACTGGACCACGCGCAGGGCACTCGCCGCCCGCGAGCCCCAGCTGGACAGGTAGGAGAACTGCCACCACCAGAGCGCCTCGTCCACCCGGCCGGCTTCGAAGTGCCGCAGGCCGTGCGAGAGGTCGAGGGCGACGGTGGCCAGGTCTCCGGACAGCGAGCCGCGCTCGATCTCGGACGGCAGCACGGGGTCGACCACGTCGGCGTACTCGTCGATGCCGTCCAGCACGTTGGCCAGCGCATCGTGCAGCGGGTCGACGTCCGGCTCGGGGCCGGAGTCGGGCTCGAACCGCTCGGTGGGCAGGACGTCGGCGATGGCGCCGAGCCGAGCCCCCGCGACGAGCACCTGGCTGATCGCGAGCAGGACGACCGGGAGCGCGACGTCGGGGCTGGTACCGCTGGCGACGGTGGTCGTCGCCTCGAGATAGGCGCGCACGTCGAGGGCGGTGTCGGCCGCCAGGCGGGTCAGCTCGGCCCGCTCCTCCTCGTCGTGCAGGCCGACGATGTCAGACATCCAGCAGTCTCCGTCCCTCGAAGGCGCGACCGAGCGTGATCTCGTCGGCGTACTCCAGGTCGCCGCCGACCGGCAGACCGGAGGCGATGCGGGTGATCCGCAGGCCCATCGGGCCGAGCAGCCGGGCGAGGTAGGTCGCGGTGGCCTCGCCCTCCAGGTTGGGGTCGGTGGCGAGGATGACCTCGGTCACCATGCCGTCCGCCAGGCGGGCCATCAGCTCGCGGGTGCGCAGGTCGTCCGGCCCGACACCGTCCATGGGGCTGATCGCTCCGCCGAGAATGTGGTAGCGGCCGCGGAACTCGCGGGTCTTCTCGATCGCGACGACGTCCTTGGGCTCCTCGACGACGCAGAGCACGGTGGGGTCGCGGCGCGGGTCGCGGCAGATCCGGCACTGCTCCTCCTGCGCGACGTTGCCGCACACGGTGCAGAACCGGACCTTGTCCTTGACCTCGGTGAGCGCCACGACCAACCGGCGGACGTCGGCGGGGTCGGCGGCCAGCAGGTGGAACGCGATCCGCTGGGCGCTCTTCGGCCCGACCCCGGGCAACCGCCCGAGCTCGTCGATCAGGTCCTGGACCACGCCCTCGTACACGTCTGCAGCCTACGTGCTGGCGCCGACAGCCGCGGCGCGAGGAGGGTGCCCGGTCTCGCCGCCCGACAGGGGTGCCGGCTCAGGCCGGGGTCTCGTCGATCACCCGACCGCCGAGCAGGCGCTCGACGACCGGCCGCCCGACCAGACCGGAGTCGTCGGCGTCGGCGTCGTCGGCGCTCGGCACGTCGTCGGCCGGCGCGACCTGGCGCGGCGACGGGTCGGCGGTCCGCACTGGGTCGTCCGACCGACCGCGAGCGGACGCGGTTCCGGCACCCCGCCCCGCGCCAGTGCCGGGATCGCGACCGCTGGGTGCGGCGGAGCCCTCGGTCGCCGCCGGTCGTCCGGCCGGTCGCGGCTGTGCCTTGGGTACGGCAGGCGGGATCGGTCCGGCCGGCACGTTCGGTCCGGCAGGCGGGTTCCGTACGGCAGGCGGGTTCGGTACGGCAGGCGGGTTCGGTCCGGTCGGCGAGTTCCGTCCGGCCGGCGGGTTGGGCACGCCCCAGGATTCCGGCACGGGTTCGGGGTCGCCGGGCTCCTCGGTCGGCGGGGGGACGTCGTCCCAGCCCGGCGGCTCGATCGGACTCTCCGGCACCGGCTCGACCGGTCGCTCGGACGCTGCGCGCACCGGTCCGCGCCATCCGGACCGGCCGCCGGACCCGGCGGACACACCGCTGGCGACGCCGGCGGACGGCTCGGGTGAGTCGGCGGCCGAGCGGCCCCCGGTGGCCCGCGCAGGAGCGCTGACGTCCGCGGGGCGGCCGGACGCACCCGCCCCCCCGCCCGGACCGCCGGCCGGTTGGCCGCCACCGCGGCCCGACCCTGCCGGCTGCCGGGACGGCGGCGTGTCGCCGTGGACGGCCTCCACCTGAGCGTCGACCGCGAGCTCGTCGATCAGCGCCTGCCGGACGAACTCTCCGTGCGCGCCGCCGCGGAAGGTCGTCGTCAGGCCGGGCGAGGAGATGCCGAGCACCAGCCGGCGGCCGTCGAAGTCGAGGACCTTCGCGTGCTCCTTGACCAGCGACCAGGTCGCCTTCTTCATCCCGAACAGCCGGTCGAGGACGCGCGGCCAGGCGGTCCGGATCGCGTCCGCGTCGATCGCGCCCGGCGCGCTCGTGGGGGCAGCAGCGGGCGGAAAGGACGTCGGCGGCCCGGCAGGCCGGGGCGGTGTTGTGGCGGCCCCGCGCGCCGGCTCGCGGCTCGCGGAGGCGGAGTCCGCGCCGCCGGGCGACCGCGACGAGGAGGCCGGGGCCGCGGAGGCAGCGGTCGAGTCGCTGTCCGAGGTGGCGGTAGACCAGGCGTCGGACGCCGGGGTGGCCGAGATGCCGGCCGGGGTCTCAGCAGACCGCGCCGCCACGGAAGCGGGCGTGGCAGCCGCCGGAGGGGTGGGCGTGGCAGCCGCCGAAGAGGTGGGCGTGGCAGCCACCACAGGGGCGGGCGTCGCAGTCACAGCAGGAGCGGGCGTAGCACCCGCCGCAGGAGCGGGCGTAGCACCCGCCGCAGGAGCGGGTGCGGCCCTTTCCGCCGTCCCCGCATCAACCGCGTTCAGCCGGCGCTCGATCCGGTCCAGCCGGGCTCCGTAGCCGCTCTCCCCCTCGGCGCCGGGCAGCAGCACCCGGGCGCAGAGCAGTTCCAGCTGCAGCCGCGGGGACGTGGCGCCGGTCAGCTCGGTGAGGCCGGTGTTAACCACGTCGGCGGCCCGGCTCAGCGCCGCGGGGCCGAAGTGCGTCGCCTGCTGGCGCATCCGGTCGAGCTGGTCCTCGGGTACCCCCCGCAGGATCGAGGCCGCGCCGTCCGGCACCGCGCTGATCACGACCAGGTCGCGTAGCCGTTCGAGCAGGTCCTCGACGAACCGCCGGGGCTCGTGCCCGGACTCGATCACCCGGTCGACCACCGTGAAGACCGTGGCGCCGTCACCAGCGGCGAAGGCCTCGACGACCGAGTCGAGGAGCGCCGCGTCGGTGTAGCCCAGCAGGCCGACCGCTCTCTCGTAGCTGATCCCGTCGTCCCCCGAGCCGGCGATCAGCTGGTCGAGCACCGACAGCGAGTCGCGGACCGACCCCGCGCCGGCGCGGACGACGAGCGGCAACACACCCTTGGCCACCTCCACGCCCTCGGCGCCGGCCAGCTGGGCCAGGTAGTCCTGCAACCGGGCGGGGGGCACGAGCCGGAACGGGTAATGGTGCGTGCGCGACCGGATGGTGCCGATGACCTTCTCCGGCTCGGTGGTCGCGAACACGAACTTCACGTGCGGTGGCGGCTCCTCGACGACCTTGAGCAGGGCGTTGAAGCCCGCCGGGGTCACCATGTGCGCTTCGTCGATGATGTAGATCTTGTAGCGGCTGGCCGCCGGCCCGAACGAGGCCTTCTCGCGCAGGTCGCGCGCGTCGTCCACGCCACCGTGGCTGGCTGCGTCGATCTCGATGACGTCGACCGTGCCGCTGCCGTCACGGGCCAGGCCGACGCAGGAGTCGCAGACGCCGCAGGGTGTGTCGGTGGGACCCTCCGCGCAGTTCAGGCAGCGGGCGAGGATGCGCGCGCTCGTCGTCTTTCCGCACCCCCGGGGCCCGCTGAACAGGTAGGCGTGGTGGATCCGGCCCGTGCGCAGTGCCTGCATGAGCGGCTCGGTGACGTGCTCCTGACCGATGACGTCGGCGAACGACTCGGGCCGGTAGCGGCGGTACAGCGCGGTGGACACTGCTCGACAGTAACCGCCGCCCACGACAGCGCCGAAGTCCCGGGCGAGCCGCCGGTGGACGACGGACTGGCGCACTGGGCGCACCTACTGCATTCCGCGTTCGTCGCGGGGCGTCCCTACTGCAATAGGTTGGTCGCGGGGTGACCCCGCGACATTCAGGGCACCGGGTGCGTTGCCTGCATCGCCTGCTGGGCCTCGTCGACGATCGCGCGCATCGCCCGCTCGGCGCCGACGGAGTCACCGGCCTCGACCGCTTCGGCGACGTCGCCGTGCAGCCGGATCGCCGCGGGCTCCGGCTGCGCGGGCATCAGGTGGTGCTCCGTCCGGCCGGCGAGGACCTCCCCCACGACGGAGGCGAGCCCCGCGAACAGCTCGTTGCCCGAGGCCTCCAGCAACAGGCGGTGGAACGCCACGTCGTGCGCCAGGTAGGCGGTGAGGTCCCCCGCGCGTCCGGTGGTCGCCATGGACTGCACGCAGGCCGCGAGGCGGTCGCACTGCCCGGCGTCGGCGCGCGCGGCGGCCAGCCCGGCGGCCACCGGCTCGATGCCCCGGCGCAGCTCACTCAGTGCACGCAGCTGGCGGTCGCGGTCAGGACCGGCCAGCTGCCAGCGGATCATCCGCGGGTCGAGGTGGTTCCACTGGGCTCGTGGCCGGACGGTGATGCCGACCCGGCGCCGGCTCGTCACCACCTGGAGCGACTCCAGCACCTTGACGACGTCGCGGGCGACGGTCCGGGAGACGCCGTGGTCGTGCCCGATCTCCTCGATCCGCAGCACCGCCCCGTCGGGTATGTCGCCGCAGACGATCGCCGGCCCCAGCCGGGCCAGCACCTGCTCGTGCAGCCCGCTCGACGTCGCCTCAGTCACCCGGACATCCTGCCGCACCAGGCCCACCGGTCGCCCGCTCGCGGCGGCGCCCGACGTCCGAGCCGACGCCCGTCCGGACCGCGGCCCGCCAAAAAGGCGACCCCTCGCGCACCCATCAGAGCTCGCCTGCCCTTGCTGCCTTCCGGCCCTGGGGGGGTTCAGCGAGATGACGCCGCACGAGGGGTCGACGTGCATCCTACGACACCGGCGGCGGCGCTCCTGACGCCGCGGCCGACGTCACCTCGTACGCCAGCCCTCCGGTAGGATCCTCGGCGGAGGATTCGCATAGTGGCCTAGTGCGCACGATTGGAAATCGTGTTGGGGTAACACCCTCGCGGGTTCAAATCCCGCATCCTCCGCCGGAACCGAGGGGCCCGGACGCCGATCGCGTCGGGGCCCCTCGCCGTTCTCCGGAAGTCGTACTGGGGCAACGACGGGCAGTTGCTCGTACGATCGAGGGGTGATCTTCAAGGCCGTCGGCGACTCGCGCCCGTACCCGGACCACGGTCTGACGACGCCTCGGGACTGGTCCGCCGTCCCCCCGCGGCAGGTGCGCCTCGACGAGCTGGTGACGACCAAGCGGACGCTCGACCTCGACGCGCTGCTGTCCGAGGACTCCACCTTCTACGGCGACCTGTTCGCCCACGTCGTGGAGTGGGACGGCGTGATGTACCTCGAGGACGGACTGCACCGGGCCTTGCGGGCGGCGCTGCAGCAACGCGCCGTGCTGCACGCGCGGGTCTTGGTGCTCGAGGGCTGACGCCGGACGGCGGCACGGCATGGCCTACATCAAGGAGCCGCGCTCGTGGCGCGAGCGACGCCGACGGCGGCATCGGATCACACTGGTCGCCGTGCTGGTCCTGCTGCTCGCGGCCGGCGTCGTCGGCGCCGGCTACTACACCGGACGACTGGGCGACCCCGAAGCCACCGAGGTCCGGGTGGCGACGGCGCCGCCCTGCCCCAAGCCGACCCGGGTGGCGCCCGCCCTCACGCCCGCCAAGGTCCGGGTCAACGTCTACAACGGCACCAAGGTCGACGGCCTGGCCGGACGGGTGGCCGCCGCGCTGCGCCAGCGCTCGTTCCGGATCGCCGCCGTGGCGAACGACCCGCAGAAGACGCGTCCCGAAGGCACGGCCGTCGTCCGCTACGGGCCATCAGGGACCGCCGCCGCACGGCTGGTGGCCCAGCACGTGCCGCGGCCCACCCTGCGCAAGGACAGGCGCAAGGGCGCGACGGTGGACGTCGTCCTCGGCCGGGCCTTCACGACCCTCGGCCCACCGCCCGCGGTGGCCACGACTCGGCCGCCGGTCGCCTGCCGCCAAGCGACCACCAGCCGGCCCTCGACGTCCCGCGGCTGAACCCGACGTCGGAGTCCGGCCCCAACGACCCCCTGATCGACGCAACGACGGACCACCCGGCGCGTGCGCCTGCCTCGATCAGGGGAAGCCGGGCTACTCCGCGGACTGTTGCAGCTTGGCGTACCCGTAGTGCAGGGCGTCGGCTGCCGCAACCGCCGTCATCCCCGCTGTGACCCATCGGGTGGCCCGGGGGAACAGGGCGTACCCGACGAGGCCCGCGGTCGCGACCCACTGAGTCAGGCAGAACGGGCAGGTGACGAGCTCGCCGGCCGCGTGCCTGAAGGGGCCTGGCCGGGGCGCCTCCATGACCTCGCCGGGCCCGGCCGGACCCTGGTAGGTGGCGAACGGTGCCCGCAGCGGGCTCGCAACGGCGTCCTTGGCAAGGGTGCGGCTCACCCTGAAGGTCGAGGCGGCCAGCAGGGCGATGTCCAGGACGGCCAGCCGGCCGGAGGGCAGCCCCTTCTTGTGCACCGCCGCCACCGCGACGGCGGTCACGCCCGCGTACGCCCCGAGCAGCGCGACGTAACCGCGCAGCGGCCGCTCCTCGCCCGCGGCGTCCTCGCCTCGCTCGTAGCTGTCGCGGACACGCGACAGCCGGGCCCTGACCTCGTCGAACTGGGACACGCGCCCTCCTGGTGTGGGGTCGGGGGTGAGGCATCCACCTTCGGCCACCCGGGGCGTCTGCGCGCGCGGAGAAGCGGTGCACTCTCGACCGGGGGACGCCTCATCCCTCGGCCGAGCGAGCTCTCCGACGTCCGGGAACGGGCGGCCGTCGCGTCGTCAGGCCTGCATAACCGCCGTCATCCGGCGGTACATCTCGCCGAGCCCGACCGTGGGCCGCCAGCCCAGCGCCTGCAGCTTCCTGGTGTCGAGGTCCATCTTCAACGTCGGTGCGTAGCCCAGCCGCTCGCCGTCCTGAGGCTCGACCCGGACGCTGACGGGCGCCGCCCCGCAGGTCCGCGCCACGAGATCGGCCATGTCGCGGATCGAGCAGTAGGTGTCCTCGTTGGCCGCGTTGTAGGCCTGCCCGTCCTCGCCGCGGAGGAGGACGGTGAGGATCGCAGTCACGGCGTCCGCCGTGTACAGGTAGCTCCGCTCGGTCTCGCCCGCCGTGTGCAGGACGATGTCCCCGCCCTCGAGGGCGCTTCGGGCGAAGCTGGCGAACACCCGGCCGTCGTCGTAGGCGACGCCCGGGCCGAACGTCTGGGTCAGTCGCAGGACCTTCGCGTGGACGCCGAGCTCGGCGGCGTAACCGGCGCACATGGCCTCGGCCATGCGCTTGCTCTCCGGGTAGGAGCTGCGCACGAGCATCGGGTCGAAGCCGTCGAAGTGCGACTCGGTGATCCGCCGGCTCCCGTCCGGAGCTCCGTACACCTCCATGCTGGAGAGGTACGCGAGCGACTCGACGCCGTGAGCGCGCGCGATCTCGAGGATGCGCTCGGTGCCCTGCAAGGCCGTACGCATCGTCCGCACCGGACGCGCGACGAAGTCCTGGCTGGACGTCACGCTGGCGCCGTGGACGATCAGGTCGACGGGCTCGTCGAGGCTCAGGGTCTCGACCTCACCCTGCACGAACGTCAGCGGAGCTCCTGCCGAGAGAGCACCGGCGAAGGACGCCTCGGCCCTCGTCCGGTCGCGCGTCAGGGCCACCACCCGCACCCTGGCGTCGTGCGCCGCGTCGTACCAGAGCAGGGCCTTGACCAGGGAGCTGCCAATGAGACCGGTGGCGCCGGTGACGAGCACGGTCTTCCCGTGCAGCGCTTCCCAGGGGACGGACGTCGCGGCGCTGATCCCCTCGAGGTCCTCACGGACGACGTCCAGTTCGTGCCACACGTTCGGGGCGCTCCTAGGTAAAGGGTGAGTCAGGGACGGCCGGGCACCGGTCGGTGCAGCATGTCAGGCCTTCCGCTTTACCGTGAATGAGGCATGGAGCACGCTGCGGCATGACAGCCTTGGACCGTGACGAGCTCCCCCAGTGACGACCGCACGAGCCCGGGTCCGGACAGCCACGAGGGAGTCGGCGCCGGCGCGGCGACCGCCGGCGTAGCTCTGGAGGGCCAGCGGCCGTCCGAGCCCCGCCGCCCCGTCGGCTTCGCCCCGGCCAGTCGTGCTGACGTCGGCCCCGTACCGCAGTCCTTGAAGCGTCGCCTCGCGTTCGCGGCCTTCGACGCGGTGAACCGGATGGTCCCGAAGACGGCGGACCGAGTGGTGCTGCACAGCACCATCGACCTGGAGGATGGCGTCTTCGCCGTCGCCGAGGAGCTGCACGCGCGCGGGTGGACCCCGACCATCCTGCTGGAACGGGCGAGCCGTGCCGCCGAGGTGCACCGGCACATGGGCGGCAAGGTCCGCACGATTCCGAAGAAGTCCGCGCGTGGAATGCTGCAGTTCCTCACGGCCCGCTATGTCATGACGACCCTCAGCATCTACGGCGGCACCAAGCCCCGGCCGTCGCAGGTCCTCGTGAACATTTGGCACGGCGAGCCGCCCTCGGGCAAGGTGATCGCCCGGTTCTTCCCGGGACAGGGTGGCCTGGAGTGCACGTACACCCCGGTCACGAGCACGGTCGGGCGAGCCTTCCGATCGGCCGAGTTCGGCGTCCACCCGCTGCGCGTGCCCATCATCGGGGCAGCGCGCAACGACCGCATGCTGCGAGCCGACGCGGCGGGCATCCGTCGGGCCCTGCTGGGCGACGCTGCGGACCGGCCGACCTTCCTCTGGCTGCCGACCTTCCGGGAGTCGTCCCTACCCACGATCAGCATCAGCGCTGCCCATCCCGGCGTGCCGTTCTCGGCCGCGGACGTCCAGCAGCTCGACGACTGGCTGGTGACGCAGGGGGCCAGCCTCGTCATCAAGCTGCACCCGCACGACGCGAAGACGTTCTCGGGGGACTTCAAGGCCATCCGGATCCTCACCCAGGAGGAGATGGAGCGGCACGGACTGACGATGTACACGATGCTGCCCGCCTTCGACGGACTGCTGACCGACGTCTCCTCCATCTGGGTCGACTACTTGCTGCTCGACAAGCCGATGGTGTTCGCCTTCCCGGACATCGAGGAGTACCGCCGCGACCGGGGCCTCAACCTCGAGCCGTACGAGGACTGGGTGCCCGGTCCGCTGGTCCGCGACATCGACGGCGTCATCGCCGCCCTGGCCGACCTGGTCGAAGGGCGCGACCCGATGGCGCGCGAGCGGGGACTGGCCCGGTTGCGCTTCCACGAGCACCGCGACGACCGCAGCGCCGCGAGGCTGCTTGATGGCCTCGGCATCCAGCCGCGGTGACGTCGGGCCCCACCATGCAACTCACTCGGAGGACATGAGGACGATGCCGACCCCAGACGCCATCGCCATCGTCTTCGCCGGAGGCATCGGCTCCCGGATGAAGAAGGTCGAGCAGCCCAAGCAGTTCCAGCCGGTCGAGGGCAAGCCGATCCTGGTGCACACGCTGGAGCACTTCCAGGAGCACTCCGACGTGGGCAGCATCTACATCTCCTGCGTCGCCTCCCACCTCGATGACGCGTGGGCGCTGGTGCGCGACTACGGCATCGACAAGGTCCGCACGATCGTCCCCGGCGGAGCCAGCGCCCAGGAGTCGATCTACAACGGCCTGCGCAGCGCGTCCGCGGACGGCGTCCCGGACGAGGCCGTCGTGCTGGTGCACGACGGCGTGCGTCCCCTCATCAACCAGGAGCTGATCACCCGCAACATCGAGACCGCACGACAGCAGGGCAACGCCATCACGGCCATCCCCTGCTTCGAGACCGTGGCGCGCTCGGTCGACTTCGCCGCAACCATCGAGTCGGTGCCCCGGCGGGACGAGATGCACATCCTGCAGGCCCCGCAGACCTTTCCGCTGGGCCTCGCCCGCCGGCTGAACGCGCGCTCGGTCGAGGACGGGCTGCTCGGCAGCTTCGTGGACCAGGCGCAGATGATGGAGCACTACGGGGAGAAGCTGAACCTCGTCCAGGGTTTCCGGGGAAACGTCAAGATCACCACGGACCTGGACCTGCTGCAGTTCGAGCTCCTCGTCAGCTCGGGCCACCTCGCGACCGTGATCGGCGAGAGCTGAGCGCGAGAGCTTTCGCTCGAGGGAAACACGGAAGGACGGGCACGACGTGCCCGTCCTTCCGTCGTTCGCGACGACCTTCGGCGCGGAAGGTCTTGGCGGTGGCGGTGGGATTTGAACCCACGGAGGAGTTGCCCCCTCACACGCTTTCGAGGCGTGCTCCTTAGGCCGCTCGGACACGCCACCGCCGAGCAGGGTACTAGAGCCGGTGGCCGGTGAAGAAATCGAGCAGCAGGGCGGAGCACTCCTGCTCGCGGACGCCGCCCACGACCTCGACGCGGTGGTTGACCCGGCGGTCGCGGACGATGTCCCAGACCGATCCGGCGGCCCCGGCCTTGGGGTCCCAGGCGCCAAGCACGACCCGCGCCACCCGCGACAGCACGATCGCGCCCGCGCACATCGGGCAGGGCTCCAGCGTCACGACGAGGGTGTGGCCGTCCAGCCGCCACGTGCCGGTGGTCCGCGCCGCCTCGCGCAGGGCGATCACCTCCGCATGCGCGGTGGGGTCGCCGTCGGCCTCACGCCGGTTTCGTCCCGCCCCGACCACGGCACCCGCCGGGTCGACGACCACGGCGCCCACCGGCACGTCGCCGGACGCCGTCGCGCCCCGCGCCTGCTCCAGCGCCAGGTCCATCCACGCCTCGTGCGCCGGGTCGACCGGCCACCTCACGCCGGCGTCCGGGTCACCGCAGGGCGTCCAGCTGGTCGTCGAAGCCGCATCGCTCGCCGACGTCAGCCAGAACGGCGCCGGGGTCGGAGGAAGAGTCCACCACCAGGGTCACCAGGTCGCGGGCGCTGACGCCCAGGTCCTCCAGCAGGCCGGGGTCGCCGGCCCAGGCCGGCGGCGGGTCCTCGTCCACCGGCTCGGGCTCGAGCTCGTCCTCCGGCTCCACCGCGTCGTCGCCCTCGTCGTCCGGCTCGTCCTCGGCCTGCTCGTCGAGGTCGCGGGTGCCGTTCTGGCTGCCGGGCCGGACGCTGTCGCGCAGCTCCGCGTACTCGTCCAGGTCGAGGTCCCCTACCGGCGCCAGCAGCTGCGCGAACTGGCTGCGCTCGATGGCCTGCAGGTCGCTGACGAACGCCCGGCAGTCGTCGTCCGACCCGGCGTCGACCCGCAGCAGGGCGAACCAGGAGTCCTCCCGCTCGAGGACCGCGAGGACCGGCCCGTCGTCATGGCTGGCAGCGCGCATGTGGTCGGCGAGCTCGTCCAGCGACTCGACGTCCTCGACGTCGACATCCAGGGCACGCCACCCTGCTCCGTGGCGCCCGATCACGGCCGAGAAGTACGACACGCCTCTCATCGTGGCACGAAGGAGGGGGGTCGGCAGCGTTCGGCGTGGGGCCCTGCCACGGTAGGTTTCGGCCATGCGAGTCCACGTCGCCGACCACCCGCTAGTGGCCCACAAGCTCACCGCCCTGCGGGACGAGAGCACCGACTCGCCGACCTTCCGCCGGCTGGCCGACGAGCTGGTGACGCTGCTGGCCTACGAGGCGACACGGGACGTCCGGGTGCAGCAGGTCGAGGTCCGGACGCCGGTCGCCCCGGCCACGGGGGTGCGGCTGAGCAGCCCGAAGCCGCTCGTGGTGCCGATCCTTCGCGCGGGGCTGGGCATGCTCGACGGGATGGTGCGGCTGCTGCCCACGGCCGAGGTCGGGTTCCTGGGCATGGTCCGCGACGAGCAGACCCTGATCGCGACGACGTACGCCACCCGCCTGCCGGACGACCTCTCCAGCCGCCAGTGCTACGTGCTCGACCCCATGCTCGCGACCGGGGGCACGCTGGCCGCCGCGATCCGGTTCCTCGTCGACCGTGGCGCGGACGACATCACCGCAATCTGCCTGCTCTGCGCGCCCGAGGGCGTGGCCCACCTGGAGCAGGAGCTGGCCGACCTGCACGTGCCGGTCAGCGTGGTGACGGCGGCCGTCGACGAGAAGCTGAACGAGCTGGGGTACATCGTCCCGGGCCTCGGGGACGCGGGCGACCGGCTCTACGGCGTCGTCTGAGCGCTACCGTCGAGAGGGCGCAACGGGGATGGGGACCCGACGCGCCGACGACGTACCGCGTCCGCCGCCGTCCCGAGCGGGTCGGCCAGGATGAGGGGCGACGTGCCCATTCCCCTGGCGCGGACGACGGAGGAGCGTGCCATGGCCAAACTGAGAAAGCCGCTTGGCTGGTTGCTGCTGGCGTTCTTCCTGTACGCCGTCGTCAAGTCGCCGGACCAGGCGGCCGGCATGGTCCGCAGCGCGTGGGACGGCATCGCTGAGGCGCTCGGCGCGGTCGGGCGGTTCTTCGACGCGCTGCTCGCCTCCTAGGGCCGCGCCGTCGTGACGGCGGTGTCACCGGAGGGCTTGCGTCAGGTACGGCGGTACCTGCTCCCCAGTGAGCGCGCAGTCATCACCACCCGCCGGCACTGGATCGTGGTGGTGGAGCCGGTCCTGACCACCGGCCTGGGGATCGGGCTGGCCGCGTGGGCGGCGGACGCGATCGGTGACTCCTTCCCGCTGCTGGTGAACCTGCTCCTGCTGGCCAGCGTCGCCTTGGTGGCCCGGCTGCTGTGGCAGATCTTCGAGTACCGCCGTGACTGGTTCGTCGTCACCGACGAGCGGCTGCTGCTCACCTACGGGCTCGTCACCCGCCGGGTCGCGATCATGCCGCTGACCAAGGTCACGGACATGTCGTACAACGTCTCGGCCGCCGGTCGGCTGCTCGGGTACGGGGAGTTCGTCTTCGAGTCCGCCGGCCAGGACCAGGCGCTGCACAAGGTCAGCTACCTGGCCCGGTCCCAGGAGCTGTTCTCGGTGCTGTCCAACGAGCTGTTCGGCGAGCACGGCATCGCGTCCAGCCGACGGAGCCGCCGCCGGCCGCGGAGCAGCGACGACTGAACCGCGAGCCCGCCGTCAGATCGCCTCCGGCGACTGCTGCTCCTCCGCCTCGGCCTGCTTGGCCGCCCGGGCCTGCTCGGGCGTCGGCGCCGTGCCACCCAGGTGCACCGGGTGCCACCAGGCGTCCTCGCCGGGACTGGGCTGCTCGGGCGTGCGTCGCTGCAGGTCGTCCAGCAACGCCTGCAGCCGCTGGCGCAGCAGCGCGGTGAGCTCGTCGCCGTCGGCCTTCTTCGGCGCCGGGATCGGCTCGCCGACCGAGACGAAGACGTGCCGCCCTCTGGTGGTGAAGTTCTTCGGACGACCGGTCGTGAACATCCGCTGGCCACCCCACACCGCGACCGGCACGAGCGGGGTGCTGGACGCCTGCGCCAGCCGGACCGCCCCCGACTTCAGCTCCTTGACCGTGAAGGACCGGCTGATCGTCGCCTCCGGGAAGATGCCGACGACCTCACCGGCCTTCAGCGCGCCGAGCGCCTGCCGGAACGACGCCATGCCGGCCTCGCGGTCGACCGGGATGTGATGCATGCCGCGCATCAACGGTCCCGAGACGCGGTGCCGGAACACGGCCTCCTTCGCCATGAAACGCGTGTATCGCCCCGCGTGCACCCCGGCGAGCCCGGCGAAGATGAAGTCCAGGTAGCTGACGTGGTTGCTGGCCAGGACGGCACCTCCGGTGCGCGGAATGTGCTCAGCCCCGGTGACGGTCACCGATATGCCCATCGCGCGGAACCAGACCTTGCAGAGGGCGATGACAGGGGGG
>DATFPQ010000255.1:0-21164 GCA_035264765.1 Actinomycetales bacterium | reverse complement strand
GGCGTCATCATGGACGTCGTCACCCCGGAGCAGGCGAAGATCGCCGAGGACGCCGGCGCCGTCGCGGTGATGGCGCTCGAGCGGGTGCCGGCCGACATCCGCGCGCAGGGCGGCGTCTCGCGGATGAGCGACCCGGACATGGTCGACGGCATCATCGAGGCCGTCTCGATCCCGGTCATGGCCAAGGCCCGCATCGGCCACTTCGTCGAGGCCCAGGTGCTGCAGGCGCTCGGCGTCGACTACGTGGACGAGTCGGAGGTGCTCACACCGGCGGACTACAGCAACCACATCGACAAGTGGCAGTTCACGGTGCCGTTCGTCTGCGGCGCCACCAACCTGGGCGAGGCGCTGCGCCGGATCACCGAGGGCGCGGCGATGATCCGCTCCAAGGGCGAGGCCGGAACGGGCGACGTCTCCAACGCCACCACGCACATGCGCAAGATCGGCGGTGAGCTCCGCCGGCTGACGACGCTGTCGCACGACGAGCTCTACGTCGCGGCCAAGGAGCTGCAGGCTCCGTACGACCTGGTCCGCGAGGTCGCCGAGACCGGCAAGCTCCCCGTCGTCCTGTTCACCGCCGGCGGCATCGCCACCCCGGCCGACGCGGCGATGATGATGCAGCTCGGCGCCGAGGGCGTGTTCGTCGGCTCCGGCATCTTCAAGTCCAGCAACCCGGCGCAGCGCGCCGAGGCCATCGTCAAGGCGACGACGTTCTACGACGACCCGGACGTGCTGGCCAAGGTGTCCCGTGGCCTGGGCGAGGCCATGGTCGGCATCAACGTCGACGAGATCCCGCAGCCGCACCGGCTGGCCGAGCGCGGCTGGTGAGCTGAGGCCGTCCGAACAGGACGCGACAGCCTCGGCCTCTACCGTGCAGGGATGAAGCGAGCGTCGGCCGTCCTGCTGTGCGCCGCGCTCGCCGCGGGCGGTTGCTCGCAGCCTTCGTCCGGGAGTACGGCCGGCGCCTCCCGCCCGCCCGCCTCGTCGTTGCTGTCCGGCCGCGCGGGCCGAACCGACGGCCCAGTGATCGCCGTCAAGGTGGACAACACGGCATCCGCGCACCCGCAGGTCGGTCTCGACGCGGCCGACGTGGTGTACGTCGAGGAGGTCGAGGGCGGGCTCACCCGGGTGGCCGCCCTGTACTCGACCAGCTACCCGAAGGCCGTGGGTCCGGTCCGCAGCGCGCGGATCAGCGACATCCAGCTGCTGCGGCAGTACGGCTCGGTCGGCCTCGTCTACTCGGGGTCGCAGCGGGCGATGGTCGATCCCCTGCGGCGGTCCGGCCTGAAGCTGCTGTCGCTGGACGCGGACGTACCGGGCTTCCGCCGCGCCGCGGACCGCTCCGCGCCGTACAACGTCATGGCCAACCTGACGACCCTGCGCGAACGTGCCGCGGAGGGCGTCTCGACGCCGACCGCAGTGGGCTACCGGTTCGGCCCGGCACCGGCCGGGGGGCGCGCCGCCGCGGAGCTGACGGTCCGCTGGCCCGCCGCGCGGCTGCGGGCCACCTGGTCGGCGCGGGAGCGACGGTGGCTGCTGTCGATGGACGGCCGGGCGTCCCGGACGCCGCAGGGCCGCCGGCTGGGTCCGACCACTCTCGTGGTCCAGCGCGTCCAGGTCGTGCCGTCCCCGTACCGGGACGTGAACCGCAACACCACCCCGGACAGCCGCACCGTGGGATCGGGGACCGCCCTCGTCCTGCGCGACGGGCGGGTCTACGACGCCCGGTGGTCGCGTCCCTCCGACGCCGCCGCGACGACGTACACCATCGGCGGAGCGCCTGCGGTGTTCGCGCCCGGCCAGGTGTGGGTCGCCCTGGTCGGCGCCTCCCGGCCGGTCACGACCCGCTGACGCGCTGCTCTGCAGGATTCCGCCGTACCGGGCGGCCGGTCAGTTGCCGCGGCGACGGTCCCGCCGCCCTGACGGCCGATAAGCCCGCAGCCCCGGGAACGTCCCGGGCGACGACGGAAGCCGGGGCGCCTTGCCGACGCGCAGCGGCCGGTGTGCCGCCGTCTCCCCGGGGGCCAGCTCGTCCTCCGACGTCTCCGCGGACCCCAGCCCGCCCCCGGGCAGCCTCACGGCCCCCGTCCGGCCGGGGAGCGACGCGGCGAGCGCGAGCAGCACCGCCACGCCGTCCTCGACGAGCGCCGCCTGCCAGTCCGGCACGCGACGGCCCGCCCACTGCCGCCACGCGAACCCGCCGAACGACCCGACACCCGCGCCGAACAGGCCCGCGACGGCCGGGGCGGCCGGCCGCGCGCCCGCGCGCCGGGCGAGCGCGACGGCGCCTGACGCGCCGCTCGCCAGCCGGGTCGCCAGCACCGGCGGCTGCAGCCGGCTCGGCGTCTGCGGAAGTTTGTCGGCGACCAGCTCGGCGGCCACCCCGGCGGTGGCCAGCGTCCCGGCGGCTCGGCCGGTCACGGCGCGGCCCAGCCCGGCGCTGCCCTGAGACAAGAGCACCGAAGCGGCCAGGCCCAACGAGCTGCGCGATCCGGCCGCGACGCCCAGGGCCGCGGACCTCAGGACGAGCGAGGCCGACGCGGGCTCGCGGTCTGCGGCCTCCGGCGTCGGGTCGCGCCGCAGGACGGCGTCCACGGCCAGGCCGTAGCCCAGGTGTGGCACGGCGTCCGACACCCAGTCGGCCGCGGTCCACGTCCGAGGGTCGGTGACGCCGAGCGCCGCGGCCGGGACGTCGGTGGCCGCCATCGCCGCGGCGGCGGTGGCCACCGCACCGAGCGCCCGCGGCGGCCGGAAGCCCCAGCGGCGCGCGGCACTCGCGGCCACCCC
Source organism: Actinomycetales bacterium (assembly GCA_035264765.1). Lineage (GTDB taxonomy): Bacteria > Actinomycetota > Actinomycetes > Actinomycetales > Angustibacteraceae > DATFPQ01. The sequence goes on along the minus strand of DATFPQ010000255.1, from coordinate 18,377 downwards.
GACGGCGAGCCCGGCACCGATGCCACCGAGGGCGCCCATGGCGGCGTGTCGGGACTCCCGGACGTCCTTGGGGACGGACGCCGAGACCCCCAGCCGCTCGCCGATAGCCTCCACCGTCTGGGCGGGTAACGTGCTCGCGGGGCGGCCCCGCACCGCCATGTCGAGGTAGCCGAGAGCGTCGAGCACGGTGGTGCCCGCAGCTCCCGCGAACAGCCCGCGGGTCAGAGTCCTGGTCATCCCCTCAACGTGGCCCGGCACGGCCCGCGGAGCAACCCCCGACCCGGTTCAAGCCGCCGGGACGTGGAAACCACGTGCTCAGGTCACGACCGCCCGTGTGGCCCACCGGGCGTCGTCCTGCTCACCGGCCTCGAGGACGGCCCGCAGCGCCGCCGCCGCCGTCACCACGTCCTCGTGGGTCACGTACAGCGGCGCAAAACCGAGCCGGACGACGTCCGGCACCCGGAAGTCGCCCACAACGCCGCGCGCGATGAGCGCCTGCACGACGCCGTAGGCCCCCGCGTGCCGGAGCGACACCTGGGACCCTCGGCGCGCGTCCTCTCGCGGCGTGACCACCTCGGTGCCAGGGACGAGCGCGTCGACGCACTCGATGAAGAATCCGGTCAGCGACAGGGACTGCGCGCGCACGTCGTCCATGTCGAGGCCGTCGTACGCCGTCAGCGCGGCCTCGAGCGCAAGCACGGAGAGCAACGGTGGGGTCCCGACCCGCGCGCGCCCGATGCCTGGTGCCGGCTCGAAGGACCCCTCCATGGCGAACGGCCGGGCGTGGCCGTTCCAGCCGGTGAGCGGGGAGTCGAACCCGTCCTGGTGCCGCTCGGCGACGTAGACGTACGCCGGGGCGCCCGGGCCGCCGTTGAGGTACTTGTAGCCGCAGCCCACGGCCAGGTCGACGCCCGCCGCGTCCAGCCCGACGTCCACCACACCGGCCGAGTGGCACAGGTCCCACAGCGCCAGCGCACCAGCGGCGTGGGTCAGGCGCGTGATGCCCGGCAGGTCCCACAGCTCGCCGGTGCGGTAGTCGACGTGCGACAGCGAGACCAGCGCCACGTCGCCGCCGCGGGCGGCCAGCAGCGACGGGACGTCGTCCGGGCGGGCGTGGACGATCTCCAGCCCGGCCAGCCGGGCTGCGCCCTCCAGCACGTACTGGTCGGTCGGGAACACCCCCGGGTCGCTGACCACGAGGCGCCGACCAGGGCGCATCCGCGCGGCGGCGACGTAGCACTTGAAGAGGTTCACGGACGTCGAGTCCGACACGAGCACCTGCCCGGGTGCGGCGCCGACCAGCCGGCCCACGGCGTCGCCCACCCGCTGCTGCGCGCCCCACCAGTCGTGCGTGTTCCACGACGAGATGAGGTCGCGTCCCCACTGCTCACGGACCACCCGGTCGACGGCGTCCGGCACGCAGGACGGCAGCGCCCCCAGCGAGTTGCCGTCGAGGTACACGACGCCGTCCGGCAGGTCGAAGCGGTCGCGGACGCCGGCCAGCGGGCTGGCCACGTCCAGGCTGCGGGCGCGCGCGCGCAGGTCGTCCAGGGAGGTCACGGCCGGACCCTACCGGCAGGACCAACAGCGCCCGGGCCGCCGACCGCGTGCTCGGCGACGGGCGATGCTCCTGTCCGGCGGGCGTGCGTCTGTTCGGCGGGCGTGCGTCACCGGTCACCGGCGGACCGACCGGAACTGCGCGACAGCCAGGCGTCGCGCCGGAGGGCGTAGAGGACGTGCCGCTGGCCCCGCCAACCCGGCGTACGCGGGTGGTCGAAGTCCCGCTCGGGGTCGTGGACCAGGCCGATCTTCTGCATCACCCGGCGCGACTTGGTGTTCCCCACCGTGGTGAAGGAGACGACCTCCGGCAGGGCGAGGTCCTCGAACGCGAACCGCAGCACCTCCGTCGCCGCCTCGGCTGCGTAGCCCCGGCCCCAGTGCTCGTGCGCCAGCCGCCAGCCGACCTCCACCCCGGGTGCCGGCGGGAGGTCGGCCCCGACGGGTGCCAGGCCGACGAAGCCGGCCAGCGCGCCGCCGTCGACGACCTCCACCGCCCACAGCCCCCACCCGCGAGCCGCGACGTCGGCACGTAACCGGTCGAGCATCGCGTCGCTGCCCGCGGGGTCGAGCGGTGCGGGGAAGAACTCCATCACCCGGGGGTCGGCGTTCAGAGCGGCGAACCGGTCCCGGTCGTCCTCGCGCCACTGGCGCAGCCGCAGCCGGTTGGTGCGCAGCTCCACCGGGGGCCGGGACGGGGTCATGACGGCACGCTAGCGGGGCCGCCGTAGGCTTGACGGTCGTGACCTCAGACCCCGTCGTCGGCGTGCTCGCCCTCCAGGGCGACGTCCGTGAGCACCTCACGGCCCTTGCCGAGTCCGGCGCGACCGGACGTCCGGTGCGTCGCCCCCAGGAGCTCGAGGGCCTGGACGGCATCGTGATCCCCGGCGGCGAGTCGACCACCATCGACAAGCTCTCGCGCATCTTCGGGCTGCGCGAGCCGCTTATCGAGGCGCTGCACGCGGGCCTGCCCGCCTACGGCTCGTGCGCAGGCATGATCCTGCTGGCCGACCGCGTGCTCGACGGCCGCCCGGACCAGCAGACCTTCGGCGGCATCGACATGACCGTGCGCCGCAACGCCTTTGGCCGGCAGGTGGACTCCTTCGAGGAGGACCTGCACGTCGAGGGCGTCGACGGCGAGCCGGTGCGCGCGGTGTTCATCCGCGCGCCCTGGGTCGAGGAGGTCGGCGAGGGCGTCGAGGTGCTCGGCCGCGTGGAGGAGGGTCCGGCCGCCGGTAGGATCGTCGCGGTCCGGCAGGGTGCGCTACTGGCGACGTCGTTCCATCCGGAGGTGACGGGCGACGCCCGCGTGCACGAGTTGTTCGTGAAGACGGTGAGGGAGCGTTCATGAGCGGCCACTCCAAGTGGGCGACGACGAAGCACAAGAAGGCGGCGATCGACGCCAAGCGGGGCAAGCTCTTCGCCAAGCTCATCAAGAACATCGAGGTGGCCGCCCGTACCGGGGGCGGCGACCCGACCGGCAACCCGACGCTCTACGACGCCATCCAGAAGGCCAAGAAGACGTCGGTGCCGAACGACAACATCGACCGGGCGGTCAAGCGCGGCTCGGGTGCCGAGGCCGGCGGCGCCGACTGGCAGACGATCATGTACGAGGGCTACGGCCCCGGCGGCGTGGCCTTCCTCGTGGAGTGCCTGACCGACAACAGGAACCGGGCCGCCATGGAGGTCCGGACGGCGCTCACCCGTAGCGGCGGCAGCCTCGCGGACCCCGGCAGCGTCTCCTACCTGTTCAGCCGCAAGGGGGTCGTGCTGCTCAACAAGCAGCAGGACAGCCGCGAGGTGGCGGAGGACGACGTGCTCGACGCGGTGCTGGAGGCCGGCGCCGAGGAGGTCAACGACAACGGGGACACCTGGGAGGTCGTCACCGACCCCAGCGACCTGGTGGCCGTGCGGTCGGCACTGCAGTCGGCCGGCATCGACTACGAGTCGGCCGACATGTCGTTCGTCCCGAGCACCCAGATCGAGCTGGACGTCGACGGTGCCAAGCGCGTGTTCAAGCTCATCGACGCGCTTGAGGACAGCGACGACGTCCAGAACGTGTACGCCAACTACGACGTCAGCGACGACGTCCTGGAGTCGGTCGAGGCCTGAGTCGGTCGAGGCCTGAGCGTCCGTCCGGGCTTAGCCGCCCGCGAGGTACCGCAGAACGATGCCGGCGTCCTCGCTGTAGTCGAACCGCTGTGGACCGGGGTCGACGGCTCGGACGTCCTGGCTGATGAACCACTGCTCCGGCGAGGGACTCTCGGGCAACCGCCGGTAGTCGCGCGCCGGGACGCCGTCGGCCTGGTCCCGGCCGGTCGACGGTCGCGCGCTCGCAGGCATGGCTGAAGTGTGAACCTCAGGATGGCGGCCTGTCGACTGTGACGGCGTGCCTAGCCGGCTCCCGGCCCGCGGCTGTGTAGCGTGGCCGAACACGTGTTCGCCTGTGGAGCGGGCCGTCGAGGCAGCCCGTCACAGTCGAGGCAGGGCGTCAGGAGGTCGAGGGTGCGGGTGCTGGGCGTCGACCCCGGACTCACGCGGTGTGGGGTGGGCGTCGTGGACGGCGCTCCCGGCCGGGAGCTGCACCTCGTCGACGTCGGTGTCGTGCGGACCCCTGCCGACACGGCCGTGAGCGCCCGGCTGCTCGCGGTGGAGCGGGCGCTCGAGGCCTGGCTGGACCGCACGCAACCCGACGCGGTGGCGGTCGAGCGGGTCTTCAGCCAGCAGAACGTGCGCACGGTGATGGGCACCGCGCAGGCCGCGGCGGTGGCCATGCTGGTCGCTGCGCGACGGGGGCTGCCCGTCGCGCTGCACACCCCGAGCGAGGTCAAGGCCGCGGTGAGCGGCAACGGCCGCGCCGACAAGGACCAGGTGGCCGCCATGGTGATGCGCGTGCTTCGGCTGGACGCCGCGCCGCGGCCGGCCGACGCGAGCGACGCACTGGCGCTGGCCATCTGCCACGTGTGGCGCGGTCCCGCGGCGGCCCGGATCGAACAGGCCGTTGCCGCCAGCCGGTCCGCGGTTCGCGCGGGGGTGCGCCGGTGATCGCCTCGGTGAGCGGCCCGGTCGCTGCGCTCCGCCTGGACGGCGTCGTCGTCACGGTCGGGGGAGTCGGGCTGCTCGTGCACGCCAGCCCGCGGACGCTGGCCGGCATGCGGGTGGGCGAGCCGGTGCGGCTGGCCACCTCGCTCGTGGTCCGCGAGGACTCCTTGACCCTGTTCGGGTTCGCGGACGACGACGAGCGCGCCACGTTCGAGATCCTGCAGACGGTGTCCGGCATCGGCCCCCGGCTGGCCCTCGCCATGCTGGCGGTCCATGAGCCCGAGGCGCTGCGCCGCGCCGTCGCCACCGACGACCTCGTGGCCCTGCGCAAGGTGCCCGGCGTGGGGCTCAAGGGCGCACAGCGGATGGCCCTGGAGCTCAAGGGACGGATCGGGCTGCCGGGCACTGGCACGGGGACGCCGGAGACGCCGAAGCCGGAGGACGACGACAGCTGGCGCGGACAGGTGCGCGAGGCGCTTGTCGGACTGGGCTGGGCGGCCAAGGCGGCGGACGCGGCCGTGGACGACGTGGCGCCCCCCGACGGTGAGCCGGTTGACGTTCCCGCGGTGCTCCGCGCGGCCCTGCAGCGGCTGGGCCGCGCATGAGCGCGGACGAGCAGGCGGGCGACGGCTCCTACGACCTGACCGCCCGCGTCGTGGCGACGGACGCCGACCTGGACGAGCGCGCGGCCGAGGGGGCGCTGCGCCCCAGCCGGCTGGCCGACCTGATCGGCCAGGCGCGGGTGCGCGACCAGCTCGACCTGGTGCTGCAGGCCGCGCAGCGGCGCGGGTCGCCGCCGGACCACATCCTGCTGTCCGGACCTCCCGGCCTGGGCAAGACCACCCTGGCGCTCATCGTCGGCGCCGAGCTGGGGGTCCCGGTGCGGGTCACCAGCGGGCCGGCGATCCAGCACGCGGGCGACCTGGCGGCGATTCTCTCCTCGCTCACCGAGGGGGAGGTGCTGTTCCTCGATGAGATCCACCGGATGTCGCGCCCGGCCGAGGAGATGCTCTACCTGGCGATGGAGGACTTCCGGGTCGACGTCGTCGTCGGCAAGGGTCCCGGTGCCACGGCGATCCCGCTGGAGCTCCCGCGGTTCACGCTGGTCGGCGCGACGACGCGGGCCGGCCTGCTCCCGGCGCCGCTGCGCGACCGGTTCGGCTTCACGGGGCACCTGGACTTCTACACCGCCGACGAGCTCGACCTGCTGCTGCACCGCTCCGCCGGGCTGCTGGGCATCGAGCTGGACGACGACGGCTCGGCGGAGATCGCCGGACGCTCGCGCGGCACGCCGCGGATCGCCAACCGGCTGCTGCGGCGCGTGCGCGACTGGGCCCAGGTGCACGGGCAGGGTCGGATCGACCGCCCCGCCGCCCGTGCCGCCCTGGCGCTGTACGACGTCGACGCGCGCGGCCTCGACCGGCTGGACCGGGCCGTGCTCGACACGCTCTGCCGTCGCTTCGGCGGTGGTCCGGTCGGGCTGGCGACGCTGGCCGTGTCGGTGGGGGAGGAGACCGAGACGGTCGAGACCGTGGTCGAGCCCTTCCTGGTTCGCGAGGGGCTGCTGCTGCGCACGCCGCGCGGGCGCGCGGCCACGCCGGCGGCCTGGGAGCACCTGGGGCTCACCCCGCCCCGAGGCGCCGCCGCAGCCGGTCAGCTGCCGCTGCCGATCGTGCCGGAGGAGTCCGGCGGGCGGTTCGCCGAGGCGGACGCGGGCGACGAGCCGAGCTGACCCGCACCCCGGTTCGAGGACCCGGTCGAGGACCCGGTCGAGGAGCCGGTCGAGGACCCGGCCGGACGCAGCACGGACCCGCCGGTCCGTCCGCGCCTCGGAGCACCTTTGGCTACGTACGGTGGGTCACCTAGACTCGAGGGCCGGGGCGTCGCGTGCAGGCGACGGCCGGCACCCAACCCCACATCCGGCCTGGCCGGCGAGGAAGGAACCGACCGCGTGGAACTGATCCTGTTCGCCCTGCCCGTGCTGCTGCTGGTGCTGATGTTCACCTCCCAGCGCAAGCGGCAGCGGGCCGCCGAGCAGCTCCAGGCGTCGCTGCAGCCAGGTCAGCAGATCGTCACCACCTCCGGCATGTTCGCCCGGGTCGTCGAGCTCGACGACGCCGTCGTGGTGCTGGAGCCCGGTCCGGGCCAGCGGGTCCGCTGGGACCGCCGCGCCATCGGCGGGGTGGTGGCCGAGGGCGCTCGCGGCTACCTGCCGGAAGCCGGCCCGAACGCCGGCGCCCGGGCGCTGCCGGACGCCGGCTTTGAGGGTCCGACGTCGGGCAACGACGCCGCGGGCCCGACCTCCACCGCTCCCGGCGAGCCGGGGCACCCGGCGCGACCGGGCGACCAGAACCCCAGGAGCTGACGTGGCCGGACCCAGCAGGCGCAGCCACCCAGGCCGTTCGCTGCTCGCTCTGCTGCTGCTGACGGTGGCGCTGTTCGCCGCCGTGGCGGCAACCGCCACTTGGCGGGAGGGCGGGTCGTGGGCGCCCAGGCTCGGCCTCGACCTCGAGGGCGGCACCCAGATCGTCCTCGAGCCGGTGCTGCAGAACGGCGGCAACGTGACGCCGCAGCTGTTGCAGCAGTCGGTCGACATCATCCAGCAGCGGATCAACGGCACCGGTGTCGGCGAGTCCGAGATCACCACCGAGGGCGGCCGCAACGTCGTCGTGTCGGTGCCCGGCAAGATCGACCAGCGCCAGCGTGACCTGATCAAGCAGTCCTCGCAGCTGCAGTTCCGCCCGGTGCTGGTTGCGGCGCCGGGCGGCGCCCAGCCCCCTGCGACGCCGACGCCCTCCGGATCGGCCACGCCGTCCGCCAAGCCTTCGGCCACCAACTCCCCGTCGGCCCGCGCCACCGCTCCGGCGTCCCCCGGCGGCCGGCCCTCGGCGTCCCCGACCGCCAGCTCGGACCAGGGAGTTGTGCCGCCCGCTCTGCTGAAGAGCACGTCGGCCGGCACCGCCGCCGGGACGCCCTCCGCGACGCCGTCCCCCTCGGCCTCGGCGACCCCGCGTCCCTCGACCCCGGCTCAGCAGCCGGCCAACCCCAGCGACCTCTCGCAGGTCACACCGGCCCTGCAGCAGGAGTTCACCGCTCAGAACTGTGTCGACCGGACCGCGCTGCAGTCCCGGGTCGACGACCCGAAGAAGCCGGTCGTCGCCTGTGAGAACAACGGTTCGGTGAAGTACATCCTCGGGCCGGTCGAGGTCAGCGGCACCGACATCTCCGACTCCACCGCCGGCCTGCAGCCGGGCCCGAACGGCTCCACCACCAACGTCTGGGAGGTGCGGCTGCAGTTCGACGGCGACGGCTCACGCAAGTTCCGCGAGAGCACGACCCGCCTGTACTCGCTGCAGCCGCCGCAGAACCAGTTCGCGATCGTGCTCGACAACCTGGTGATCTCGGCGCCGTCCGCGAACGAGCCGATCACCGGCGGGCAGGCGTCGATCACCGGCAGCTTCACGCAGGCGTCCGCCACCACGCTGGCCAACCAGCTGAAGTACGGCGCGCTGCCGCTGTCGTTCACCACGCAGACCGAGCAGCAGATCAGCCCGTTGCTCGGTAAGGAGCAGCTGCAGCGCGGCCTGCTGGCCGGTCTGATCGGCATGGTCCTCGTCGTTCTCTACTCGCTGATCCAGTACCGCGCCCTCGGCCTGGTGACGGTGTTCTCGCTCATCGTGGCGGCGATCCTCACCTACGGCCTGGTCGTGCTGCTCGGCAACACGCAGGGCCTGCGGCTCACCCTCGCCGGCATCACCGGTCTGATCGTGTCGATCGGTGTGACGGCCGACTCGTTCATCGTGTACTTCGAACGGGTCCGAGACGAAGTGCGCGAGGGCCGCAGCCTGCGGGCGGCGGTCGAGACCGGATGGGAGCGGGCCCGCCGCACCATCCTGGCCGCCGACGCGATCAACTTCCTGGCCGCACTCGTCCTCTACCTGCTCGCGGCGGGCGGGGTGCGCGGGTTCGCGTTCACCCTGGGCCTGTCCACCATCGTCGACATCGTCGTGGTGTTCCTGTTCACCCACCCGATGCTCACCCTGCTCGCCCGCACGAAGTTCTTCGGCCAGGGTCACCGGTTCTCCGGCCTCGACCCGCAGCGGCTCGGCAGCACCGTCCGCGCGCCTATCGGCGTCAAGGCCAACCTTGGGACCATCGCGTCCCGCCGGGCCGCCGCCGCGCGTAAGGCCCGCGGCGAGGCGGACGAAGAGGAGCCGGCCGAGGTCGAGCCCGACGTCGAGCCCGACGCCGCGCGCAGCGGGTCCCAGTCCGCCCCGACCCACCAGGAGGCGTGATGGGGTCCTTCGCCAGCCTCGGCAACCGGCTCTACACCGGCGAGACCTCGGTCGACATCGTCGGCCGGCAGAAGACCTGGTACGCCATCTCGGCGGTCTTCCTGCTTCTCTCCATCGCGGCGCTCGGCTTCCGCGGGCTCACCCTGGGCCTGGAGTTCACGGGCGGGTCGGAGTTCCGCATCAGCGGCGCCAAGACGACCTCCGACCTGCCGGGCGTCCGGGCGGTCACCGACGTCGTCTCGGGGGCCGCGCCCAAGGTGGCCCAGGTCGGCACCGACTCGATGCGGGTGCAGACCGACAAGCTGAGCGACCGGCAGACCGACCAGGTGCGTGGCTCGCTGGCCAAGGCGTACGGCGTGGCGGTCGACGACGTGACGGCGTCCTACGTCGGGCCGTCCTGGGGCAAGACGGTGTCGCAGAAGGCGCTGATCGGCCTGATCGTGTTCCTCGCCCTCGTCGCGCTCGTGATCTCGGTGTACTTCCGCACCTGGAAGATGGCGGTCGCCGCCCTCGCGGCACTGATCCACGACCTGCTCATCACGGTCGGGATCTACGCCCTGATCGGCTTCGAGGTCACCCCGGCTTCCGTGATCGGCTTCCTGACGATCCTCGGGTACTCGCTGTACGACACGGTCGTCGTCTTCGACAAGGTGCGAGAGAACACGGCCGGCATCACCGGCCAGACCCGCAGGACCTACTCGGAGGCCGCCAACCTGGCGCTCAACCAGACGCTGGTGCGCTCGGTGAACACCTCGGTCGTGGCGCTGCTGCCGGTGGGCGCGATCCTGTTCATCGGGGCCTTCCTGCTCGGGGCCGGCACGCTGAAGGACCTGTCGCTGGCCCTGTTCGTCGGCATCGCCGTCGGCACGTACTCGTCGGTGTTCATCGCCACCCCGCTGCTCGCGGACCTGCGCGAGCGTGAGCCGGAGATGAAGACGCTGCGCCGCCGCGTGCTCGCCAAGCGCGCGGAGGGGGCGGCGCCCGCCGGTGCCGCCCAGCCGCAGCGTCGTCGCGGCGGTACCGCCACGGCCGTCCTCGACCGCCCGGGCGACGGTTCCGCCGAGGGCCCCGAGGGCGGCGCGGCGGTCGATGCCGCGCCGCGCGCGCGCCCAGCGGCGCCGGCGCGGGGAGCCACCGCCGCGGGCCGCCGGGCGACCGGGCCGCGCAACCAGCCCCGCCGTGGCTCGCGGAGCAAGCGACGGTGACGGCGCAGGCCGAACTCGAGCGGCTGCTGCTGAAGCACATCAGGGACGTCCCGGACTTCCCGACGCCGGGCGTCCTGTTCAAGGACATCGCGCCGCTGCTGGCGGACGGCCCGGCGCTGGGGACGGTGATCGAGGCGCTCGCCGAGCGCTATGCCGGGCGAGTCGACGCGGCCGTCGGCATCGAGGCCCGCGGTTTCGTGCTCGCCGCCCCGCTGGCCGTGGCGCTGGGGATCGGGTTCGTGCCGGTGCGCAAGGCCGGCAAGCTGCCTGGCGCCACGCTGACCGGAACGTACGAGCTGGAGTACGGCACCGCGTCGATCGAGGTTCAGTCCGACGCCTTCCGTCCTGGCCAGCGGGTCGTCGTCCTGGACGACGTCCTGGCCACCGGCGGAACGGCGGAGGCGTCGTGCGACCTGGTGGAGCGCGCCGGGGCCCAGGTAATCGAGGTGGCGGTGCTGATGGAGCTCGGCTTCCTGGCCGGGCGCGAGCGGCTGGCCGGCAGATCCGTCCATAGCCTGGTGACCGTGTAGCGCCGAGGGGTCGCACCTGTCCGTAGAATGGAGGGCGCGAGGCACTGCGCCCGCATGGTGGGAGGTGCCCATGGCTGACTCGGTCCGCACGGGAACGGGTGCGCCGCCTGCCGGCACACCGGCCCCGGCGGCCGCGGAGCCCATCACCGCCGGCCGGCGTGTGCGCGCCCGGCTGAACCGCCTCGGTGGCACCCGCCCGGCGGTGAACCCGGTGCTCGAGCCGCTGCTGCGCGCGGTCCGGTCCACGCACCCGAAGGCCGACGTCAGTCTGCTCGAGCGGGCCTACGAGGTGGCCGACCGCCACCACCAAGGGCAGCTGCGCAAGAGCGGCGACCCGTACATCACGCACCCGCTCGCGGTCGCGACCATCCTGGCCGAGCTGGGCATGACCGAGGGCACGCTCGCGGCCGCGCTGCTGCACGACACGGTCGAGGACACCGACTACACGCTGGACGAGCTGCGCCGGGACTTCGGTGACGAGGTCGCGATGCTGGTCGACGGCGTCACCAAGCTCGACAAGGTGACGTACGGCGACGCGGCGCAGGCCGAGACGGTGCGCAAGATGGTCGTGGCGATGGCCCGCGACATCCGGGTGCTGGTGATCAAGCTCGCCGACCGCCTGCACAACGCGCGCACTTGGCGGTACGTGTCGGTGGAGTCCGCGCAGCGCAAGGCGCGGGAGACCCTCGAGATCTACGCCCCGCTGGCGCACCGGCTGGGCATGAACACGATCAAGTGGGAGCTGGAGGACCTCTCCTTCGCCACCTTGTACCCGAAGGTCTACGACGAGATCGTCCGGCTCGTGGCCGAGCGCGCCCCCGCCCGCGAGGAGTACCTGGCCACGGTCCGCGAGCAGGTGACGGGCGACCTGCGGGCCGCGAAGCTGCGGGCGACGGTCACCGGCCGGCCCAAGCACTACTACTCGATCTACCAGAAGATGATCGTCCGCGGCCGCGACTTCGAGGACATCTACGACCTGGTCGCGGTACGGGTGCTCGTCGACTCGGTGCGCGACTGCTACGCGGCGCTCGGTGCGCTGCACGCGCGATGGAACCCGGTGCCCGGCCGGTTCAAGGACTACATCGCGATGCCCAAGTTCAACATGTACCAGTCGCTGCACACGACGGTCATCGGGCCCGGCGGCAAGCCGGTCGAGATCCAGATCCGCACCTTCGACATGCACCGGCGGGCCGAGTTCGGGGTGGCCGCGCACTGGAAGTACAAGGAGCAGCCAGGGACCACCGGGCGATCGGACCGCGGGGACGCGGGGCCCACGGGCGAGATGGCCTGGCTGCGTCAGCTGCTGGACTGGCAGCGTGAGACGGCCGACCCGGGCGAGTTCCTGGACTCGCTGCGGTTCGCGATCAACGCCCGCGAGGTGTACGTCTTCACCCCCAAGGGCGACGTCGTCGCGCTGCCCGCCGGGTCGACACCGGTTGACTTCGCGTACGCCGTCCACACCGAGGTCGGGCACCGCTGCATCGGCGGCCGGGTCAACGGCCGGCTGGTGCCGCTGGAGAGCACGCTGGAGAACGGCGACGTCGTCGAGGTGCTGACATCCAAGGCGGCATCCGCGGGGCCGAGCCGCGACTGGCTGACTTTCGTCCGCAGCCCCCGGGCCCGCAACAAGATCCGTCAGTGGTTCAGCAAGGAACGCCGCGAGGAGGCGGTGGAGCAGGGCAAGGACGAGCTGACCAAGGTGATGCGCAAGCAGCACCTGCCGATCCAGCGGGTGATGTCCCATGAGTCGCTGACCGTGCTCGCCACCGAGCTGCACTACGCGGACGTGAGCGGCCTGTACGCGGCCATCGGGGAGGGGCACGTCTCGGCGCAGAGCGTCGTGGCCAAGCTGGTGCAGTCGCTCGGCGGCGAGGAGGGCACGAGCGAGGACCTCGCCGAGGCGACCATCCCGACCGCGCCCGCGCGCCGTCCCCGAAGCGGCGACCCCGGCGTCGTGGTCAAGGGAGTCGACGACCTCTGGGTCAAGCTGGCCCGTTGCTGCACGCCGGTCCCCGGCGACCCGGTGATCGGGTTCGTCACCCGGGGCAGCGGCGTGTCCGTGCACCGCGAGGACTGCTCCAACGTCAGCGGCCTGCGGGCCGAGCCGGACCGGATCGTCGAGGTGGAGTGGGCGCCGTCGGCGGCGACGGTGTTCCTCGTGCAGATCCAGGTCGAGGCGCTCGACCGCGCCCGTCTGCTTTCCGACGTCACCCGGGTGCTCTCGGACGCCCACGTCAACATCCTGTCGGCCAGCGTGCAGACCACGCGCGACCGGGTGGCGATCTCGCGCTTCACCTTCGAGATGGGCGACCCCACGCACCTCGGGCACGTGCTGGCCGCCGTACGCCGGATCGACGGCGTCTTCGACGTCTACCGGATGGCCGGCGGCAAGCCGAGCCCCGTTGGCTCATAGGGCCGGCCGAGCCCGGTCGGCTCACAGGACCGGCAGAGCTCAGCGCGCCTAAGCCGGGTCGGTGCGTGGGTCCGGCCGAGCCGGGCGCTAGCCGCCGAAGTCGCTCAGCGCGCGGCGCGCCTGCTCCAGCCACTCCCGCCGGGCGGTGAGGGACTGCTCGATGTCAGCGACCCGGCGCTGGTTCCCGGCCGCTCTGGCCCGCTCGAGGTCCGCCCCGAGGTCGGCGATGCCCGCCTCGAGCTGGTCGACGGCCGACTGTGCGCGGGCGCGGGCCTCAGGGTTGTTGCGCTTCCAGCGCTCGTCCTCGCGGTCGCGAACCGCTTGCTCGACGGCGCGCATCCGGCGCTCCACCCGCTCCATGTCGGCGCGGGGCACCTTGCCCGCGGCCTCCCAGCGGTCCTGGATCCCGCGCAGCGCCGCCTTGGCGGCAGCGAGATCGGTGATGGGCAGCAGCGCCTCGGCCTCGGCGAGCAGGGCCTCCTTGACCGCGAGGTTGGCGGTGAACTCGGCATCCTGCTCGGCCTGCACGGCGTGCCGCGCTGCGAAGAAGGCGTCCTGCGCCGACCGGAACCGGTTCCACAGCTCGTCGTCGTCCTTGCGGTTGGCCCGGCCCGCGGCTCGCCACTGGTCCATCAGCCGCTTGTACGTCGCCGCGGTGGCGCCCCAGTCGGTGGACGACTGCAGCGCCTCGGCCTCCTTGACCAGGGCGGTCTTGGTCGCCTTCGCCTCCTCCTGCTGCTGGTCGAGGTGGGCGAAATGCTGGCGCCGCTTGCGGTCGAACGCCGTCCGGGCGTGGCTGAACCGCTTCCACAGCTCGTCCTCGGAGCGGCGGTCGAGGCGGGTGGCGCCACGCTGCTCGGAGCGCCACTGCTCGAAGAGGTCCTTCATCCGCTGGCCGTCCGCGCGCCACTGGGTCCGCTCCGCCGGCACGGCGGCGAGCGCCTCCGCCTCCTCCACCAGGGCGGTACGGCGTGCGCGGGCCTCGTCACGGGCACGGGCGCGGGCCGCGTCGGCCTCGGCGCGGCGCTTCTCCACGACCGGTTCCAGGGCCTGGATGCGGGCGTCCAGTGCGGCCAGGTCGCCGACCGCGTTGAGGTCACGGGCCGCCTCGCGCAGCGTCGCGATGCCGGACTGCGCCTCGCTGGCCGAGACGTCCGTCGCGGTGAGCCGGCGCTCGAACAGCTCGACCTGCGCGACCACCTCGTCGTACTTGCGGCCGAAGTAGGCGAGCGCCTCGTCCGGCGACGCACCGGGGTAGGAGCCGACGGCTCGCTCGCCGTCCGGCGTCCGGACGAAGACCGTTCCGTCCTCGGCCACCCGGCCGAACCGCTTGGCCTCCTCGGACGCCTGCGGGCCGGCGGTCACGGTCCCCACGGAGTGCGGCGGCGCGGGGACGCCTGGGCGCCCCGCCGCGGGCGCCGGGTGCGGGACGGGCCGCGGCACCGGACCGGGCCGTGGTCCGGGCTTCGGGACGCTCGCGGGCGTCGGCCGCGGCGCCGGAGTGGTCTCGTCGCTCATCGTGACTCCACCGTGATGCTCGTGATCGTGACGGGGTTCTTGGGTGCGCCGTCGGTCCCGCCATCCGCGGTGCCCTGCTTGGCGACCGCGGTGAGCACGTCCAGACCCTTGGTGACCTTGCCGAAGATCGAGTACCCGCCGCCCGCCGGATCCAGCGTGCTGTCGCCGTAGGTGATGAAGAACTGGCTGCCATTGCTGTTCGGGTCCGACGTCCGGGCCATCGCGAGCGTGCCGGCCGGGTACTTGCCGTCGGCCGGGGCGTTCTCGATGCCGTACGAGTAACCGGGGCCACCGCTGCCACTACCGGTCGGATCGCCGCACTGGAGCACCTGCAGGGGCTTCGACAGTGTGATCCGGTGGCAGGGGCTGCCGTCGTAGTACTTGTCACGAGCGAGGAAGACGAACGAGGACACGGTCTGCGGTGCCTTGTCGCCGTACAGCTCCAGCGACAGCGTGCCCCGGTTGGTGCGGACCGTCGCGTCCCAGGTCTTGCCCTGGGCGAGCGACTTGGCCGGCGCCTTGGCGTACTGCTTCGCGCTCCTGGTCGACGTCGGGCTGCTGGACGGACTCGGCGTTGCACTCGCGGAGGCGCTGCTGCCGGCCGTGGCGGTCGTGCCGCTCGACGGATCGTCCATCAGCTGGCTGAGCGCGAAGATCCCACCGACCACCAGGAAGACGCCGAGGACCGCGGCCGCGACCTGCTGGTTGCGGCGCGCTCGCTGCGCGCGGGCCTGGCTGGCCGCCAGGCGCTTGTTGTAGCGCCGCTTGGCCCGCTCGCGGTCACGCTGGATCGGCACGCCTGTCCTCCTGGTCGCGCGGCTGCTGCTCCGGAGGCGCCAGTCTAGGCAGGAACCCGACAAGCCCCCCTGTCGTCGTCCGGAACCGAACCTCCCACGGTTCCGTCGAAGTCGCCCGGTAGGCTCACCCGAGTGCTGGTCAGAGGTTTCCCGAGCGCCGTCTTCGGCACCAACTGCTATGTGGTCGCTCAGGGTGCGGGCGCAGAGTGTCTGGTCGTGGACCCGGGCATCGAGGTTGTCGACCAGCTCGCCGAGGTGCTGCGCGAGAACCGGCTGCGGCCCGCCGCGGTGCTCCTGACCCACGGGCACCTCGACCACACCTTCTCGGTGACTCCCGTCTGCGGCGCCCACGGCGTCGCGGCGTACGTGCACTCCCAGGACCGCGAGCGGCTGGTCGACCCGTTGGCCGAGTTCGCGTCGTCCGGACTGCTGGCGATGCTGGAGCAGCAGTTCGGGCGGGTGGCCACCTGGTCCGAGCCGGACGACGTCGTGGAGATCGGCGAGGGCACGCCGCTCGAGCTGGCGGGGTTGCGGGTCGACGTGGTCCACGCGCCCGGCCATACCGCCGGGTCGGTGATGTTCGCCCTGCCCGGTGTGCCCGAGGGCATGCCGACCGGCGAGGACGTCTCACGCACGCTGTTGAGCGGCGACGTCCTCTTCGCGGGGAGCATCGGACGCACCGACCTGCCGGGGGGTGACCCCGCCGCCATGCAGCGGTCGCTGCGCGAGCGCGTCCTGACCCAACCGGACGACTCGCTGGTGCTCCCCGGCCACGGACCCGCCACGACCATCGGCCGCGAGCGCGCCTCGAACCCGTACCTGCGGGAGCTTCGGGCGTCGTGACCGCAGCCACCCGAACCTGACGAGGACCGCACGCATGAGCAAGACCACCGACCAGACGCCAGAACGCACGCCGGAACCGACGGTCGAGGACGCCGGACGCACCGGCGTGCTGTCGGCGCCCAAGGGCACCTACGACCTGCTGCCTCCACGCTCGGAGGCCTTCGCGCAGGTCACCAATACGTATGCCGACGCTGCCCGCCGCGCGGGGTACGGCTACGTCGCGACACCGATGTTCGAGGACACGGCGTTGTTCCAGCGAGGCGTCGGCGAGAGCACCGACGTCGTCAGCAAGGAGATGTACACGTTCGAGGACCGCGGCGGCCGCTCGCTGACGCTGCGCCCCGAGGGAACGGCGGGCGTCATGCGCGCCGTCGTCGAACACCGCCTGCTGCAGGGGCAGCTGCCGGTCAAGCTCTGGTACACAGGCCCGAACTTCCGCTACGAGCAGCCGCAGTCCGGTCGTTACCGGCAGCACGTCCAGGTCGGCATCGAAGCCGTGGGAGTGGACGATCCGGCGCTGGACGCCGAGGTGGTGGCGGTTGCCGACGAGGGTGTGCGCCGCCTGGGGCTCACCGACTACGACCTGCGGCTGACCTCGCTCGGCTGCGAGCGCTGCCGTCCGGCTTATCGCTCGCTACTCGTCCGGTTTCTCGACGGCCTCGACTTGGACGAGGCGACGCGCGCGCGTACCGCGCTGAACCCGCTTCGGGTGCTAGATGACAAGCGTCCGGAGGTCCGTACCCAGCTCGAAGGGGCGCCGCTGCCGCCGGACCACCTGTGCGAGGACTGCGCTGAGCACTTCGCCACGGTCCGCTCACTGCTGGAGTCCATGGGTGTGGCCTACCTGTACGACCCGTTCCTGGTGCGCGGGCTCGACTACTACACCCGCACGACGTTCGAGCTCACCCACCGTCGGCTCGGTGCGCAGGCGTCGATCGGCGGCGGCGGGCGCTACAACGGTCTGGTCGAGTCGATCGGCGGCCCCGCGGCGCCGGGCGTCGGGTACGGGCTCGGTGTCGACCGGAGCCTGCTGGCGTGCGAGGCCGAGGGGCTGGACCTGGCTCCGTCCGGGCGGGTGGACGTCTTCGGCGTCGCGCTGGGCCCGGCGGCCAAGGCTCGGTTGGTCGTTCTTCTCGCCGGCCTTCGGGATGCCGGCGTGCGGGCCGACCTGGCCTACGGCGACCGCGGCATGAAGGGCTCGATGAAGGCGGCGGACCGGTCCGGCGCCCGATACGCCGTGGTCCTGGGGGAGCGCGACCTGGCGGCCGAGGAGGCTCAGGTGAAGGATCTGACGTCGGGGGAGCAGGTCGCCGTTCCGCTCGACCGGCTGGTGGTGCACGTGGCGGCTGCCGTCGGGTGAGGGCAGTCGTCCTCCTCCGCTCTGGTTGCGCTGCTGGGCGCGTTCGCTGATGTCGGGGCAGGTCGCCGTTCCGCTGGACCGGCTGGTGGTGCACGTGGCGGCTGCCGTCGGGTAAGGGCAACCGTCAGCCTCCGCTCTTCTTGCGCTTCTTGGCTCCTGCGCTGACGTCTACTGTGTCGTTGAGGTCCCGCTCTGTCGCTTGGGTCTGTGCATCGCCCGGGCGGCCGCAGTTTGGTGCCTCCGCCTAGGAGACAACGGTTCCGCTGCTGGGCTGCAGCACCGCGCGCTGGCCGCCCGACTTCTCGCTTGACGCAATCCGCGCCCCGCGCGTGCCTGCGCTTGGCGTCAACTGGCGAAGAAGCCTCGAGCTAGCGACTCGCGCCGTCCGCCTCGCCTCAGGCGGCGCTCAGGCGGCTTGGGGGTCGGTGGGTCCGCGGGGTGACCTGGTGGGGTCGAGCCAGGCCGGCGGGGTGAAGACGGGCCGCCCGTGGGTGATCGTGACGGTCCACTGGCTGTGGTGGATCACGTCGTGGTGGAAGTCGCAGAGCAGCACCAGGTTCACCAGGGACGTCGGCCCGCCGTCGGACCAGTGCTGGATGTGGTGGGCGTCGCACCAGCGCGGTGGTCGCCGGCAGCCGGGAAAGGCGCAGCCGCGGTCGCGGGCGATCAGCGCCCGCCGGATCGCCGGGGGAATCAGCCGGGTGGCCCGGCCCACGTCCAGCGGCTCGGACGCCGACCCGAGCACCATCGGGATCACGGTGGCGTCGCAGGCCAGCCGGCGGGCCAGGCCGGCGCTGAGGGGCACGCCGGTCTCGGT
>DATFPQ010000254.1:0-3865 GCA_035264765.1 Actinomycetales bacterium | reverse complement strand
AGGACCGGGTCGAGGACCGGGCCGAGGCCAAGGACGCCGAAGATGCGGCGCAGGACGGCACTCCGGTCGACCAGGCTGCTGCGGACGCCGGATCCGCTGGCACGCCGGACGATGGGTCCGAGGAGGGGAGCGCGCCCTAGGCGCCGACCCCAACTGGCCTGTGGATCGCTTCGCCAGACGCTGTCCACAGCCTCGACGGCCCGTCCCACCGTCCACAGCTTCGTGTCAGCCCGTACCGGCCTCACGGTGGCGGCGCGACCCTGGGCGCACCGGTCAGTCTGACCGGTGCGCATGCCGAGGTACGGCGACGTCCTCGGTGGGACGACGACGGCGGAGGTTGGCGTGGCGACCGTGCAAGCGAGCCAGACGTCTGACGGCGAGGCGGTGAACGAGGTCCACCTGCGGGGTCGATGGGTCGGGGGTGAGGAACGGACGCTGCCCAGCGGCGACGTCGTCGTGGTGGCGCGCGTGGTCGTCGCGCGCGCCGGTGGAGGCGTGGACACGCTGGACTGCGCCGTGTGGACCCGGATCCTGCGGCGCCGGGTCCTGCGTCTGCCCGAGGACTCCCTCGTCGATCTGACCGGTAGCCTCCGCCGCCGCTTCTGGCGTACCCCGTCCGGGGCCTCGAGCCGCTACGAGGTGGAGGTGACGCAGTTGCGCCGGATCGGCGCGGCCGGGTCGCGGGGGCAATGAGCGGGGACGTACGGTGGGACGATGCCGAGTCCCCACGACCCCCGCCTCTCCGCCGGGGGCTCCGGTGACGGCGGCGGGGGCGTCCCCCAGGGCGGGCCGTACGAGTGGTGGCAACGCGGCACGGAGCTTCTTGAGCGTGGCGATCCGGGTGCTGCTGCGGTGCTGCTGGAGCACGCGGCGCAGGCTGAGGGTGCGTCCTCGGCGACCTGGGAGGCGTTGGGTCGCGCGCGATACGACGCCGGCGACTTCCGCGGCGCCGTGGAGGCGTTCGGTCGGCTGGTCGACCTGTCACCGGGCTCCCACTACGGACACTTCGCCCTCGGGCTCAGCCTCACCCGGGTGGATCGCTTCGAGCAGGGCGCTGAGCACTTGGCGATGGCGGCGACGATGCGACCCGACCGTCCCGAGTACGCCGACCGGCTGCGCCAGGCGCGCGCCACCCTGCGGGCTCGTCGCGAGGCCCAGGAGGGCACGGGTGCCTGACGCCCTCAGAGCGGGCTGGGGCACGTGCGCGCGTCCGCTGGTGGCTGAGCACGACGTCCTGCTGCTGGACCTCGACGGTGTCGTCTACGTCGGACCGCTTGCGGTGCCGGGCGCACCGGAGGCGCTGGCGCTGGCCCGGCGCGCAGGAGCGCGGCTTGCCTTCGTGACCAACAACGCTGCCCGGCCGCCCGACGTCGTGGCGCGGCACCTGTCCGATCTGGGGATCGACGCCGAGCCGGCCGACGTAGTGACCAGCGCACAGGCGGCGGCGAGCATGCTGGCTGCCGAGCTGCCGGCCGGTGCCCGGGTCCTCGCGGTCGGGGGTGAGGGGCTCAGGCAGGCGCTCACGGCCAGGGGTCTGACCCCGGTGGCGTCCGCGGAGGACGGGCCGGTCGCAGTCGTGCAGGGGTTCGCCCCGGAGACCAGCTGGACCATGCTGCTGGAGGCCTGCGTTGGGGTGCACGCCGGTCTGCCGTGGGTGGCCACGAACACGGACCTGACCATCCCAACGCCGCGCGGTACGGCGCCCGGCAACGGCGCGCTCGTGGAGGTCGTCCGGGTCACGACGGGAGGCACGCCCAGGGTTGCCGGTAAGCCGTTCCGGCCGCTGATGGACGAGTCCTGCGTGCGGACCAATGCTCGGCGCGCGCTCGTGGTGGGGGACCGCCTGGACACCGACATCGCCGGGGCGCATGCGGCCGGTCTGCCGAGCCTGCTGGTGCTGACCGGCGTCAGCGGTGCACCCGAGCTCCTGCGCGCCGAGCCGCGGCTGCGGCCTACGTACCTCGCCTCCGACCTCTTCGGCCTGCACCGCTCACACGCCGCGCCCCGGCGTGAGGGCGACGCCTGGGTGGGGCGCGCCTTCCGAGCGTTCTGGGAGCGTCCCGAGGCCTCCGCCGCAGACTCCGTCCGGCTGGTCGTCGACCGGCTTCCCGTATCCGTGCCTGCCGGCGGCGAGTTCGGGCGGGACCGGCCGGGCAGCGGCGGATCGGGCGGGGAAGGGTTGGGCAGCGGCGTTTCGGGCGGGGACCGGCTGCGGGGAACGGGTTTCGGCGATTCTGGGCGGGGTGGCGGCGGGTTCGGGCCGGACGCGTTGGGCGGCGGCGGTTCGGGCGGGGACGGGCCGGGGGAAGGCGGTTTCGGAGCTGGCGGGCGGCATGGCGGCGAGTCCGGAGCTGGCGGGCGGGGTGGCGGCGAGTCCGGGCTGGACCGGCTGGACGCCCGCGGTTCGACCGGGGACCGGCTGGACGACGGCGGGTGGACCGGGGACCGGCTGGACGGCGGCGGGTCGGGCGGGGACGGGCTTGGCGGCGGCTTCCGCGCGGACCAGTCGGCGGCTGATCGGTTGACGGACGGATCTCGCGCGGGGGCTGAGGGTGCAGAGCTGCCGGGCGATTCCGAGGAGTCGGACGCGGTCCGAGTAGCGTGCGCGGCCCTGTGGGACCGCGCCGACCGGATGGGCGTCGCGGTGCCACCGGCGGATCTCGTCAATGCCGCGGAGCTGGCGCTGCGGCCCTGGACGACTGGGCTGGCGGCGGCCCGGTAGCGTGGACGGACGGCGGCCCAGCCGTGCCGAGCGAGGGAGGACCCGCGTGATCGAGTCGTTGAAGCCTTACCTCCAGGTGGCCGGCGCGTTGTCGGACGTGGCCGCGCAGCGGGCCCGGCAGGCGGCGCGGTCGGCGCTGGGGTCCACTCCGGCGGCGGGCGTGCTCCCCGCCGCCTCCGGCGGGGTGGAGCTGGTCGCCGCCCAGATCAGCGCCCTGGCGGACGAGCTGGTGGCTGCCAGCCGCAACAACCGTGCGCAGTTGGTCGACGTGGTGCGGACCGAGGTTGAGTCGGTCCTCGGGTTGATGGGGCTCAGCCACCAGGCCGAGCTCCAGGCGCAGCTCGCCGCCACCAATGCACGCGTGCGTGAGCTGGAGCGTGAACTGGCAGCCCGCGATGCGGTCGAGGCGGGTGTGCCGGCGCCGCCACCTCCGCCCCCCGCACCGGCAATTAGCCGCGACTCCGTCGAGGAGGACGCCGAGGCGGCTGCGCGCCAGGCCGTGGTGAAGCGCGCCGCGACGAAGAAGGCGACGACCAAGAAGGCGACCGCCCGCAAGGCGGTTGGTGAGACCGCCGCGGCCAAGAACGCCGCCACCAAGCAGACCGCGGGGAGGAAGACCGCGGCGCAGCAGCCGGAAGGCGACCGGGCGGCCGCGGCCACGAAGAAAACTGCAACTAAGACGGCTGCCACCAAGACGGCTGCCACCAAGACGGCTGCCACGAAGACCGCTGTTCCGAAGACGGCCGCCAAGCGAACAGCTGGCACCAAGCGAGCCGCTCAGAACACGCCCAGCGGGTCGGCGCCTGGGGTGCCGGACGCGCCGGCCACGGACACGTCCGATGCCGGCGCGGACGGTGACTCGTGAGCGACGGCGACGGCGCTGCCCGCCCGGCGACGCCAGCTGGTGTAGAGCCGGGGCCAGGTGGTGTAGAGCCGGGGCCAGGTGGTGTAGAGCCGGGGCCAGGTGGTGTAGAGCCGGGGCCGGGCGGTGTGGTGCCGGGCGCGCCGGTGCAGGCAGAGCCGCCGCCGGCTGGCGCGCAGGAGTTGGCTGTCGTGCAGGGTGCTGTCGCGCAGGAGGGTGCTGTCGGGCAGGGTGCTGTCGCGCAGGAGGGTGCTGTCGGGCAGGGTGCTGTCGGGCAGGGT
>DATFPQ010000253.1:0-6988 GCA_035264765.1 Actinomycetales bacterium | reverse complement strand
GCAGAATGGAAGCCAGGGACACGAACGTCGACAGGCCGGTCTGGGCGCCCAGGGTGGCAGCTGCCTGCTCGAAGTTCGCATCGACGCCGTAGGTGAGGCCGGTGTACTGCTCGAACTCGGCGACCATATTGCTTTGGATGGCAGGGTCGGTGAACCCGTGGGTGATGCCGGTGTAGAGCAGGGTGTAGACGCCGACCCCGGCCCCGGCGGTGATCACGGCAGCGGGCAAAACGAACCGGGCCAGGTTGATCAGCAGGTGCCGGTAGGGTGCGTTGGGCCTGGCCCAGGCCGTGAGGAAGATCGTGGGCAGGCCAACGGTGAACAGGGTCAGCCCCGTCTGGGCGGGGGAGTACGGAAAGCCCAGCCCGAGCATCGTGACCGCGACGATGACCAGCGCCTGGGTGGCGACGCGGGTAAGGAACAGCTGAGCGGATATGGCGATGCCGCTGATGATGCGCCGGCCGTGCCGGCGGGTGGGCAGGAGCGCGCTCAGGGAGTCATGGACGAGGACGATGTCAGCGATGTCTCGGGTGACGGCACTGCCGCTGCGCATGGCCACCCCGACCTGCGCGGCCTTGAGTGCGCGTGCGTCGTTGACGCCGTCGCCGACCATGGCCACGTATCGACCCTGCCGGCGCAGGGAGGCGACGATGCGCTCCTTCTGCTCCGGAGCCACCCGGCCGAAGACGGCTCCTCGCGCGACCAATGCGTCCAGCTCGGCATCGTCGAGGTGCGCGAGGTGGCCGGCGTGAACGGGCTCGGTGTCCCGTAGCCCGGCACGGGCCGCGAGAGCGGCGACCGTGTCGGGGTCGTCGCCGGAGAGCACCTTCAGCGCGATGCCCTCCTCGCTGAAGCGGGCGAGGGTGTCGGGGACGTCCGGGCGCAGCTCGTCGGCCAAGGCGACGACCGCAAGGGGCTCCAGGGCCGGCAGAGCCGGCCTGCCGTCGGAGTCGCGTAAGGCAGCGGTGGGATCGACTGCCCGCGCGAAGACCAGGACCCGCAGCCCCTGCGCGGTGCGCGCCTGCACCTGCGCGGTGACGTCGGGCCCGCGCACGGCGGGGGCCAGGGCCTCCGGCGCGCCGAGCACCCACGTCGCGCCGGTTGTGCGCACCGCGCTCCAGCGCAGCGAGGAGCTGAACGGCACCTCCTCGAAGACCGGCACCGGTCCTCCGGGGAAGTGCGCGGCGAGCGCCGTGGTGGTCAGGTTGGCTGCGGTCGTGGTGCGCGCCATCGTCCCCAGGGCGGCCGTGACCGCGCCGGCGTCGTGCCCGCCGACGGGTGCCACCTCGGCCACGGTAAGGCGGCCCGTGGTCAGCGTGCCGGTCTTGTCGGTTCAGACCACGTCGACGTTACTCACCGACTCCACGGCGTTGACCCGCTGCACCAGTGCCCCCTGCCGCGAACAGGCCACGGCGCCGACGGTGTAGGCCACGACGATGAGGAAGAACAGGCCGTAGGGGACCAGGCCCGAGAGCACCGCCGTGGTCTGCACGACGCGCAGGACGGACAGGCCCTCCAGGGCCGCCTGCAGCAGGATCGCCCCGCTCATCAGGATCACGATCACCATGACCAGGCGGACGCAGAAGCCGATCTGCTGCTGCAGCGGGGTAGTGTCGGTCGAGATGCGCCGCGCCTGGGCCGTCAGCCGGTTGGCGTAGCTGGCCGCACCCACGTCCCGCGCCAGCTGCAGCCCGGCCCCGCCGACGCAGTGGCTGCCCGACAGCAGGTTTCCGCCCGGGGACCGCAGCTGCGCGTCGGACTCGCCGGTCAGGAGTGACTCGTCCACCTCGATCGCCCCCTGGAGTACGGGGCCGTCCACGACGAGCTGGTCGCCGGGACGGACTCGTACGACGTCACCGCGCACCACGGCCTCGGGGAAGACCTCGGTGTCCTGGCCGTCGCGGACGACGACCACCCCGCTGCGGGCCAGCAGCTGCAGCTGGTCGAGCTGTCGCTTGGCCCGGATCTCCTGCACGGCGCTGATCACGGCGTTGAGCAGGCCGATCGAGACGCTGATCAGCGCGTCGCTGTATCGGCCCAGCGCCAACAGCGCGGCGCCGATCACGAACAGGATGGTGTTATAGGGGTTCAGGACGTTCGTCCGCACGATCCGTGCGTAGCTGCGTGAGGAGGCGCTGCCCGCCTCGTTGCCCTCGCCCCGGCGTCGCCGGGCCTCCGCCTCGGTGCTGGACAGTCCCGCGAGGTCGGCCGTGGTGGGGGCCAGGTCAGTGCGGGGGCCGGGCATGGGACTGGGCACGGACCCCATCCTGAGGCAGCCCACCGGGGCGCGCCCTCCCGAGATCGCAAGCCACACCCCCCGACGCGTCCGTCCGGCCACGGCGCCCACGCCCATGAGCAGGGCCTGGCCCTGCTTGCTCGGGCGAGGACGGGCGTTGAGCGAGGTCAGGCGCTTGTCGTGGCGCCCGCCGTTGTGCACGAAGTGGCGGCGAACGCCTGCGCCGTCGCCGCGATGCTGCCGGCCGTCGCCGGCGCGGACGAGGTGCTGGCCGTGCTGCTGGACGAGCCCGTCGATGAGGCGGCGGTCGACGACGCTGACGGTGACGATGTCGTGCCCCCTCCGGAGCCGCATCCGGTGAGGGTCGAGACCGCCGCCGAGGCAGCGACAACCGCGACCGCAAGCTCCTTCGTGGACTTCATCACGCTGGTCCGCTGTGGATCGTCAGGCAGCAGCTCGGCTGCTGGGGGGACCTACCAGGTCTCGTCGACAGCGACGACCGAGGAGGGCATGCGACCTCGCGGGAGCATTACACACAATCCGGGCAGCGGCCCGTGTGTGACCCGCTGTGACTTCGGCGTCTCGAGTACAGGGTCTCGTCCTCACTGGAGGGCTCCTCCCCCCGCCCGCACTCGGTCGTGGCCGCGAGTCGCGGGCGGGGCGGAGGCAGCGCGTGTTCAGGTGGTGGAGCTGCTCGAGGAGGACGGTGCTGCGTCGGTGTGGCCGGTCCCGAAGGTGTTCTCGGTGATGGTCTTGAGGTCCTTGCTGACGTCGTACATGACCTGGCTGCCGGACTTGGTGCCGAGCACGTCGTAGGAGCCGTCGGGGTCCTTGCGGACGCTGCTGACCGTGACGGAGGAATCCTTCGCCTTGACCGCAGCCGTGACCTTGGCGGCCTCGGCGCCGGTGACCGGAGTGTCCGCCGACCCACCATGGCCACGGCCGCCGCGGTGCCCGCCGCCGCCACCCTGGCTGATGGTCTTCAGGTCGGCGCTGACGTCGTACATGACCTGGCTGCCGGACTTGGTGCCGAGCACGTCGTAGGAGCCGTCGGGGTCCTTGCGGACGCTGCTGACCGTGACGGAGGAGTCCTTCGCCTTGACCGCAGCCGTGACCTTGGCCGCCTCGGCGCCGGTCACCGCAGTGTCCGCCGACCCGCGCGACTCGGCGCCGGCGTAACCCCCCGCCGTGCTCGCGGTGCTGGTGGACGACGTCCCGGTGGCTGCGTTCGCCAGCGCCGAACCACCGAGGAGGAGGCCCCCGGCGGCGAGGACGGCGCCCACCGTCAGGCTGAGCTTGTTGGAAGACACGTCGTTGCTCCTTGTTCGTGGACGGGTCGGTGCGGTCGCCGACCCTGCTGTTGTTGGAGCCTCGACGGCGGCCCTGTGTGCCGACTGTGAAAGGTGTAGGCCAGCCCTGCGACTCAGCACTGGCCGGCGCTTTCGCTCTCCGTGGTGTGGGCGGACGGCCGCCCCAGTGGCACTCGCGCCTCAGCGAGGCGCGCTTCGACTGGTCGAACGACCGGACGTCGGAGGCCACCATCTGATGACGACCACCTCTGCATGCACGACGGTCCAGTGCATCGGACCATGCCGGGCAGGCCTCCTGCCCGCCGCATTGTCTAGCGAGTGACCCATTGATCTCTGGGGACGAGGAGGTGGCCAGTCGGCCTACCCGCCCTGGACACGCATCGTGACCCGCCGCGTGCGTATCACTCGCCCGAGGCTGTTCGATCGAGACGTCCGCTCGTCGGCTGAGAGTGCCTTTCGTCCGTCCGGCCGCGCCGTAACAGCTCGTATGGCGCTATGCGAGACGCCGCGGCGCTCTGTCACGCACCGGGTCGTCACCCCCGGTCCCGCATGCCGGGGCCACATCCTCAGCTCCCGCGACGTCGATGCTCCCCGCAGCCGCCTGTCGACCAAGTCAGCAGGCCCGACTCCCAGGGGGCTGGTCGAGCAGCGCGCACGCTCGGCGTGCGACGCCAAGCCGAGTGAGGTCGGCCCCTTCGGCGGTGAGCTGTTCACGGGCCAGCCGCTGCACACGCACGCGGTGGCCGTCGGCCTCCGCCAGGCGCGCCTCCAGGTGGGCGAGCTCCTCACGACTGGAGGCGCAGTCGGCCGGCGACTGACGACGCTCGGCCGCCTCCCACCACGGCCCTGGGCATGGGAGCCGGCCCGGACCCCTGGTGTCCGGATCCGCCGCCAGCGCCAGGACGGCCGGCACGGCGGCCTCGGCAGGCCAGCCGTGCTCGACGACCGACCGGTGCAGAACCCGGGCGACCGCTGACGTGGTCCACAGTCCGGTTGCCTGTCCGAGCCGCGCACGGGCGGCGCGGCAGTCGGCGGCGACCCGGGCGACGTCGTCGATGTGGAGCAGCTGGTGGAGCTGCTCCTGCTCCGCCGGGGCACGTGAGTCGCCGGTGCCTCGAGGGGGACGGGGAGGGGGTGGTTTCTTCTGGGTAAGAACCTTTGGGTAGGGCCGCAAATTTGCGGCCAGGGTGGCCGCATCCGTGCGGCCAGGGGTGGCCGCAAATTTGCGGCCACCCCTCGAGACTGCCGCCTCGCTGCCGTCAGCACTGGGAGCGGCTGCGATTGCATCATCCCGTGCGGCGTCCGGCTCCTCGCCGACCGGCGGGACCGGACGCCGCTGCGGCGGCGTGCTGCGGACGACGTATCGGTTGGTCAGGTTGACCGGACCCTGACGGCGATGTTGCACGAGGACCGCGCCGATCCCGACGAGCTCCTTGAGCGCCCGGTCGACGCTGTCCCGCGACCGCTTGTGCAGCCTGCTGGCCAGCAGCCTGCGACCGGGCATCCGGTGCCCCGAGGTCTGGCCGTAGCGCAGCAGCACCGCGTACAGCCGAAGAGCCGCGTCTGAGATCTCGGCGTCGAGCACCCACTCGGGGACGATCGCGAAGTGCTGCTCCAGGACCAGGACGCCCCCGTCGTCGACCTCGTCGACGGAGTTGCTTCGGGCGCTCATGCGACATCACCATCGGCACAGGCCCGGCCGGCCTTGGCGAGCTTGCGCAAGCAGCCCGTCGGCGTGGCGGCCTCGACCGCCTGGCCTGCCGGCCAGGCGTCGAACCGGCCCTGGAAGTAATGCCGGCTCCGAAGGCCCCTCCCCCAGGTGATGCAACCGATCGGAGCGCGGTCCGGCCGGCCGTGGACCGCCCACGACGTCAAGTCGCCGCCATACCGGTCCCCGCCGACCTGCTGGGCGAGCAGACCGCCGGCGCGCAGCGGCTCCGGGTCGACTCGTCGCGGCCCGCAGCGGCCGTCGTCGTGCATGACGCCCTCGAGCCGCTCAATGCGGCCGCATCGCACGCACGTCAGGACCAGCCGGAAGCGGAGCAGCTCTTCGTCCTCATCGTCGTCCTCACGATCCGGTGGCACGTCCGGCGCGGTGGCGACGATGGCGTCCCACAGGTGCCGGCCGTCCGGGCACTGGGCAGGTCGGTTCCAGTACCCCAGTAGACGCGCCGGCCGGTCGTGGGACACACGGATCGGGATGCGGTCGTCGCACAGCAGCCGGTGACCACTCACCTCGCCTGAGGCAGGCTCGGCCGTTGGCAGGATCATCCGATCGTGGGGTTTCGCGGGGCGGCTCATCGCCGCGCCCCCGAGGGAGAGTGGCCGCGCTCAGGCGCCTCGGACTGCCAACGCCGTGCTAACGCGACCGCCGGCACACCCTTGTATGCGCCGCTAAATTGCGGCACGACAAACGCGTTCTGACCAGCGGAAACGGTCACCACTGGTCCAGCCCCTCACGGCGTGGAACGGAGGGCTCCGTTCTCTTAATCAGCGGGTTCGGGGTTCGAGTCCCTGATGGCGCACCACCGCTGACCAGGGCGTTCACCCTTCCGGGTGGGCGCCTTGTGTCCGTTTTGGGGCCCGACTGATAACGCCCTGCTAACCGCCAGGCCGTGAGCGCGGCCGCGCTGGCCTCGTCCAGCGAGACGGTTCGAGCGCCGGTGTCGGTCTTTGGCGCCCCGACCTCGAGCTCCCACCCGAGCTGGACCACCTCCTGGGTAATGGTGAGCGAGCGACCCGAGAGGTCGACGCCTGTGCTCCGCCGCGGCGTCGAGGAAGACGCCGGTCTGCTGCGGGGTCCACACCGCGACGACCGGCCGGACCCGGTCCGCTGCCAGACGGCGATGCGCTCCGCCGTCCACACGACGGCCTTCGCCCGTCGGCGGGTCGGCAGCTCCACGTGCGCCGCGGGGTTCGCCGGCAGCAGCTTGCGCTTGACCGCGGTGTTCAGCGCGGACATCAGCGTGGCGTGCACGCGGCGGATGCTCGTGGCACCCATCGGGCGCACCTGATCCGTCCGGTCACGCACGGCGAGGATGCGCCTGACCTCGTCCGGCACGTCGTCACCCGGCGCCGCGCGCCCAACCAGCGGGAGGGCCGCGTACAGCCGCTCGATGTGGACGTCACGCAGCTGGGTGACGCGGATGTGCCCCAGGCCCGGCTTCAGGTAAAGGTCGATGTGCCCCTGATAGGAGCGTCGGGTGTTGGACCGCAGGCGTGCCTTGCCGGCGATCCACTGGTCCAGGTACTCCCCCACCGTCATCCGAGTCGGGCTCCACGTAGCCAGCACGGCTGGCTACGGCCAGC
This sequence comes from Actinomycetales bacterium, assembly GCA_035264765.1. GTDB lineage: Bacteria > Actinomycetota > Actinomycetes > Actinomycetales > Angustibacteraceae > DATFPQ01. The sequence continues at coordinate 133 of DATFPQ010000253.1, read as the reverse complement.
GCCTCGTTGAGCGCCCGACGTGCCTCTCGCTCACTGACGAAGCCGGCTCGCGTCGCCTCACGGCGCTTGCCGTGCACGTCAGGCGGCAGCGGATAGTGGAGTCCGCGAGAGTGGGGTACCGGTAGCCCGGCGA
>DATFPQ010000252.1:0-2303 GCA_035264765.1 Actinomycetales bacterium | reverse complement strand
CTCCGCGAAGGCGGTGAGGTCCACGCTGACCCGCTCGCCGTCCAGCCGGTACCCGCCGGACGTGGTGACCACGACCGACTGGCGGGCCGGGACGTCAGGCGCCAGCGCTCGGCGCAGCTGGGACACGTAGGCCTCGAGGGTCGTGAGCCAGGACGGCGGCGGAGCGCCCTCCCAGATCAGCTCCGCGAGCTGGTCCTTGGCGACGGGTCGCCCTGGCGTCAGCGCCAGGATCTCCAGCACCTGCCGGACCTTGGCGCCGCCGAAGTCGCGCCCTGCGACGCGACGGCCGCCGACGTACGCCTCGGTGGAACCCAGTAGCCGGATGCGGTCCATCAACCCTCACTGTCAGTCGTCAGGCCCCACCCTGCCCGGCAAACCTTGGCTGGACGTCTACAAGATCGTCTACCCCCCAAGATCAAGTAGTTATCCCGGGTGGTGAGGAATCACCCGGTTCGCTTGCCCCAGTAACCGCGCAGTCACGCAGGGCGTTATCGAGCGCTCACGCCCGCGGCGTACTTCGGGACGCGAAAGCTGACCTTGGTGCCGGCGCCCGGCGCCGTCTCCACGACCAGCCCGTGCGCGTCGCCGTACACCTGGCGCAGCCGGGCGTCGACGTTGCCGAGGCCCACCGAGTCTGCGGAGGACTCGCCGGAGAGCACCGCGCGGACCACCTCCGGGTCGCTGCCGATCCCGTCGTCCTCGACGGCAAGTAGCGCGTGGGCACCCCCGTCCTGTGCGGTGATGGTGACGTGCCCGGTTCCCGTCTTGCCTTCGAGGCCATGCCGGACGGCGTTCTCGACCAGGGGCTGCAGGACGAGGAAGGGCACCGCCACCTGCAGCACCTCCGGCGCCACCAGGAGCGAGACCTGCAGGCGGTCCCCGAACCGCGCCTTCTCCAGTGCCAGGTAGCGCTCCACGTTCGACAGCTCGTCGGCGAGCGTGGTGAAGTCACCGCCGCGGCGGAAGGCGTAGCGGGTGAAGTCGGCGAACTCGAGCAGCAGCTCGCGGGCGCGGTCGGGGTCAGTACGCACGAACGAGGCGATCGCGGCGAGCGAGTTGTAGACGAAGTGCGGGCTGATCTGGGCCCGCAGGGCGCGCAGCTCGGCCTCCATGGCCCGGGTCCGCTCCCGGTCCAGCTCGGCCAGTGCCACCTGTGCAGAGACCCAGGCCGCGACCTCGCCGGTCGCGCGGACCAGCCCGGCCGACGTCGAGGGGCCGTACGCGGCCAGCGCGCCGACCACGGTGTCGTCGATGACCACCGGCGCCACGACCGCGGAGCGGACCGGGCAGTCCGGGTCGTCGCACTCGACGTCGGCGGCGGACAGGACGACGGTCTGGCCGGAGGCCAGCACGCGGTCGGCGTGCAGGCCCGCCTGGGCGGCATGCCGCGACCCCGCGCCGTCCCACGCGAGCGTGCGTCCGCTGGCGTCGGTCAGTGCCACCGCCCTGGTGCCCAGCAGCGCTCGCAGGTGGCGCGACGATCGTTGCGCGCCGGCCGCAGTGAGACCCTCCCGCAGGCTCGGCGCGGCCAGCGAGGCGGTGTGCAGGGTCTCGAAGGTGGCCCGGTCGGCGCTGCTCCCGAAGTCCCGACGACGGCGAACCGCGCGGGCCGCGAGCCAGACGACGAGCGCGGCCAGGGCCGCCAGGACCAGCAGCGGCAGCAGGTTGGTGCCGCCTGCCGATCCCGCGGCCGATCCCGCGGTCATTCCGGCGGCCGACCCGGCGGCTGGTCCGGCCGCTGGTTCGGCCGCTGGTCCGGCCGCTATGCCGGCGATGAGGGCGACGGCGTGCACCGGGCCGACGCTAGTGGCGGCAGCCGTTGGTGAGGTCGAGCGGGCCGACGCCGGTGCGGATGGGCACGGCGTGGACGGTGCCGTCCAGCGTGCGCACCGGCACCGTGGGGGCCCGCGCATAGGAGTCGCCGCAGCGGGCCAGCACGGTCATCAGCACGCTGACGTCGGCACCGGGCGCCGCCACCGGCGAGGTCCCGGTCTGGCGGACGACCGGGTGCCCGGGCAGCGCCTCGATCCACGGCTGCGTCACCATCACCCGCACCGGCCGCGGTCCGGCGTTCGTCACGCGCACGTCGAGAAGCGCCGTCCGGCCGCCTGCACCGTCGTACCGGATCACCTCCGCCGCGTACGCGACGACCGCGGTCATCTGCTGCCGGCTCCGCTCGTCGGCCGCTGCGTGCTCCCGCTGGGCGTCCTTGACCCCCATTCCGGAGCCGACCACGCCCCCGACGGCCCCACCGCCGAGCGCCCCCACCGCGAGGGCGGCGCAGGCCAGCAGGACGGTGCGGT
>DATFPQ010000251.1:0-5615 GCA_035264765.1 Actinomycetales bacterium | reverse complement strand
CGTGTCCGCCAGCTCGAGCGCGGCGGCGCGCGCCTCGCCGGCCGGGACGACGCGGTCGACGCACCCGTGCGCGAGCGCCTGTGCGGCGTCCAGCCGGCGTGCGGTGAACACCAGGTCGGCGGCACGCGACCAGCCCACCCGACGAGTCAACAGCTGGGTGCCCCCACCGCCAGGGACCAGGCCGACGCTCACCTCGGGCAGACCGACGACGGCCGTCTCGTCGACCACCACCAGGTCGCACGAGAGGGCGATCTCGAATCCGCCCCCGAGCGCGTACCCGTGCACCGCGGCAACTGTCGGCATCGGCAGGTCCAGCACCCCCCGGTAGGCGGCCGCGGTGACCGGCCGCTGGGCCAGCAGCTCGGCGTCCGTGAACCGGTTGCGCTCCTTCAGGTCGGCCCCGACGCAGAAGGCCGGGTCAGCCGAGCTGGACACCACGACCGCCCGGACGTCCCGCGCCGCCGCCAGCAGCGCCGTGGCCGCCGCGAGGTCCCCGGCCATCGCCGTCGAGACGGCGTTCAGCGCCTCCGGCCGGTCGAGCACGAGCTCGGCCACGTGGTCCCCGTGCCGCCGCAGGCGCACGTGCTCGAAGGTCGCGTCGGCCAGCGCGTCGTCGTCCACGCCCGCACGCTAGCCGCACTCGCGACGAGCCGTGGCGATCCGGTCCTCGATCGGCGCAGCGCCTCGATCAGCCCAGCGGCGAGGCGCTGGCCCGGCGCAGCAACCACGGCACCACGTGGCCGAGCCCGCGCAGCGTCCGCCCGCGCAGCTGGTGCACCTGCACCTGGGGCAGGCCCGCCAGCGAGTGCACGGTGGCGACGTCGACGAGCACGGTGCCGGGCTGGGCCAGCGCGGTCAGCCGGCTGGCCCGGTTCACGGTGGTGCCGAAGACGTCCCCGAGTCGCCCGACGACCGGACCGGTCGCCATGCCGACCCGCACGTCGGGCAGCATGTCGTCGACCGACAGCGTGTCGGCGATGTCGAGGGCGATGGCGGCGGCCGGCGGGCCCGGCGTCGCGGCGAAAAGCACCTCGTCACCCACGGTCTTGACCACCCGACCCCCGTGCGAGGCGACGATGTCCGACGTCAGGACCTCGAAGCGCTGCACCATGGCGGCGAGCTCCCGCTCGCTCAGTCGGCGCACCAGCCGGGTGAAAGACACCATGTCGGCGAAACCCACCGCACGGACGACGCCGCGCTCGACGTCGGCGTCCCGCCCGGACGTCGTCCCGCCCTCCCCGGTCGCGGGCGTCCCATCGCCGCCCACGAGTTCGCGGATCTGCTCCGGCTCGGCGTCGGCCGCGATCCGGGCCAGCGCCGACGCGGCCTGGCGGCGCCAGGCGTACAGCATCAGCGGCTCGAGGTCGTCGCCGATCCGCGCGAAGAGCTCGGCGGTGCGCCGGGCGGTCTCCGCGTCCGGCGCCGCCGTGGGCCCGGCCTCGTCGCCCTCGGACTCACTGGCCACGTACTCGGCCAGCAGCTGCACCTGCCAGGTCGCGAGCCGGTCCGCCGTACGCCCCACGGCGCGGGTCATGGCCATCGCCGTCGTCTCGTCGATCAGTCCGTCGCGCACCAGGCCGGTGACGACGTTCAGCGCTTGGACGTCGGCCTCGGTGAACGCCGGGACGTCGTCGCCGACGTTCGGGAAGCCCAGGGCCCGCCAGAACCGCCGCGCCGAGAGCAGCGAGACGCCGGCCGCCTGGCTGACGTCGCGGCGGCGCAGCGTGCGGGGCCCCCCCAGCAGCTTCTCGGGATCGAGCGGACGACCGGACACGGCGCGGTCAGCCGCCCGCCCACTCGAGGTCGTCCGCCAGCTGGTGCAGCCGGCGCTGCACGGCCTCCACGCGGGGCACGTCCGCGAGGACGACCTGCCCGCGCTCGCCCGCGGACTCCACCACAAGGGTGCCGCACCCCAGCACGCGCTCCACCAGGCCGTGAGAGAAGGACACGTCGGTGATGCGCGACAGCGGGACGTCCCGGCCGGAGCGCGCCACCAGGCCGTGCCGGGTGATCAGCCGCCGGTTCGTCACGACGTAGTGCGTGGTGACCCAGCGCAGGAAAGGCCGAAGCACCGTGACGACCAGGACGGCCAGGGCGAGCACCGCCACGACCACACGCGCCGGACCCTGCGCGTCGCCCTCCGGGATGCGCGCCGCGGCGTAGGCGGCCAGCGGCACCACCAGCAGCAGGGCCAGCACCGGGCCGAACAGCACGCGAACGTGTGGGTGCAGGTCCAGCTCCACCCGCTCGCCGTTGGCGAGCAGCCTGCGGGGGTAGGCCATGGCTAGATCATGCCTGCTCGGACGGCTCCCCGGAGCGCACGTGCAGGACGTCCCCGGCGGCCAGCGCGGTCGTGCCCTCGGCGGCCGACACCAGCAGCCGGCCCTCGTCGTCCACACCCTCGGCCGTGCCCTCCAGCGTGGTGCCGTCCGGCAGCGCCACCCGCACCCGGCGGCCGATCGTCGCGCACGCCTCCCGGTACGCCGGGCCCAGGCCACTGGCGCGAGGGTCCCCGCCCGCCTCGGCCCAGGCCAGGTACCGCGCCCCCACCGCCCGCAGCACCGACCGCAGCACCGTGTCGCGGTCGGTCGTCGCGGCGCCGAGCCCGGCCAGGGACGCGGCGTCGGGCACCGGCAGCTCGTCGGACCGCTGGCTCACGTTGAGCCCGATCCCGAGGACGACGCCGGGCCCGCCGGGGGTCTTGACCACCTCGGCCAGCACGCCGCACACCTTGCCGCGGGGACCGTCCGCGGACGCCCTGCCCTCCCTAGGCACCAGGACGTCGTTCGGCCACTTCAGCTCGGCCGGGACGCCACCCACCCGCACGAGCGCGTCGCGCACTCCAACCCCGCCGAGCAGGGGCAGCCACGACCAGCGCAGCTGCGGCACGGACTGCGGCACGAGCAGCACCGAGACGGCGACCGAGGAGCGCGCCGGCGTGGTCCAGGTGCGGTCGCGGCGCCCGCGACCGGCGTCCTGGTGGTCGGTGGTAAGCACCGCCCCAGGGCCGGCGTCGCCCGCGGCCGCCCGCCGGCGAAGCTCCTCGTTCGTGGACCCCACGCGGGGCAGGACGTCGAGGGACGTCCACGGCCCGGACCCGTCGACGACGGCACGCCGCAGCGGTCCCTGGCGCAGCGGCGGCCGGGACAGGTCGGCCCACGGCGAGGGATTGCTCACGCTCCGAGGCTACGGCCCACCGCCCACTAGGCTGCGCGCGTGCCCCACGACGACGTGACCGACATCCACACCACGGCCGTGCCTGACATCCACAGCACGGCGGGCAGGCTCGCGGACCTGCAGCACCGCATCGACGAGGCGGTCCACGCGGGCTCGGCCCGCGCCGTGGAGAAGCAGCACGCGAAGGGCAAGAAGACCGCCCGCGAGCGGATCGACGCCCTGCTCGACGAGGGCAGCTTCGTCGAGATGGACGAGCTGGCGCGGCACCGGTCGTACAACTTCGGCGGCCAGGCCAACCGTCCGTACGGCGACGGCGTCGTCACCGGCTACGGAACCGTCGAGGGACGCCCCGTGTGCGTGTTCGCGCAGGACTTCACCGTCTTCGGCGGCAGCCTCGGCGAGGTGTTCGGCGAGAAGATCGTCAAGGTCATGGACCTCGCCGCGAAGACCGGCTGCCCGGTCGTCGGCATCAACGACTCCGGCGGCGCGCGGATCCAGGAGGGCGTGGTCTCGCTCGGCCTGTACGGCGAGATCTTCCGGCGCAACGTGCACGCGTCCGGCGTCATCCCGCAGATCTCGCTGATCATGGGTCCCTGCGCCGGCGGGGCGGTCTACTCCCCCGCGATCACCGACTTCACCGTGATGGTCGACCACACCTCGCACATGTTCATCACCGGGCCGGACGTCATCCGTGCGGTCACCGGCGAGGACGTCGGCATGGAGGACCTCGGCGGCGCACACACCCACAACGCCCGCTCGGGCAACGCCCACTACATGGGCACGGATGAGGACGACGCCATCGAGTACGTCCGGGCGCTGCTGTCGTACCTGCCGAGCAACAACCTCGACGAGGCGCCGGTGTTCGACGTCGACGTCGACCTGGAGGTGACGCCGGAGGACGAGGAGCTCGACACCTTCGTCCCCGACTCGGCCAACACGCCATACGAGATGCACCGCATCGTCGAGCACGTCCTGGACGACGGCGAGTTCCTGGAGGTCCAGCCGCTGTTCGCACCGAACATCCTGGTCGGCTTCGGCCGCGTCGAGGGCCACTCGGTCGGCATTGTCGCGAACCAGCCGATGCAGCTGGCCGGGACGCTGGACATCGACGCCAGTGAGAAGGCGGCGCGGTTCGTGCGGACGTGCGACGCCTTCAACATCCCGGTGCTGACGTTCGTCGACGTCCCCGGCTTCCTGCCCGGCACCGACCAGGAGTGGAACGGCATCATCCGCCGCGGGGCCAAGCTGATCTTCGCGTACGCCGAGGCAACCGTCCCGATGATCACGGTGATCACGCGGAAGGCGTACGGCGGCGCCTACGACGTCATGGGGTCCAAGCACCTCGGCGCCGACATCAACTTCGCCTGGCCCACCGCGCAGATCGCGGTCATGGGAGCGCAGGGCGCGGTGAACATCCTGTACCGGAGCGAGCTGCGGGCGGCGGCCGAGCGCGGCGAGGACGTCGAGCTGGCCCGCCAGCGCTTCGTCACCGAGTACGAGGACACCCTGGCCAACCCCTACATCGCGGCCGAGCGCGGCTACGTCGACGCCGTCATCCCACCGTCGCGCACCCGTGCCAGCCTGATCCGGTCGCTGCGGACCCTGCGCAGCAAGCGCGAGTCGCTGCCGGTCAAGAAGCACGGGAACATCCCGCTGTGAGCGACGACACGCGTCCCGGACCGGACCCCGTGCTTCGGGTCGTCCGGGGCAACCCCACCGCCGAGGAGCTGGCCGCGCTCGTCACGGTCCTCGCGGCACGGTCGGCAGGCACGGCCGCTCCAGACCGCCGGCCCCGCTCACGGTGGGCCGACCCTCGCCGGCTGGTCCAAGGGCACAGGGCCCCTGCCCACGGCGGGTGGCGGTCCAGCGCCCTGCCGCGCTGAGCCGCAGCGCACCTGCCCGGCACTCTGGGCCGAAGAGTTGCCACGGCGTCACCCTTCTGGAGCAAGGCCGCCCGATTCCGCCCGAGGCGAGGTCGGCACCCATTAGGGTCGGCCGGTGACCGTGCCCCTGGCTGCTCCAGGCCCGCAGCGCCGACCCACCGCCGTCGACGCCATCGCCGACGCCCACCTCGACGCCATGGTGGCGCTGGACCCGATCGCCGCGACGGCGCTCGGCGTGCCGGGATACGACACCGAGCTGACCGACTACTCCCCCGCGGGCCATGCCGCCCGAGCGCAGCTGCGCCGCCGCACCCTCGAGGCCCTGGACGGCGCGCGGCCCGAGGACGCCGTCGACCGGGTGACCGTCGCCGCCCTGCGTGAGCGGCTGGGGCTCGAGGACGAGCTCTCGTCGATCGGTGCCGACGACCGGGACCTCAACGTCATCGCCAGCCCGCTGCAGTCGATGCGGGCGGTCTTCGACCTGATGCCGACCGGCACAGCGGAGGACTGGTCCAACGTCGCCACCCGGCTGTCCCGCGCGCCCGAGGCCGTACG
>DATFPQ010000250.1:0-36497 GCA_035264765.1 Actinomycetales bacterium | reverse complement strand
CCACCTGGTCCTGCACGCGGTCGTCGGGGGAGTCCCCCGCCGCCTCCATCTGCAGCAGGACCGCATGCGCCAGCCGCTGCGGCAGCATCGCGCGGGCGGCGCCGTACCGGACGCCTCGCGTGCGCAGCTCGTCCACCAGCTCGCGCGCCTGGTACGCCGGCACGCGCCACCGGTGCGAGCCGCGCGGGAGCACCAGGGCGTCGTCCGGGATCCGCACCGACGACCAGAGGGCGCGGCGCAACACCTCGGCCATCCGCCCGTCGCCCTTCAGCGTGGCGAGCACCGGGTCGTCGACCGCGCGGACCGGCACGGCCGCCGTCAGCTCCTCCATCGTGGTGTGCCGGACCTCCACCTCGCCGAGGGCCGGCAGCACTGCACCGACGTGCTCGAGGAAGGCCCGGTTGGGCCCCACGACGAGAACGCCCTGGCGAGCCAGCCGGTCGCGGAACGCGTACAGCAGCCACGCCGCACGGTGCAGCCCCACCGCGGTCTTGCCGGTGCCTGGGGCGCCCTGCACGCACACCGTCGTCGCGACGTCGGCGCGCACGATCTCGTCCTGCTCGGGCTGGATCGTGGCGACGATGTCGCGCATCGGACCCACCCGCGGGCGCTCGATCTCCTGGGCCAGGATCGCGCTGGAGCGGTCCGCCTCCGTGGCGTCGCTGAGGTGCTCGTCCTCGTAGGCGGTGATCCGCCCGTGGTCGACGCCGAACCGCCGGCGCAGCCGCACGCCCATCGGCTCGGCCCGGCTGGCGCGGTAGAAGGCGCGGGAGACGTCGGCCCGCCAGTCCACGACGACGGGGTCGCCGGTCTCGTCCGCCACGTGCCGGCGCCCGACGTACCAGCGCTCTGGAGGCCGCCCGTCGACGTCGATCCGGCCGAAGAAGAGGGTGGACGCCGGGTCGTCCGCGAGCGACGCGGCCCGCCGGTACAGGGTCGCCGCGAGGTACTCGCTCGACACGCGGTCGCCGCCTTGGACCTCCAGCGACAGCGTGCGCTCCCGCATCCGGGCCAGCTCGGCGCGCGCCCGCACGAGGTATGCGCGCTCGGCGGCCAGCGGGTCCGACGCCGGAACGGCTGCCGCGTCGGTCGGAACGGGGGCTACGGCGCGCGATGACACGAGGGTCGACGCTACTCCGGCCGCGCCCGCCGCAGCACGGCCTTTCCGCGGCCCGGCGGACAGGAGCAACCACGCCAACCGGCACGGGAGGGCGCCTTCGGGCCCGTTGGTCCTGTTCGGCGGGCGCGCCGATCCGCCCGCCGAACGCGCCGAAGCCCTCCTCCCGCGCGGGAGGAGGGCTTCGGCGGACGACCCGCCGCGGCTACTGCCCGGACGGGCGACTGGTCAGCGTGACGCTCACCTTCTGCTCCTTGCCGCCGCGCGACAGGGTCAGCTCGACCTTGTCGCCCACCGACTTCTCCCGGATCTGCGCCACGAGCGACTCCGAGCCGTTCACCAGGTCGCCGTTCACCGCGGTGATCGCGTCGCCCTGCTGCAACCCGGCGCTCGCGGCCGGCGTCCCGGACTGCACCGTCTGTACCACGGCCGCCGCGCGGGAGGCCGATCCCTGCTGAACCTTGCCGTCGCCCAGCGTCACACCCAGGTAGGGGTGCTCGGCGCGGCCGTTCTTGATCAGCTGGTCCGCAATCGACTTCGCCTCGTTGATCGGGATCGAGAACCCGAGCCCGATGCTGCCGGACTGCCCACCGACCCCCTGGCCCAGGCTGGCGATGGACGACGGGATGCCGATGACCCGGCCGCTGCTGTCGACCAGCGCGCCGCCGGAGTTGCCCGGGTTGACGGCGGCGTCGGTCTGGATCGCGTTGGTCACCACGGGGTTGCTGCTGCCGCTCTGGTCCTCGGCGGACGTCGTGACCGGCCGGTCGAGTGCGCTGACGATGCCGGTCGTGACGGTGCCGGCCAGGCCGAGGGGGTTGCCGACCGCCATGACCGCGGCGCCGACCTTCACCGCGTCGGAGTCGCCGAGCGTGGCCGGCGTGAGGTTCGTGGCGCCCTTCATCTGGATCACGGCAAGGTCGGTGGACGGGTCGGTGCCCACGATCGTCGCCTGGAAGGTCCGGCCGTCGGAGAGGGTGACGGTGAGCGCGCCGCCCTGCCCGCCGGCGGCCGCGACGTGGTTGTTCGTCAGCACGTGACCCTTGTCGTCGAGGATCACGCCGGAGCCCTCACCGCCGCCGGCCTGCGAGCTGACCGAGATCGCCACGACGCTGGGCTCGACGGCGCTGGCGACCGCGCCCCAGTCGATGGCGCTGCCGCTGCGGCCCTGCGCCACCGGCCCCGCGCCGCTGCCCGCGGGCCGGGACGCCGAGGAGGACGTCGTCGCCGTCTGCGGGGTGTCGTCAGCGGCCAGCACGCCCGCTGTCGTGCCGGCGGCCACCACGGCGGCCACCGCGGCCGCGAGCGCCATGTCGACCCAGCGGCGGCGTGACCGCCCGCCCTGCCTGGAGTCGGCCTGGCTGCCGGCCGAGAACGCGGAGGGCGCCGCCGTCTCCTGCGCCGCGTACGGCTGGTCGTAGGCCGTCGGGTAGGGGTACGACGCGTAGGGGCCCGGCTGCCCGCCGGCGTACTGGTCGCCACCGCCGTACTGCGCCTGCGGGCCGTACTGGCCGCCGTACGGCTGCTCGCCGTACTGGCCGTACGGCTGCTCGCCGTACTGGCCCCCGTACTGGGAGCCCTGGCCGCCCTGCGGTGCGCCGGACCCGGCTGGCGCGCTGCCGCCCGGACCGGCCGGGCCGCGCTGGGCGTCGTCCTCGGGTCCGAACCAGCTCACGCTGGGGGTGGGGCGGGTCTGGTCGGCCGCCGGCAGCTCCTGCGTGCGGTCGGCGTCCGTACCGGGCCGCGCGCCGTGCTGGACGTCGTGGTCGTGGTCGCTCAGGGGGTTCATCGCTCTCCACCTCGTCTACGGGTTGCTCCCACCATGAGACCGCGTGGGGTTGGTCGCCCGCTGGGGTCTGGCTGGGAGGTTGCTGGGAGCCTCAGTCACCGACCGGACGCCGCTGCGCCCGGGTGTGCGAGGCAAGCTCTGCGGATGTTGGCCGGCGGTCGTCCTGGGAGCGATCCTCGGCAGGGTCGTCCAGTGGGTCCCTCGTCGAGTCCGCCACGGCGTTCCCGGCCGGACCCTGGGTCTCGTCGTGCGTGGCGCCGTCGGCGTCCGGCCGATGCGCCCGTACTGGCAGCCGAACCACGAACGTGGCGCCACCACCAGTCGTCTGGCTCACGCCGACCTGGCCCCCGTGAGCGGAGACGATGGCGGCCACGATCGCCAGGCCGAGGCCGGACCCGCCCCCCGTGCCGCGCTGTCGCGACGCGTCCGCGCGGAAGAACCGCTCGAACACCTTGCGCGCCTGCTCGGGAGCGATGCCGGGCCCGTGGTCCCTGACCTCGAGCAGGCCGTGACCGTCGTCCCGTCCCACGGCGAGCTCGACCGGGGTTCCGGGCGGTGTGTGCCGCAGGGCGTTGGCCACCAGGTTGGTCACGACCTGGCGCAGTCGCGCCTCGTCGCCGCTGACGACGACGGGCCCGAGCGCGCCGCCGAGGGCGATGAGGCGTACCTCTCGGTCGGGCTGGAGGGCTCGGGCGTCCTGCACGGCGTCAGCGGCGAGCACGGTGAGGTCGACCGCGGTGCGCCGGTCCTGGCGCTGCTCGCCCAGCCGGGCCAGGGTCAGCAGGTCCTCGACGAGGCCACCCATCCGGGTGGCCTCGTCCTCGATCCGCCGCATCGCGCCGGCGACGTCCTCGGGGTCGCGCACCGCACCCTGCCGGTACAGCTCGGCGTACCCGCGAACCGCGGCAAGAGGCGTGCGCAGCTCGTGGCTGGCGTCGGACACGAATCGGCGCATCCGCTCCTCGGAGGCCGCCCGGACGGCGAAGGACTGCTCGATCTGGCTCAGCATGGCGTTGAGGGCGGCGGAGAGCCTGCCGACCTCGGTCGACGGCGGGTGCTCGGGCACGCGTCGCGACAGGTCGCCGCCGGCGATGCCCTCCGCGACGTCCTCGACCTCGGTCAGTGGCCGCAGCTCCCGGCGCACCACCACCCCGCCGAGAATCCCGACCGCCACCAAAACGCCCAGTCCGACGACCAGCAGCACGACGGTCATCTGGGCGACGGTGTCGTCCACGTCCTCCAGGCTCTGGGCCACGATCAACGTGCCGCTGCCCTCGACCGGGGCGGACACCCGCTGGACGTACACCCGCCAGCGGCCGGAGCCGGACTGCGAGGCAACCGTGAAGCACTTTCCGTCGTGCTGCTGCGCCACGGCCGGCTTCTTCAGGTCGGCCACGGCCGGCTGCGTCGAGGAGGTTCTGCGTTCGCCGAAGGTCCCGGTGACACCGGAGTCGAAGAACACGACACCGTAAAGGGTCGTGGGCAGGCGGCCGCGCCGGTTCGGCTCGCCGTCCGGGGCCTGCGGGAGTCCGCCGGTGCGGACGACACTCTGGGAGATGGTGCGCACCTGGGCGTCGACCTTGCCCACCAGCTGTCCGCGCAGAAGGGTGACGGCCAGCGCGCCGGTGATCGCGAGCGCCACCAGCGACAGCGCCACGAGGATCGCTACGAGGCGGGTCCGCAGCGGCAGGCCCTGCAGCGGGTCCCGCAGCCGGCGCCCGCGCCGGGACGCCAGCCGGTGCAGCCGCTGGCGGAACGCGGGCCGCGTGGTGGCGGGGGCGTCGGCCGCGGGTCCGGTGCGGTCGGGGCCGCCGGAGAGGATGTCGGGCTCGGCCATGTCGGTCCTGCCCTGCTCAGGCGTGCTCGGGCGGCAGACGGAGCACGTAGCCGACCCCCCGCCGAGTGTGGATCAGTGGGACCGGCGCGTCGGCGTCGACCTTGCGCCGCAGGTAGGAGATGTAGGACTCGACGATGCCGGACTCGCCGCGGAAGTCGTAGTCCCAGACGTGGTCCAGGATCTGCGCCTTCGACAGCACCCGGTTGGGGTTCAGCATCAGGTACCGCAGCAGCTTGAACTCGGTGGGGGACAGCTCCACCAGCCGGCCGGCCCGCCGGACCTCGTGCGAGTCCTCGTCCATGACCAGGTCCGCGAACACCAGCCGGCCGCCGTCCTCGCCGTTCACCCCGCCGGTGCGGCGCAGCACCGCGCGGATCCGGGCCACGACCTCCTCCAGGCTGAACGGCTTGGTGACGTAGTCGTCCCCGCCGACGGTGAGCCCGGTGACCTTGTCATCCGTGGCGTCGCGGGCGGTGAGGAAAACGACCGGCATCTGCCGGCCCTGGTCGCGCAGCCGCCGGGTCACCGCGAAGCCGTCCATGTCGGGCAGCATCACGTCGAGCACGAGCAGGTCCGGACGCTCCACCTCGGCGAGCTTGAGCGCGGTGGCGCCGTCCGCGGCCGTGTGCACCTCGAACCCCGCGAACCGCAGGGACGTCGAGAGCAGCTCGCGGATGTTCGGCTCGTCCTCGACGACGAGCAGGCGCGCCTCCGGTGCGGCGGGCTTGGGCACGGGTCACCACCTCCGGCGGTCAGTGTGCCGCCGAAGTCTGGGAGTTTCCTGGGCGTCGCGTGCACGCGGAGGAACTGTGGCAAGCGCGCTCTTCGCCACTAGCCGACGATGACGGTGACGCCGGCCGCGGACAGCTGCCGGAGCGTCTCCCCCGGCACGTGGTTGTCGGTGATGAAGTAGTCCACCTCCGAGACGGCGCAGATCCTGGCGAACGCGCGAGCACTCAACTTCGAGTTGTCGGCGACGATCATGACTTTTCGGGCACGTCCGGCCATGAGCGTGTTGACCCTCGCTTCTTCTTCGTCAAGCGCCTTGGCGCCTCCCACGGGGTCAAATGCGTCGACGCCCAGGATCGCCAGATCGAGGTCGATCTGGGAGAGCGTGTCGGATGTCAGAGGCCCGGTCAGCTCGAAGGAGTCGGGCCGGGCGGCTCCACCGGTCATGACGAGCTTGATGTGCCGACGAACGGTGAGCTCGTTGGCGATGTTGATGGCGTTGGTCACGATGGTGACCCGGTCCTGCCGCGCCATGTTGAGGGCGACGCACCGACTGGCGATGGCCCGGGCCACCTCGGTGGTCGTTGTACCGCCGTTCAGACCGACGATCGCCCCGGGCGGCACCAGCTCTGCGGCCGCGGCTGCGATGCGGGCCTTCTCCGGCGCCTGGCGTGCGGCGCGGTAGCGGATGGGGAGGTCGTAGCTGACGGAGGTCGCCACCGCCCCTCCTCGCGTGCGGGCGACCAGCTGCTGGGCGCTCAGCTGGTTCAGGTCCCGGCGAATGGTCGAGGCGGACACGCCTAGCTGCGTGGCCATCCGCTTGACGTCAACGTGCTTGTCCCTGGCGATCACGTCCAGGAGCGCGTTGATGCGGGCATACCGGTTCACGCACCGACCTCCGTCCCCTCCGGCCGCTGCTCGCCGGGTGACCGAACATCGTAGCGCGCATGCTCGAAGATGCTCATAAGGGGTCTTTTCGACCATGTTTGCGCGTGCTAGTTTCGAACGCCGGGGACCGCCGTGCGGCGGCGCAGGACCGCAGCGCGACACCAGGAGGAAGACACCCAGGGAGGAAGCGGTGCTCAACCGGTTGATGGCAGCGGGCGTGGTCGCACTCCTCGCCACCGCGGCGGCGTGCTCTAGCGGCAGCGGCAGCGGCGGCGGCGACTCTGCCGGCTCCGACGAGAAGGTGACCTTGACCTACGGGTTGTGGGACAAGAACCAGGTCCCCGCGATGGAGAAGGTCGCCACCGCGTTCAAGGCGACCCATCCGAACGTGTCGGTCTCGGTTCAGGTCACTCCCTTCGACAGCTACTGGACCAAGCTGCAGGCCGCTGCGACCGGCGGCGAGGCCCCCGACGTCTTCTGGATGAACGGACCGAACTTCCAGCTCTACGCCTCGAACGGCGTACTGATGCCGGACCTGAAGATCGACAGCTCGGTCTACCCGGCGGCGCTGGTGAAGCTGTACCAGTACAACGGCAAGCAGTTCGGAGTCCCGAAGGACTTCGACACGATCGGCCTGTGGTACAACAAGAAGATTCTCGATGCGGCCGGCATCAAGCACCCGACTCCCGGCTGGACCTGGGCGGATGTGCGGTCCGCGGCGAAGAAGGCGACGAACCCCGCGAAGGGCGTCTACGGACTGGGCGGCCTCCCCGCCGGGCAAGAGAACTTCTACAACACGATCTACCAGGCCGGCGGGTACGTGATCTCGCCGGACGGTAAGCGTTCGGGCTATGACGACCCCAACACGATCGAAGGGTTGAAGTTCTGGACGGACCTGATCCAGGAGGGCACCTCACCCTCCATGCAGGAGATGAGCGACACCGAGCCGCTCAAGATGTTCGAGTCCGGCAAGCTTGCCATGTTGTACTCGGGCTCCTGGAACGCGGTCGAGCTCGCTCATAACGCCAATACAGCCAAGAGCGTGGACGTGGCCCCGCTTCCTGCCGGCGAGAAGAAGGCCACCGTGATTCACGGGCTCGCGAACGTGGTATTCGACCGCACGAAGCACCCAGAACAGGCCAAGCAGTTCGCCGAGTTCCTCGGCTCCAAGCAGGCTGCCGATATCCAGGCCAGCACCGGGATCGTCATTCCGGCATACAACGGGACCCAGCAGGCCTGGGTGAAGGCCTTCCCGCAATACCACCTGCAGAGCTTCCTCGACGAGCTCCCCTTCGCGGTGCCGTACCCGATCTCGAAGAACACCGCCGCGTGGAACACCTTGGAGACGGATCTGTTGACGAAGGCGTGGAGCGGAAGCATGCCGGTGGACCAGGCAGCCCGCCAGCTCGCGACGGAGATGAACCAGGAGCTCGCGAAGGAAGGTAAGTAGCCGTGGCCGACACGGTGCCGCGCACCAGCCCGGTGCGCCGCGCCGGCCACCGTGTGCCCAGTGCTCCGGCAAGGCCTGCGCGACGACGGCGTACCTCGGCCCAGAACCCCCTCTGGGCGCTGGTCTTCATCGGGCCCACAGCGCTGGGCCTGGCGGTGTTCTACATCTGGCCCGCACTGCAGACCCTGTACTACAGCTTCACCACCTGGGGGGCCTTCGGGGGCCACACCTGGAGCGGGTTGGACAACTACACCGAGCTGGCCCACGACCCAGAGGTAGCAACGGCCTTCGTCAACACTTTCTGGTACGCCGTGCTCGGGCTGCTCGGGATACCCATCGCGCTGACCCTGGCGGCCGCCTTGAACGGACCCGGACGCCGAGGAGTCAGCACCTACCGAACACTCATGTTCCTCCCGGTGGTGACCATGCCCGCCGCTGTCGCCATCATCTGGCGATGGCTGTACAACGGTGACTACGGTCTCATCAACTATCTGCTGAGCATCGTCGGGATCCAGGGCACGCACTGGATCAGCAACCCACGCACTGCTTTGGCATGCGTGGCCGCCGTCGGCATTTGGTCCACCATCGGGTACAACATGGTGATCCTCATGGCGGGACTGAAAGCCATCTCACCGCATTACTACGAGGCCGCGGCGATGGATGGGGCCGGTCCGGTGCGGCAGTTCTTCTCCATCACCATACCGCTGCTGAGCCCCAGCCTGTTCTTCGTCACCGTGCTTTCCGTCATCGGGTCCCTGCAGACGTTCGACCTGGTGTACGTCATGATCGGGAGGACCAACCCGGCTCTGCCGCAGACCCGCACGGTCGTCTATCTCTTCTACCAGAAGGCGTTCATCGAGAACGACCGCGGCTATGCGGCAGCCTTGGCGTTCGTCCTGCTTCTCGTCATCATCGCCGTGACCGGGCTGCAGTTCAGGTTGCAGAGGAGGTGGGTGCACTATGAGTGAGCACCAAACGGCCGGACGCCGGATGCGCCCACGGCGCTTGGGGCCGGTCGGCACCCAGGCCTTCCTCGTCGCCGGCGCCGTGGTCCTGGCGGGTCCGTTCGTGTGGGAGATCCTGACGTCGTTCAAGAGCCTGACCGAGATCGCCCAGATCCCGCCGACCGTCCTGCCCGCTGAGTGGCACTTCGGCAACTATGCCGACGTCTTCCAGGCGCTGCCCTTCGGCACCATGTTCGGCAACAGCATCATCAACGCGTTGGCGAGGACAACGGCACAGCTGCTCCTGTGCTCCATGGCCGCGTATGCGTTCGCCCGCATAGACTTCCCGGGCCGGAAGCTCCTGTTCGCGCTCTTCCTCTCCGTTCTCCTGGTGCCCGCCCAGCTCCTCGTGATCCCGCAGTACCAGATCATCCAGGGCATGCACCTGCTCAACACCGTGCCGGCGTTGTTCGTGCCCGGCATGTTCAGCGCTTTCGGGACCTTCCTGATGCGGCAGTTCTTCCTGAGCCTGCCCGCCGAGCTCGAGGAAGCGGCCCGCCTGGACGGTGCCAACCCGTGGAGGATCTACTGGAGCATCATGCTCCCCCTCGCGCGCCCGGGCCTGATGGCGCTGGGGATCCTAACCTTGCTGTGGTCGTGGAACGACCTCCTGTGGCCCCTTATCGTCACCACGGACACGCGCAAGATGCCTCTTTCGGTCGGCCTGGCGTCCTTGCAGGGGCAGTACACGACGAACTATCCGGTGCTCATGGCGGGCTCACTGATCGCCACGCTCCCGGTGATCGTGGCCTTCATCATCACGCAGAAGCACGTCGTCGAGGGCATCGCCTTCTCCGGATCGAAGGGCTGAGGAACAGGATGGGCGACTTACGTATCGGTGTGGTCGGCCTGGGCCAGCGGGGCGAGGTGGCGCGTCATGCTCACCGGCCCGGCGCGGGGGCGGCCGTGGTCGCGTGCGCCGACCCCAAGCAGCGCGCGCACGAGGCCGCCAGGGAGCTGTTCGGCCCAGGTGTGCAGGTCACCGAGAACTACCGCGACCTGCTCGACGACGACCTCGACGCCGTCATGGTTCTCACACCGGACCACCTGCACGCCGAACCGGTCATCTCCTTCCTGCAAGCCGGGATCCCCGTGTTCGTGGAGAAGCCGCTGGCAATTGAGGTCATGGACTGCGACCGGATGCTGCAGATCGCCATGGAGCACGAGACCAAGCTGTACGTCGGGCACAACCTGCGGCACGCGGCCACGATCCGCGCGATGCGCCAGCTCATCACCGAGGGCGCCATCGGCGACGTCAAAGCGATCTGGTGCCGCCATTTCGTGGGCCACGGGGGTGACTACTACTTCAAGGACTGGCATGCCGAGCGCCGAAACACCAACGGCCTGCTGCTGCAGAAGGGCGCTCACGACCTCGACGTGATGCACTGGCTCGCTGGGGGTTTCTCCCGGAAAGTCGTCGCGCTCGGCGCAAACGCGGTCTACGGCGCCAACCCCGACCGGCGTGACCGCAGCGATGAGCTGATGCCGGAGTGGTTCGACCCGACCGCATGGCCGCCGGCCGCGCTCAGCGGACTGAACCCGGTGATCGACGTCGAGGACATCAGCATGATGTTGGCGCGGCTGGACAATCACGTCCTGGTCAGTTACCAGCAGTGCCACTTCACGCCGGACTACTGGCGCAACTACACGGTGATCGGCGACCGCGGACGACTCGAGAACTTCGGCGACCTCGAAGGGGCGAGCGTCAAAGTCTGGAACCAGCGCCGATCCGGCTACCGCGAGGACGCGGATCAGGTCGTGCAGGTCAGTCCTCAGGAGGGAAGTCACGGTGGCGCCGACGCGGCTCTCGTGTCCGAGTTCTTGCGCTTTGTCGCGGACGGCGGGCAGACCGAGACCTCGCCCGTGGCCGCTCGTGAGGCGGTCGCAGCGGGCAGTGCGGCCACGGAGTCTCTGCGTACCGGTGGCCGTCCCGTGGACATCTCCCCACCGGACGCCGAGGTCGTCAGGTACTTCGCCGGCGGTCAGGTCCGCCGGCGGACGAAGGGCGCTTCGTCCGCATCCGCCGGAACCGGCTGAGGCACTTCAACCGCGCGCCACCTGCACGCCGGCTGGTGGAGGCAGCTCAGCACTCGGCGGCCGACCTGCCAGTCGACGACCTAGCGCCGCGATCGCGGCCGCCGCGTAGGTGACGCCCTCGTCCTCGATCACCAGGTCGGCGCCGAGGTCGTAGTGCCGAACGACGAGCGCGGGCTGGCTGTGCCGGGGCAGCGAGACGAGCAGCGGGCGGCTTGGCAGCCGCAACCGCAGGTCGGCCGTCTGCGCCGGGTCTGCCCGACTCGCCCACACCACCGCGGGGTCGACGTGCTCCCGGTGCATCACCTCGGCCGGCTCCAGCTCCAGCACCTGCCAGGCGATGGCCGAGCGGACGGCGAGCTGGGCGGAGAGCGTGGGCTGGGCCGAGAAGCCGTGGGCCACGTGCAGCAGCAGGACTGTTGAGCGCATGACCGCACCCTCCCGCCGGGGGCTGGACGCCGGGCGGGCTGAGGCTGTGAGTCCGCTGCGTACGCCACGCCTGGGGCAACGACGCATCCACCGGCGTGCGTCGTTGGCTCGATCCGGCTGGCATGCCGGGTCCGTCGCGCGCGGGGCGTGCCGGAAGGCCACGCGGCGAACTCGGTGGCGACGATCCGGTTACGAGGGCGGGCCGGACAGGACGTCGTCCGCGTCGATGATGCGGTACGCGTAGCCCTGTTCTGCCAGGAACCGCTGCCGGTGCGCCGCGAAGTCGGCGTCCACGGTGTCTCGGGCCACGATCGTGTAGAAGCGCGCGGACCGGCCGTCGCCCTTGGGGCGCAGCACACGTCCCAGCCGCTGCGCCTCCTCCTGGCGCGAGCCGAAGCTGCCCGAGACCTGGATCGCGACACTCGCCTCCGGAAGGTCGATCGAGAAGTTTGCGACCTTCGACACGACGAGCAGCCCGATCTCGCCGGTGCGGAACGCGCTGAACAACCGTTGACGCTCGGTCACCGTCGTCTCGCCCTTGATGACGGGTGCGCCGAGGCTCTCCCCGAGGTCGTCCAGCTGGTCGATGTACTGCCCGATTACGAGCGTCGGCTCGCCCTTGTGCTGCTCCACCAGCCGGCGCACGACCCGGGTCTTGACCTCGCTCGACGCCGCCAGCCGGTAGCGCACGTCCGGCTCCGCGGTCGCGTACGCGAGCCGTTCGTCCTCGGGCAGCGTCACCCGCACCTCGACGCAGTCCGCCGGAGCGATGTAGCCCTGGGACTCGATGTCCTTCCAGGGGGCGTCGTACCGCTTGGGTCCGATCAGGCTGAAGACGTCGCCCTCGCGACCGTCCTCGCGGACCAGCGTCGCGGTCAGGCCGAGGCGACGGCGGGCCTGCAGGTCCGCCGTCATCCGGAAGATCGGCGCAGGCAGCAGGTGCACCTCGTCGTACAGGATCAGCCCCCAGTCTCGGGCGTCCAGCAGCTCCAGGTGCGGGTACACGCCCTTCCGCTTCAGCGTCAGCACCTGGTAGGTCGCGATCGTGACCGGCCGCACCTCCTTGCGCGACCCGGAGTACTCGCCGATCTCGTCCTCGGTGAGGCTCGTGCGGCGAAGCAGCTCCTCGCGCCACTGCCGGGCCGACACGGTGTTGGTCACGAGGATCAGGGTGGTCGCGCGGGCCCGGGCCATCGCACCGGCGCCGACGAGCGTCTTGCCGGCGCCGCAGGGAAGCACCACGACGCCGGACCCGCCGTGCCAGAACCCGTCGACCGCCTCGGACTGGTAAGGCCGGAGGTGCCAGCTGCTCTCGTCCAGCTCGATGGGGTGCGCCTCGCCGTCGACGTAGCCGGCGAGGTCCTCGGCCGGCCAGCCCAGCTTCAGCAGCACCTGCTTGAGATGGCCACGCTCGCTCGGGTGGACGGCAACCGTCTCGGTGTCGATCCGGGCGCCCACGAGGGGGGCGACGCGCTTGCTGCGAAGCACCTCCTCGAGCACCGGGATGTCGCTGGCGTGCAGCACGAGCCCGTGCGTGGGGTGCTTGTCCAGGCGGAGCCGCCCGTAGCGGTCCATCGTCTCGGCGACGTCGACCAGCAGCGAGTGCGGCACGGAGTACCGGCTGTAGGTCAGCAACGTGTCGACGACCTGCTCGGCGTCGTGGCCGGCCGCGCGCGCATTCCAGAGACCGAGTGGTGTCAGCCGGTAGGTGTGCACGTGCTCGGGCGCGCGCTCGAGCTCGGCGAACGGCGCGATCGCCTTGCGGCAGGCGTCCGCAGCGGGGTGGTCGACTTCGAGCAGCAGCGTCTTGTCGCTCTGCACGATCAGGGGACCGTCGGGTGCGCTCACCGGACCATTGTCCCAGCCAGCGACGCCCGTTGTCGCAGCCGGGCGTCGTGGGAGCGTGCGGCGCGGCCCCGGTCAGGCCGCGTCGGGGACCACGGTGAAGTCGTCGTACTGGAAGTCCTGGCCGATCGTCCCGCCGATCGTGATCAGAAGGATGAGCAGCAGGATCGCGAGGAGGCTGAAAGCGACGGCGATCCAGGCGGTGATCCGGCCGGCGGTGACCATACCGAGGCCGGTGAGTCGGCCGTTCGAGCTGAGGATCTCGCGCTTGGCCGACCCCGCCCTGGCCAGGGCGAAGATCGCCGGGATTAGGCCCAGGCAGGGCAGGAAGAGCGCAGCGATGCCGCACACGAGCACCACCGTTGCCGCCGTGGAGGTGCTCGGACCGGCGTACCCGTACCCCGGCGCGGCCCCGTAACCGGGCGGGCCGCCGTACCCCGCTGGCGGGCCGTAACCGGGCGCCCCGCCCTGGCCGTACGCGGGTGGCCCGCCCTGGCCGGGTGCCCCGAGCGGCGGCGGAGGCGGCGGCGGCGGCCCGTAGCCTCCGGGGCCACCCTGGCCGGGTGGCGGCCCGTAGCCGCCAGCCCCACCCTGGCCGGGCGGCGGCCCGTACGGCGCCGGCGCACCGGCGTAAGGGTCGGGCTGGCCGGGCGGGGCGTCCGAACCGGGTGGCGGCCCGACCGGCCGTTCGGTCGGCGGCGCGTCCGGCGATGGGCTGGACCACGGGTCCGCCGGCGCCCCCCCGCCCGCGGGCGTCGCCCCGTGCGGCGCCTCGGCGCCGTGCTCCTGCTCCCAGCCCTGTTCGCGGCCCTGGTCTCGGCCCTGTTCGCGGCCCTCGTCGTCCGGCACGGGAACCTCCTCGGTGGGCGCCCTGAGCGGTCGCCGTGATGCCGAAAACCCTAGCGAAGTCGCGTTCGCCGTGGTGCGGACCGCAAGCCCGGCGGCGAGCCGGGCCGCTGCGCTCAGGCCGGGTCGTCCGCGACAGCCACGCCGGTGACCCGGTGCACCGAGAAGTCCCGCACCTCGTCGGTGGCGTGGTCGAACGCCGTGACCCGGCCGCCGTCAACCGTGAGCGGCTCGACGACCCGGCGGTCCACCCGGCCGCTGCCGTCGGCGTACCCGATCCACACCCGCTGCCGGCCGGCGACCGCCTCGCGCAGCGTGGCCAGAGTGACCGCCGGATCGGTGGGGGCCAGTCGCGGACCGACGCGAGGCGGCTCCTCGTCAGCGCTGCGCTGACCGAGCCGAAGCGCCCGGACGACCGCGGCAAGCAGGGCGTCGGCCGGGGGAGCGGGGTCCGCGCCGAGCGGACGCGGGGGCTGACGCGGCGGGGTCCGGTGGGCGTCCGGGCGGCGAACCAAGACGTCGCCGTCCGCTGACTCGGCCGCGGGGGCCAGGCCCACCTCGCGGAGCACCGCGAGGACCGTGCTCGGGTCGGCCTGAGCCGCAAGGACCGTCGGCGCGAGCTGGCGCAGTCGCAGTGAGGCGGCCCGGCGGTCGGCCACCAGCTCGCGCAGCGTCGACTCGTCGTCGCTGCGCACGTAGGACGACGCCGCACCGACGCGCACCCTCCCGTGCCGGCGGGCGACGTCGTGCACGAGGTACTCCAGCGGCTGGGGCACGGGCGTGCGGCTGCCCTCGGCGAGCGCGGTCACCAGATCGGCAGCCGTCCACCCGGCGTCCAGCGCGCGCCGCACGCTGCCCGCCGAGAAGCGGAAGACCGTGGCCCCACCGCGCGACTCGACGTCGGCCGCCAGCGCCATCAGCCGGCCGAGCCCGGCCTCCAGCGGGCCGGGGGCGACCGCGGTCAGGTCGGCCTGCAGCAGGACGTGGTCGACCGGGGTCGGCAGCAGCGGCGCCATCGGGGCGGCCAGGGCAGGGGCGAGATCGTCGGCGGGCGGTCCCGGGACGGCGCGCGCAAGCACGCGGCCCGGTGTCGACAGAGCGCCCCGGCCGGTTACGCCGAGCAGCTCGGCTTCGCGGAGGGTCCAACGGACGAGGTCCTCCTGCAGTCGCCCCGCCCGGCGCGGACGGCGCCAGCGCAGCCGGTCCAGCAGGGAGCTGAGGTCCGGCGCCGCGCCCTCGGGGGTGTCCGCGAGCTCGGCGAGCACGCGGCTGCGCACCTCGCGGGCCAGCGGCCGGTCCAGCTCGGACGCGAGCGGGCCACGCACGGCGCCCCGGTCGTCCCGGCTGCCCACCAGCCCGGACGCCCGCGTGCTGGCGCGCCAGGCCTCGGCCAGCGTCGCCCACGCCTGCGAGGCGTCGTCCTCCAGCCAGGCGTCGTACGCCGGCGTCGGCGCCCAGGTCGGGTCGGCCTCTCCGTCGTCGGCCACCAGGCCGGCGGCGTACGCCAGCTCGATCACGAAGGCGGCCGTCTCCTCGTCGACGTCCAACGTCGTGGCAGTGCGGCGCAGCTCGCGGACGCCCAGGCCACCCGAGCGCAGCACGGGCGGCGGCTGGACGCTCCAGGCCTCCAGCAGCTCCCCGACCAGGCGCAGCAGCTCGGCGGCCGCGGACCCGGCCGCGCGGTCGACGAGTGCGAGCGGTCGTTCGGCCGCGCGCAGGGCCGGTGGCTCGGGGGCGGGCTCGGCGTGCACCCGCCCGCCGCGCAGGTGCAGCGCCACCTCGCGGGGCAGGACGACATGCCCGGCGTCCGCGACGCCGAGGAGCCCGTGGGCCAGCAGCCACTCGATCGGGGAGCGGGCGGTGTCGACGTCGACATCCCGGTCGGCTCGCGGCACGGCACCGACCGGGGGTCCCCACGTCAACCGGTCGAGCACGTCGCGGACGCCGTCCGGCGCCCGGCCGAGCAGGTCGGTCAGCACCTCGGCGTCGGCCAGGTGGGCGGCCAGCGCGGCCGCCGGGTTCGTGCCGTCGCCACTGGGGACCGCGAGGTCGCGGCCGAGGGCGTGCAGGCGCCCGGGGTCGCGCCGGGCGAGCAGGTCGGCGAGCGGTGGCCCGAGCCCGGCCGGGTGGGGACCCACCGCGTCGCGGACGGTGCGTACGAGCCGCAGCGCGCCGTCCCGACCCCACAGCAGCCCCAGCTCGCGCAACCGGTCCACCGGCTCCGCGACCACCCCTGGGCGAACGCCCAGCAGTCGGGCCAGCTCGGTGCGGCTGGCCGGCTCGGGCAGGACGGCCAGCACGTCGACGGCCCGCAACGTGAAGGCGTCCAGGGCGTCCAACGCGCGGCCGACGCTCGCCCGCGTCGCGGCCCGGGCGGCGAGCGAGGTGATGTCGGCGGGCACGGGCGCCGTGAGGTCCGGGCGGCCCCGGAGCAGCGCCAGCAGCTGCGCGTCGTCGCGGGCGCGCAGGTCGTCGGCAAGGCTGCGCGGCGCGCCAGCCGGTCGTGCAGGCATCCGCACCACGGTACGCCCGCGCGGTGATTGTGCTCGCGGGGTCACCCCGCGATGAACCTATTGCAGTAGGGACGCCCCGCGACAACGAGGGAGTGCAGTAACCGGGCCCACCGCAGGCGCGAACGGTAACCGCAGTCCGCGCACCGCGGTCACCACGGCCGCACGGCGCAATGCCTTGGATACGGCCGCACGTTGGACCTCACAGCTCGACGACGGTTCCCAGCGCCTCGGCGAGCGTGACCGCCTGGCTCAGGTCGAGCCGAGCGCCGCCCCACCGAGGTCCGAGCGGGTCGACGCCGTGCAGGGACGTCCCACGCAGGTCCGCACCATCCAGCCGGGCGGCGCGAAGGTCCGCGCGCGACAGGTCGCAGTCGCGGAGGCTGGCGCCGGACAGGTCGGCCTCGGACAGGTCAGCCTCCACCAGCTGCACGCCCTGCAGGTCCAGGCCACCGAGGTCTGCCCCGGCCAGCTGCACGAACGACCAGCTGCCCCCGCGGCCCCGCAGCGGACGCAGGCTGCATCGGGTGAACTGCGATCCCAGCAGCTTGCAGCCCACCAGCTCGGCGTCGAACCACGACACGTTCTCGAACGAGCACTGCACGAAGCCGGTGCCCTCGTGCCGCGACGCGTTCAGCCGGACGCCCGCGAACCGGCAGCGCTCGAACAGGGCCCCGGCCGACGTCGTCTCCGTCAGGTCGACGTCCAGGAATGTGCACTCCTCGAAGCGCCGACCGCTCAGGTCGCGGCCGTACCAGTCCTCCCCGGAGAAGGTCCGTCCGACGACTCCCTCGTTGTCCGCCATCGCGCTCCCTCCGCCGACCACCGCCCACTGAATGCAGCCGCGGGAGATCTCCGGACCGCACCGCACCCACGATGATCACCCGAGCCTAGGGTGCTGCCATGGTGCCGGGACCACGTGTCGGTGTCGTCGTGCTGCCCCAGCAGCGCTGGGCCGAGGCGCGTGAGCGCTGGCGGGCGGTGGAGGAGATGGGCTTCTCCACGGCCTGGACCTACGACCATCTGGCCTGGCGCGACCTCGCGGACGAGCCCTGGTTCGCCACCGTGCCGACGCTGACGGCGGCCGCCACGGTCACCAGCCGGATCCGGCTGGGCACCTGGGTCGCCTCGCCGAACTACCGCCACCCGGTCCTGTTCGCCAAGGAGCTGATGACCCTGGACGACGTCAGCGACGGCAGGTTGGTGGTCGGCCTCGGCGCCGGCGGAACCGGCTGGGACGCCGACGTCCTGGGGTTGCCGCGCCCGACCCCCGGCCAGCGCGTGCGCCGCCTGGACGAGTTCTGCGAGCTGCTCGACCTGCTGCTCCGTCGCCCCACCACCACCCGGCACGGTGAGTGGTTCAGCGCCGTCGCCGCCCGGATGGTCCCCGGTCCGGTGCAGCAGCCGCGCCCGCCGTTCGTCATCGCGGCCAACGGGCCGCGGGCGCTGCAGGTCGCCGCCCGCCGCGGCGACGGCTGGGCCACCACGGGCACCACCCAGCCCGAGGACGGCCAGGACGCCTGGTGGCGGGGTGTGGCCGAGGCCGCCACCCGCTTCGAGTCCGCGCTGCTGGACGCCGGCCGGAGCCCGGCGGACGTCGAGCGGTACCTCGACCTGGACTCCGGTCCGGTGTACTCGCTGTCCTCCCGGGAGGCGTTCGCGGACGCCGTCGGCCGGGCGTCCGAGCTCGGCTTCACCGACGTCGTCACCCACTGGCCGCGGCAGGAGGGCACGTACGCCGGCGATGTGCAGGTGCTCGAGCAGGTGGCCGCCGACCTTGCCTGAGCCAGGCTGACCCCTCGGCAGCGCCCCGCGGCCTTTGCACCGGCTGCGCGGCACGCCAGGATGTGCGGATGACCGCGCCGCTGCCGTCGTACACCTCCGCGACCTCCGACACCCCGCTCCTGGGGGACACGATCGGGGCCAACCTCAGGCGGACCGTCGCCCGGCACGGCGACCGGGAGGCGCTGGTGGACGTGCCGACGCACCGGCGGTGGACCTACAACGAGCTCGACGTCGAGGTCGACGAGCTGGCGCTCGGCCTTCTGGAGCTGGGCATCGCCAAGGGAGACCGGGTGGGCATCTGGGCCCCCAACTGCGGGGAGTGGGTGCTGCTGCAGTACGCGACCGCGAAGGTCGGGGCGATCCTGGTCAACGTCAACCCGGCCTACCGCAGCCACGAGCTGGCCTACGTCGTGAAGCAGTCCGGGATGCGCCTGCTCGTCAGCGCCACGCGGCACAAGTCGTCCGACTACCGCGCGATGGTCGACCAGGTACGCGGCGAGTGCCCCGCGCTCGAGGAGGTGGTGTACCTCGGCGAGGAGTCATGGCGCACGCTTCTCGCGAACGGCGGCCTGCACGACCACCACCGGCTGGCCGAACGGGAGGCCACCCTCGACCCGGACGACCCCATCAACATCCAGTACACGTCGGGCACGACGGGCTTCCCCAAGGGCGCGACCTTGTCGCACCACAACATCCTGAACAACGGCTTCTTCGTCGGTGAGCTGGTGCATTACACCGAGCTCGACCGGATCTGCATCCCGGTGCCCTTCTACCACTGCTTCGGGATGGTGATGGGCAACCTGGCCGCCACCAGCCACGGCGCCTGCATGGTGATCCCCGCGGCGGGGTTCGAGCCCGCGGCCACGCTGCAGACCGTTCAGGACGAGCGGTGCACGTCGCTGTACGGCGTCCCCACCATGTTCATCGCCGAGCTCGGGCTGCCGGCGTTCGCCGACTACGACCTCTCCACCCTGCGCACGGGAATCATGGCCGGCTCGCCGTGCCCGGTCGAGGTGATGAAGCGGGTGGTCGCCGAGATGCACATGGCCGAGGTCGCCATCTGCTACGGGATGACCGAGACCTCACCGGTATCCACGATGACCAGGTCGGACGACGACCTCGCGCGGCGCACCGAGACGGTCGGACGGACCATGCCGCACCTGGAATCCAAGGTCGTCGACCCGGCGTCCGGACTGGTGGTGCCCCGCGGCACCCCGGGCGAGCTGTGCACCCGCGGCCACACCGTGATGCTGGGCTACTGGGAGGAGCCGGAGAAGACCGCCGAGGCGATCGACGCCGCCCGCTGGATGCACACCGGCGACCTGGCCACGATGGACGCCGACGGGTACCTGGGCATCGTCGGACGGATCAAGGACATGGTGATCCGCGGCGGCGAGAACGTGTACCCGCGCGAGGTCGAGGAGTTCCTCTACACGCACCCGGACATCGCCGACGTCTCCGTGGTGGGCGTGCCGGACGAGCGGTACGGCGAGGAGCTGAT
Organism: Actinomycetales bacterium; assembly: GCA_035264765.1. Taxonomy (GTDB): domain Bacteria; phylum Actinomycetota; class Actinomycetes; order Actinomycetales; family Angustibacteraceae; genus DATFPQ01. Next base: position 16,733 of record DATFPQ010000250.1, on the reverse strand, counting down.
GGCGTGGGTCGTCCTGCGGCCGGGTGCAGCACCGATGACCGCCGAGGCGTTGCGCGACTTCTGCGCGGGCCGGCTGGCGCACTACAAGGTTCCCCGGTACGTACACGTGGTCGACGGCTTCCCGATGACGGTCACCGGCAAGGTCCGCAAGGTCGAGATGCGGGAGGCCGCCGTGGCGCTGCTGGGAGACCAGGGCGGCGACTGAGCGTCCGCTTCGCGGCTCGGAGCAGCCCGGGTTCTGACGGCGATTCTTGGCGGGATTCTGGGCCCTGGCACAGGTGGCTCCCAGGTTCCAGCGCCATCCTTACGCGCGCGTGACGAGGACGAGGCGTGCACGCACGTGGAGAACAGGAGCCCGGCATGGACAAGCGACCGCGCAACCCCTCGGACGACGTCTGGCTGCCGCACGAGCCCGGCCGCCCGGCCGACCACCGGCCGGACTACCCGACGCCGCCGCAGAACGCGTTCGACCCGGCCGGTTCCGGTGCGGCCGGTTTCAACTCAGCCGATTCGCACTCAGCCGGCTTCGACTCAGCCGAGCCGCCGCCGCCCGTCACGGATCGGGGTCGGCGACTGCTGGCCGGCGCCGCCCTGGCCACCGGCCTCGCGGTCGGCGGGGCCGGTGTCGCGGCGGCCCTCACGTCGGGCGACCGCGCGCTGCCCGGCAGCGCGCAGAGTGCTGAGTCCGCGGGCTCCCAGACCGGGGTCTTCCCGGGCATCGGCGAGCCCGGTGCCGACGCACCAGGCCAGTCGCAGCCGGGGTTCGAGGGCTTCCGAGGGCGCGGCGGGCACCACGGCCATGGCGGGCGCGGCGGCGTCGGCGGGCTGCGTGGTGCGCTGCACGGCGAGCTGGTCGTGCCGCAGGAGGACGGGACGGGAACCCGCACCATCACCGTTCAGAGCGGCACCGTGACCGCGGTCAGCTCGACGAGAGTGTCGGTGCGCAGCACGGACGGCTTCACCGCGACGTACGTCATCAACTCGAGCACCCGCGTGGCCGGGACGTCCGGCATCTCGGGAGTCAAGAAGGACCACGAGGTCTTCGTCCTGGCCACCAAGAGCGGGTCCACGCTCACCGCCATCCGGGTCGGCGACCGCACGCTCCGGGAGCAGCGGCGTCCGGACGATGACGACCGGCGGGCGCCGCAGGCGCCGACGCCCTCGCCGAGCGCCTCGACGTCCGGCGCCAGGGGAGCCAGCGCGTAGCCACAGCGCCGAGGCTCGCGCACCCGGTCGTTCTACACCGGTCCTTACTCACGAGCAGCGCCATCTCGGGGCGGCACAGGCCCCGTCTGTGGCATCACTCGTGAGCATCGGCGCCGCTGGGGAGCAAGCAGGGGCGTCAACGGCGCGGGGGCAGGGCCACGCGCTGCAGGTCGGACGCGGCCACGACGTCGTCGAAGACCTCACGAGCCTCCTGGAGGAAGGGTTGTGGGTCGTCCCCGTACCGCTGGGAGTAGTGCGTGAGCACCAGCCGGCGGGCGCCCGCGGCTTGGGCGAGCTCACCCGCCTGACGCGCCGTCAGGTGCGCGTGCTCCTCCGCCAGCTCCCGGTCACGGTCGAGGTACGTCGACTCGCACACCAGCAGGTCGGCGCCTCGCGCCAGCTCGACGGCGCCGTCGCACCACCGCGTGTCCATCACGAAGGCGAACACTTGTCCCCGGCGTGGCGCGCTGACGTCTTCCAGTCGCACGGTGGCGCCGCGCGCGGTAAGCGTGCCCTCATGCGCCAGCCGCCCGACGTCCGGGCCGCTGACGCCGTAGCGCTCCAGCTGGTCCGGCAGCATCCGGACGCCGTCCGCCTCCTGCAGCCGGTAGCCCACGGCGGGCACGCGATGGTCTAGCGCCACGGCGCTGAGCGTCCACCCGTCGCCGGCAGCGACCGCCTCGGGCGGATGCACCGGCTGGTGTCGCACCGGTACCAGCGGCACGTACGCCGTGGCGGCCAGCAGCGCGGTGACCTGCTGCTCCGCCTCCGCCGGGTACAGCACGGGTACCTCGCGGCGAACGCCGTCCAGGCCCATCCGCTGCACGACGCCGGGCACGCCGAGGCAGTGGTCGCCGTGCGCGTGGGTCAGGCAGATGTGGGTCACCGCCGACGCCGGCACCCCGGCGAGCAGCAGCTGGCGCTGAGTTCCCTCGCCCGGGTCGAAGAGCAGCCCTGCGCCGTCCCAGCGAAGCAGGTAGCCGTTGTGGTTCCGCGTGCGCGTGGGCACCTGCGAGGCGGTGCCCAGCACGACGAGCTCGCGCACCGGCCACCTCCCGTCCCGCCGCGAACCGGCGCCTGCGCATTCTGGCCGAAACCTGCGGTTGCTAGCGTCCTGGGGACGTCGCGTGCTGCGGCGCGGACCGAGGAGGCGCAGTGAGCGGGACCGGGCAGGACACCGGCGTACGGCAGGAGACCGACGACAGCCAGGACACCAGTGCGGCGCGCCGGGTGGCCGCGACGCTCGACCTCGACGTCACCTCGCCCACGACCCTGGAGCTGCAGGTGGCGGTGGCGCGGCAGGAAGGGTTGCAGGTGGAGGAGTCCCTGACCTGCACGCTGGACGACGCGCCGGTGCCCCTGCGCGAGGTCGCGGGTACCGAGGGCTCGCGCGGCCATCTGCTCGAGGTGGGGTCCGGGGCGCTGCGGATGACCTACGCCGCGACGGTGACCGGGCGTGCCGTTCCTGCGCCGGTGTCGGACCGCGACCGGCTGGTGTACTCGCGTCCCAGCCGCTACGCCCCCTCGGACAGCCTCGCCGCGTACGCCACCGCCGAGCTCGGCGACCTCCCTGCCGGCCCGGAGCGGCTCGCTGCCGTGTCGACCTGGGTGGGTGACCGGCTGAGCTACGTGCCGGGGAGCAGCAGTCCCACGGACGGCGCGGTCGAGACGCTGCTCGCGGGCGCAGGGGTCTGCCGCGACTACGCGCACCTGACGATTGCGCTGCTCCGGGCGCTCGACGTCCCGGCGCGCCTCGTGGCGGTGTACGCGCCGGGGTGCGCGCCGATGGACTTCCACGCGGTCGTCGAGGCCGCCGTCGACGACACCTGGTACGTCCTCGACGCGACCGGCCTGGCGCCTCGGACGTCCCTGCTGCGGATCAGTACCGGACGGGACGCCGCGGACACCGCGTTCCTCACCAACCACGGCGGCGCCCTGCAGCTGCGCGGCAGCGAGGTTACGGCCGTCGTGGACGGCGACCTCCCGCGCGACCGCTTGCACGAGCTGGTCGCCCTGCGCTGAGGCGGTCCGGGAACCCCGCCCTGTGCTCAGGCCGCCGTTCGGTGGTCAGGGACGCAGTGCGGCCGGGATGAGGTCACCGTGGGCACGCAGCAGCTCATCGCACAGCTCGCGGGTCTGCCGCATGGTGAGCGTCGCGGAGGTGTTCGGGTCGAGGAGCGCGGCGTGGTAGACGTGCTCACGGTTGCCCTCCAGCACCGCGCGGACGGTCAGCTCCACGACGTTGAGGAAGGTCCGGTTGAGCGCGGCCAGGTGCGGCGGCAACGTCCCGACGGCCTGCGCGTGCACGCCGTCGCGGTCGACGACGGCGGGCACTTCGACGCAGCAGCCCTGCGGGAGGTTGCTGATCAGCCCGTCGTTGCGCACATTGACGTACAGCTCGTGGCGCGTCCCGGTCTGCTGCGCGTAGATGATCTCGGAGGCCATCTCGGAGGTGGGTCGCACGGCCAGCGTCGCCTCGTCCTCGAGCTTGCGGCGGGTCGCCTCGTACTCGTCGATGTTGCGCTCCGACCGCTGGAGGTAGTCGCCGACGAAGATCCGGAACCGGTCCACCTCGCCGTCGTGCCGCATGAACCACGGCACGTACTCGGCGCTGTGCTCGCTGGACTCGGTCGGGAAGTAGCCGAAGTGGCGGAACAGCTCTACGCGGACGCGCCGCTGCAGCTCCGGGTCCCCTTCGATGACCTCGCGCAGCCTCGGGTACAGGTCGACACCGTCCCGCTCGAAGGTCAGCACGAAGGCCTGGTGGTTGAAGCCGGCCGTGACGAAGCGCACGTCGTGGACCTGCTCTCCGACCGCCGACGCGAGGAAGGCGTGGGTGTCGCGCACCGAGTGGCACAGGCCGACGACCCGCTGGAACGGGGTGCCGGCGTACACGCCCCAGGGCAACATCGCCATCGGGTTGCTGTAGTTCAACAAGTACGCGTCGGGCGCGACCTTGGCCAGGTCCTCGCCGATGCCCATCGCGACGGGGAGAGTGCGCAGACCCCGTGAGATGCCACCGATGCCGATCGTGTCCCCGATGGTCTGTCGCACCCCGTAGCGGGCGGGGATGTCGAAGTCGGCGCGGGTGGCTCGGTAGCCACCGACCTGCACGGCGTTGATGACGTAGTCCGCCCCCTCGACGGCGGCGAGCCGGTCGAGGTCGGAGCTGACCCGGGCGCCGGAGCCGGTCTGGGCACTGATCCGACGCGCCAGGGCGTCCGCATAGCCGAGTCGGGTCGCGTCGATGTCGTGGAACGCCAGCTCCAGGTCGCCGTGCAGCTCCGCGAAGACGCACAGATCGGTGACGACGTTACGGGTGAACTCGACGCTTCCCGCGCCGATGAAGGCAACCTTGACCATGCGCGGACGCTAACAGTGCGCGCAGAGCAGCGACAAGGCTCGCGCGTGAACGCGCACAAATACTGCTCGAACTGCGCGGTTCTTGGTGCAGACGCTGCCCGAGTGACGTGCTCCGGCTAGGCGCGGATGACGCGGCACCCCTCGCCGGCGATGCGCTCCGCCTCGCTCTCCGGCAGCCGGTCGTCGGTGACGAGCACGTCGACCCTCGACATGCTGCACACCCGGGCCAGCGCGATCCGGCCCACCTTGGAGGCGTCCGCGAGGACGACCGTCCGCTGCGCGCGCTCGAGCAGCACGGTGTTCACGCGCGCACCGACGGGGTCAAAGTTCGTGCAGCCGGCCCGCGCGTCGACTCCGTCGACCCCCACGAACGCGACGTCGAGGTTGTACTCGGACAGGAAGGCCTCCGCACTCGGCCCCACCGCCTCCTGGCTGCTGGCGCGCACCTCCCCACCGGCCGCGAGCACACGCACACGCGGGTTCGCCAGCAGGTCGGTCGCGACGTTCAGCGCGTTGGTGACCACCGTGAGCCCCTCGCGCTCCTGCAGCAGCCGGGCGAACTCCGTCGTCGTCGTCCCGCCGGTCAGGCCGATCACCCTCGCGCCATCAAGGAAGTCCAGGGCACGGTGGGCGATGCGGCGCTTCTCCGTCAGGTCCTGTGCGGTCTTGAAGCTGAGTGGCAGGTCGTTGAAGGCGGCGTGCGTGGTCGCCCCGCCGCGCGTCCGGCTGACCAGCCGCTGACCCTCCAGGACCTCCAGGTCGCGACGGACCGTGGCGAGGGACACGTCGAACTCGTCGGCCAGCTCCGGGACGGCCACCGACCCCCGCGCCGCGATGAGGGTCAGGATCTGGTTGAGGCGATGCTTGCGATCCACGCCTTGACGCTAGCGTCCGCACAGTTCCAGTGTCCATATGCATGGATCCGCGCAGTCGAACTGCGCGCAGTACGCATCCGAACGATCGGTCCGGGCGGAACCGCGACCCTTGCAGGTCTTGACTGCGCAGTGGCGCTGTGTGAGCGTGTCGGCCGACGATGCGGTCGAGGTCTTATGAGCAGCCAAGGTGTGCAGCAGAACCATGCTGGTGCGCGCAACGCGCACACCTGCTGTTCCGGACGGCTCTCGTACCTCCGCCACCAGTCACCACCTCGGACGGAAGGCGACACGAGATGACCTCGATGCGGATCGGCGCGAGAAGCGTCTGCCTGGCGGTCGGTGCGACGGGGCTGAGCCTGGTGCTTGCGGCCTGCGGGAGCGGCAGCTCCAGCGGCGGCTCCAAGGCGGCCTCGACGGCCACCACGGGTGTGACGATCACCGTGGCCCTGGCTTCCGACCCGCCGCCGAAGGCATCGCTGGACGAGTTCACGAAGAGCACGGGCATCACCGTGAAGTGGAGCAACATCGACTGGGACAGCCTGCAGACCAAGATCACCGCTGCGGCCACCGCCAAGACGTACTTCGCGGACGCGACCGACGTGGACTGGTCGAGGGTCGGTCAGCTCGCCAAGCTGAACGCCTTCTACCCGATGAACGAGTACGTCGACACGAAGAGCCTGGCTCCCGACATGCCCCAGCTGACCTCGTTCACCACCAAGGGCAACGTCGTCGGCATCCCGTACGACGCTTCCTTCGATGTGACCACGATCAACAAGAAGATGTTCGACAAGGCCGGCGTGGGGCGTCCGAAGACGATGACCGCGTACACCGACGCCCTGCGGCAGATCAAGACCAAGGGCGTGGTGCAGTACCCGCTGGACATCCCGTTCGCCGCGGCAGAGGGCCTGTCGACGTACTGGTACCAGGCCACGGGTGCCTTCGGCGGCACGGTGCTGGACGACAAGGGCAAGCCGCAGTTCGCGGACCCGCAGTCGCCCGGGTACAAGGCCGCGCAGTGGATGGTGGACGCCTTCAAGAGCGGTCTGGTGCCTCCGGGCAACATCAACGTGACCGACAGCCAGGGCCAGCAGACGCTGATGGCGAAGGGCCTGGTCGCGAGCGTCTTCGGTGACTACTCCGGAACGGTGGGGAGCCTGTACGACGTGCCTGCCTCGTCCAAGGTCGTGCACCAGGTGACCTACTTGCCCACGCCCACCGTGGACGGGCAGCCGGGTCCGAACAACGGCAACCCCGACGGCATCGGCATCCCGCGCACGGCGAAGTACCCGAAGGCGGCTGCCAAGTTCATCGAGTGGTTCACCTCGGCGAAGAACCAGGCCGACTTCGCGGGACTGAACGGGCCGGAGAAGGCGCTGCCGGCGTACGCGCTGCCGTCCCACCTGTCCGTCGTCAAGCAGATGGCCACCAAGGGCCAGCTGATCGGCGGCGACCAGCTGGCCACCATGCTGAAGTCCACCTCGCGGCCGATCTTCGCCGGGGGCGCGCCCTCGTGGTACCCGGAGTTCTCCCGAGCGGTGTACACGAACCTGCACTCCGCTGCCTCCGGCGCGCAGAGCGTCGACTCGGCGGTCAAGGCCATCGCTGCGACGGCCGACCGGCTCTCCAGCAGCAGGTCGTGAGCCAGCGGGAGCGGCCGATGCGCGACGGGCGGCCGGCGCGGATGGGCACGGACGCGCCGGCCGCCGTCGCGCCGGCCTCAGGTGGAGCTCGGGCGCACCCGACCGCAACCCGGGGCACCCGGCCCCGCCGGCTGGGTCCGCGCGGAGCGGGACCCGACGGGACGCGCTCCCGGCGCCGCCGCGTCGACCTGCTGCCCTACGTGCTGGTCACGCCGCTGGTGCTGTTCATCATCGGCCTGGCAATCATCCCGGCGGGGTACACCCTCGGTCAGTCGTTCTTCCGGGTGCAGGAGCTCGACCCGCCCACGCGGTTCAACGGGCTGGACAACTTCCGCGCTCTGCTCGCCGACCCGGCGGTACGTGGGAGCGTCGGGAACACGGCGCTGTACATCCTGATCGGCGTGACCCTGTCCACGGTGCTCGGCCTCGTCATGGCGCTCACCCTCCAGCACAAGTTCCGCGGCCGCCCGATCCTCATCGCCGCGATGATCCTGCCGTGGGCCCTGCCGGGGGTCGTGGAGGGGATCGTGTGGAGCGGCATCTGGGACGCCAACACCGGCCTGCTGAACAGCGTCCTGACGTCCCTGCACCTGATCGACCAGTACCACGTCTTCATCGGGACCAACCGGTTCCTGACCATCCTGCTCATCGAGATCGTTCAGGTCTGGCAGATCACGCCGCTGTCCGCGTTGCTGATTCTCGCGGCCCTGCAGAACATCCCCGGTGAGCTGTACGAGGCCGCGAACCTCGACGGCTGCTCCGCGTGGGACTCATTCCGGCGTGTCACGCTCCCGCTCGTGCGGCCCGGCGTGGCCGTGGCGATGGTGCAGGCGGTCATCGCCACGCTGAACGTCTTCGACCAGCCGTTCGTGCTGAACGGCGCCGCCGAGACCGGTGCGTCGCTGACCATGCAGACCTACTTCATCAGCTTCCAGAACCTTGACTTCGGGCAGGGGTACGCCCTGTCGCTCCTCATCACGGTCCTCACCCTCTTCGTCTCGTTCGTCGTGGTGAAGCTCGTCTACCGGCCGGTGGAGTTCTGATGCGGCGCCGCATCCGGCCTCGCTGGTTCGGGGTCGCCTTCATCCTCGCCTGGTCGCTGATCCCGCTCTACTGGGCCCTGAACATCAGCCTCCAGACTGATGCGCAGGTAGGCAGCCGCCCCGCGCACTACTTCCCGTCCTCGCCGACGCTCCGCAACTTCCACACCCTGCTGGCCGGCTCCGGGGAGATTCCCGGCCAGATCCGGCGGTCGGCGCTGAACATCTTCGTCGAGTGCGCGGCGGCAACGGTCGTCACCGTCCTGCTCGCGACGTTGGCGGCGTATGCCTTCGCGCGCATGAGGTTCCGCGGTCGGTCGGTCCTTCTCTACGGCGTCCTCGCCACGATGGCGCTGCCGGCCTACGCGACGCTGATCCCGCTGTACCGGATCATGAGCTCGTTCGGGCTCGTCAACACGTACACGGGGATCGTGCTCGTGTACGTCTCGGGCTTCCTCCCGCTGGCCACGTGGATCATGCACAACTACATGACCAGCCTGCCGGTGAGCATCGAGGAGGCGGCCCTGGTGGACGGTGCATCCCGGATGGGAGTGCTGTGGCGCGTCGTCCTTCCACTGGCCCGGCCGGGGATCATCTCCACGACCATCATCACGTTCCTGTTCGCCTGGGGGCAGTTCCTGTTCCCGCTCGTGCTCTCCAGCGACCTGTCCACGCAGCCTCTGACCGTCGTCATCACCGCGCTGCAGGGCCGGCACGTGGTTCCGTTCGCGCTGCTGAGCGCGGCCGGCATCCTCGCCATCCTGCTGCCGGCGGCCATCGCGGTCGCTTTGAACCGCTACATCGTCAGCGGGCTGCTCACGGGAAGCGTCAAGTGACACCTCGTCCGGCACGACTGCGCCTGCGCGGTCGACGAAAGGGATGCCCCCGCTCATGACCTCGACCAGCATCGTGCTCATCGGTGCCGGCAGCACCGTGTTCACTCCGGGCCTGCTCACGGACCTCGCCGGCTCTGCCGTGTTCGACGACTTCACCGTGCACCTGGTGGACCTCCAGCCCGAGGCCGCGGAGGTAATGGCCGCCCTGGGCCGGCGCATCGCGCGACAGCATGGCTCGAACCTGCGGGTGGAGTCGCACACCGACCGTCGGGAGGCCCTGGAGGGCGCGCGGTTCGTGGCCACGACCATCGCCGTGGGATCCGCGGAGGGGTGGCGGGCCGACCTCGACATCCCGGAACGGCACGGGATCCAGCAGACCGTGGGAGACACCGTCGGCCCCGGGGGAGTGCTGCGCGCGCTGCGCCACGTGCCCGAGCTGGTGTCGATCGCCGAGGACGTCGCGGACCTGGCGCCGCAGGCGTGGCTGGTGAACTACAGCAACCCGCTCACCGCCAACGTCCGGGGCATCGTCAGCCAGACGCCCGTGCGCGCTGTCGGCCTCTGCCACGGCACCATGCACACCAAGGGCCAGCTCTGCGCTGAACTGGGCCTGGACCCCGACCACGTCGAGGCAACGTTTGCTGGACTGAACCACCTCTGCTGGCTGCTCGACATCCGCCAGGACGGCAACGACCTGTACCCGAAGGTGCGCGACCTCGTCCAGATGACGGCCGGCCCCGGCGAGCGCGCCGCGGCGGACGGGGTGCACGGCGCGGTCTCCGCGGACCTGATGAGCCGGTTCGGCCGCTACCCCGCACCCGGCGACCGCCACGTGGCGGAGTTCTTCGCCGACTACCTCACGCTGCAGGACGACGGTGAGCTCGCCTGGGGGCTGCGCGGCGGGCTCGACATGACGCGTCAGTACATCTCCGAGAAGGGCGTGCTGTGGGACCGCCTCCGCGAGCAGGCGTCCGGCCACGCGCCGATCGACGCCACGCGGAACCAGGAGGCCGAGCGGTTGGTGAGCATCGCGGAGGCGCTGGTCGGGGGCCGCGACCAGCTCGAGCTGGCGGTCAACCTGCCCAACGCGGGCGCGATCGCGAACCTGCCTGACTGGGCCGTGGTCGAGGTGCCGGCCGTGGTGGGCGCGGCGGGCATCCGCGGCGTCGACGTCGGCCCGCTGCCCGACGACATCGCCGCAGTGCTGACCGCACGGGCGGAGCAGCAGGAGCTGACCGTCCGGGCGGCCGTCACCGGCGACCGCGACCTGGCCGTACAGGCACTGACCGACGACCCGCTCGTGCCCGACCGCGCCACCGCGGTCCGGCTGCTCGACGAGGCGGTCGCGGCTCACGCCCCGGCACTGGACCGGTTCGCCTCATGAGCGGCACGGGATCCGCCGAGCAGCTGATCCGGTTGGTGGAGCGGCACCACGCGGGCGAGGCGGTCGGTGTGACGTCGGTGTGCTCCGCGCACCCGCTGGTCCTCCAGGCGGCGGTCGCCCAGGCACTGGACGACGGGAGCCTGCTGCTGGTCGAGGCGACGTCGAACCAGGTCGACCAGTTCGGCGGCTACACGGGGATGCGGCCCGCTGACTTCCGGGACCTGGTGCTCGACGTCGCCGACCGCATCGGGCTGCCGCTCGACCGCGTCGTCCTCGGCGGGGACCATCTCGGACCGAACACCTGGCGCGACCTGGGCCCCGACGAGGCGATGGCGCGGTCCGAGGATCTGGTGCGGGCGTACGTCGAGGCCGGGTTCAGCAAGATCCACCTCGACTGCAGCATGGCGTGCGCCGGCGACTCCACACCGCTCTCCGATGCGGTGGTCGCCCGACGCGCTGCCCGGCTGGCCCGCGTCGCCGAGGACGCCGCCGTCCGGGCGTTCGGTACCAGTGCGCTGGTGTACGTCATCGGCACCGAGGTGCCGGTTCCGGGCGGGGCGCAGGAGACGATCGACGAGCTGACGCCGACCACGCCGAAGTCCGCACGCGCGACGCTCGAGCACCACCGCGAGGCGTTCGCGGCTGCGGGCGCGGCGGACGCCTGGAGCCGGGTCCTGGCGCTCGTCGTCCAGCCCGGCGTCGAGTTCGACCACCTTCGCGTCGTCGACTACGAGCGCCAGCGGACGAAGGAGCTGCAGCAGGTGCTGCTGCCGGCCCGGCGCATGGTGTTCGAGGCGCACTCCACGGACAACCAGACGATCGACGCGCTGACCTCGCTGGTGGAGGACCACTGGGCGGTGCTGAAGGTGGGACCGGGACTGACCTTCGCACTCCGCGAGGCGCTGTTCGCGCTCGCCGCGATCGAGGCCGAGCTGGTACCCGAGGAGCGTCGGTCCCGGCTGCCCGACGTCCTCGACGACGTCATGGTCGAGAACCCACGCTGGTGGCGGGGCTACTACCACGGGACTGCGGAGGAGCAGCGCCTAGCCCGCCGCTACAGCTACAGCGACCGCTCGCGCTACTACTGGCCGGACGAGCGGGTCGACGCCGCCCAGGCAGCCCTGTTCGCCACGCTCACCGAGACCGGCATCCCGTTGCCCCTGCTGAGTCAGTACCTGCCCGACCAGTACGCCCGGGTTCGGCGGGGCTCCCTGTCCGCCGACCCCCGCGCCCTCGTGCTGGACCGGGTGCGCGACGTCCTCCGCGGCTATGCCCGCGCCTGCAACCCCAACGCCGAGGAGCACCGCCGATGACCACCACCGAGAGCGGCGAGGGCAGCCTGGGCTATCCGAGCGTCGAGCTGCAGGCGCGGGGAGCCGGGCACACCGCACGCGAGATCGCCCAGCAGCCGGCGCTGTGGCGGGAGGTCGAGCGCGCGGTGGACGCCCGACGGGCCGATGCCGAGGCGTTCCTGCGGCCGCTGCTGGCTCGCCCGGACCTGAGCATTCTCCTGACCGGCGCCGGGACGTCGGCCTTCGCCGGTGAGGTCCTCGCGGCGCACCTCGGCCGCCACCTCGGTCGTCGGGTCGAGGCCATCGCGACCACGGACCTGGTGTCCAACCCGAGCGAGTACCTCAGCGGGCACCAGCCGACCCTGCTGGTGTCCTTCGCCCGCTCGGGCGACAGCCCCGAGAGCGTGGCGGCGACCCGGCTGGCCGACCAGTACCTGAGCGAGTGCTACCACCTGGTCGTCACCTGCAACGTCGAGGGCCGGCTGTACCGGGACCACCAGGGCGCCGAGCGCTCCTTCGTCCTGGCGATGCCCGACGAGGCCAACGACCAGGGCTTCGCCATGACCTCGAGCTTCACCTGCATGCTGCTGGCGGTCCTGGCGACGCTGGGCGCCCCGACCGAGGACGCGACCGTGGTGGAACGACTGGCGCGTGCGGGGGAGCGGCTGATCGCCGAGCGAGCGGAGTCCCTGCGGGCGCTCGCCGACCGCGGCTACGAGCGCATCGTGTACCTGGGCAGCGGCCCGCTGAAGGGTCTGGCCAGGGAGTCGGCCCTGAAGATGCTCGAGCTCAGTGCGGGTCGGGTGGCGACGTGGTTCGACTCGCCGCTGGGCTTCCGGCACGGCCCCAAGTCGTTCCTCGACCGGCGCACCCTGGTCGTCGTCTACGTCTCGAACGACCCGTACACCCGGCAGTACGACCTGGACATCGTGACCGAGCTGCGCACCGCCATGCCCGCGGAGGACGTGATCGCCATCGGCGCCGTCGCCGACGACCGGTTGTCCGGGGACAGCTCGTGGCTGCTCACCGGCGTCGAGGACGTCGACGACGTCCACCTCGCCCTGCCGCTCGTCGTGTGCGCCCAGCTGCTCGCGCTGCACGTGTCCCTGGCTCTCGGCAAGACTCCGGACAACCCGTTTCCGGACAACGCGGTCAACCGGGTGGTGCAGGGCGTCACGATCCACCCGGTGCCCGGGCCGGCGTAGCCGTGTTCCTGGGCGTCGACGGCGGGGGGACCAAGACGGCCTTCTGCCTGGTGACCGGCTCGGGCGAGCTGGCGGCACGGGTGGAGGGGGCCAGCAGCTACTTCCCGGGCAACCTGGGCCTGCTCGCGCAGGTGCTGCGGGACGGCGTGCGCGAGACCTGCCGGCTCGCAGGGATCACCACGGAAGAGGTCCGGCAGGCGTTCTTCGGCCTGCCGGCGTACGGCGAGGCGCGCGCCGCGGTGCCTCTCCTGGACGCGGTTCCCCGGCAGGCGCTCGGGCACGAGCGATACTCGTGCGACAACGACATGGTGTGCGGATGGGCCGGCTCGATGGCTCTGGCCGACGGCATCAACGTCGTCAGTGGCACCGGCTCGATCTCGTACGGGGAGCGGGCCGGCCGCCGTGCCCGCGCCGGTGGGTGGGGCGAGCTGTTCGGCGACGAGGGCTCTGGCTACTGGATAGCGGTCCGCGGGCTGTCCGCCTTCTCCCGCATGAGCGACGGGCGCCAGCCGCCCGGCCCGCTCCTCGACAGGGTCCGCGAGCACTTCGCCGCGGTCGTCGACCTCGACGTGGTCGACGTGGTGCTGAACCAGTGGGGTGGTGACCGAGGTCGGGTCGCGGCGCTGTGCCCGGTCGTCGTCGGCGCCGCCGAGGCGGGCGACGCGTGCGCCGCCGGGATCGTCCAGGAGGCGGCCGTGGAGCTGGTGCGGCTGGTGGAGGCGGCCCGGTGGCGCCTGGAGTTCCCCGTCGGCGCCGACGTGCCGGTCTCGTACTCCGGCGGCGTCTTCAGAGCTCCGCTCGCGCAGGAGGCGTTCCGTCGTGAGCTCGCGGCGAGGCGCAGCGGCTACCGCCTGGTGCGGCCCGCGTACCCGCCGGTGGTCGGCGCCGCGCTCTATGCGGCGAAGCGCGCCGGCTCGGCGCTGGACGCCGAGGCGCTGCAGCGGCTGCGGCGCGAGCTGCCGGAGCCGTCCGGGGAGTGAACCCGGGCGGCGCTAGGACTGGCCCTGTGCGGCCGGCTCCGCCTGGAACAGCCCGAAGAGGTTGCCGTCCGGGTCCTTGACGTAGGCGACCCGGCCGACCTCGGCCATGTCCTGGGCCGGTAGCGCGACGGACCCGCCGGCGGCCACCACCCGCTCGACATAGGCGTCGCAGTCCGGCACGTCCACCGTGACGACGAACGAGTTCACCGGCTGTCCCTCGGACGGCGGGTTGCCCTGCCGGGGCATCAGGCCTCCGTCGATCCCTGGCGTCGAGTGTGGCTGGCCGACCATCGGGTTGCCGTCGCCGGTGGTCACCATCCAGTAGGGCACGTCCCCCCACTGGTCGAGGCGCCAACCGAAGACGGTCTCGTAGAAGGCCCGGGAGGCGGCCGGGTCGCTCGCGTGGATCTCGAAGTGCACCGGGCGTGGCATGAACCGACTCTAGGACCGCCGGACCGGCGCCCACCAGACCCTCGGTTGACGGTGGCGCAGGCCGCCCCTGGACGTAACCGCCCGAATCGGTGCTTCCCCATGGCGCGTCTGAAGAAGGCCCCGCGAACGCCGGGTCCTCCAGGCGCCTGGTGGACGCAAGCCCGCCCGTGAGCCCGGGTTCCGCGGGCACCTCTGGACGAAACCGCCGGCCGGGACGACAGGATGGGGCCGTGAGCGATCCCGTTGCAGGCCCGTCCGCCCCGTCCCCGGCCCCGTCCTCGATCCCGTCGTTCCACCCCCGTCCGCCGACCGGCGAGCAGGTGCGCATCCGGCACGGGGACAGCGAGGCCGTCACCGTGGCGGTGGCCGCCGGGCTGCGCACCTGCAGCCTGGGTGGGCGGCAGGTCGTCGACGGCTACGCCGAAGCGGAGCGGCCGAGCGGCGGCCGGGGACAGACCCTGGTGCCGTGGCCCAACCGGATCGCTGGCGGGCGATACCGCTTCGACGGCGTCGACCAGCAGCTGCCGCTCACCGAGCCCGGCAAGGGCAACGCCAGCCACGGCCTTGCGCGCTGGGTCGAGTGGCACGTCGCCGACCGCGCGGACGACACCGTCACGTGGGAGTACGTGGTGCCGCCGCAGCCGGGCTGGCCGACGTCGCTGCAAGTGCACGTGACGTACGCGCTTGCGGACGCCGGTCTCACGGTGACGACTGTTGCCACCAACGTCGGCGCAGCTGCCTGCCCGTACGGCACCGGCGCGCACCCGTACCTCACGGTCGGCACGCCCACCGTTGACGACACCGTGGTACGGGTGCCGGCGGGCCGGTGGTTCGAGACCGACGAGCTCGGCATCCCGGTGGGTTCGGGTCCCGTGGATGGAACGGCGTACGACCTGCGGACGCCCCGGCCGCTCGGCGACACGGTTCTCGACACGCCGTACGGCGACCTCAACCGCGACGACGACGGCCGCTGGCGCGTGCGTCTTGCTGCGCCCGGGGAGGACGCGGCGGTGGAGCTCTGGGCAGACGAGGCGTACGGGTACGCCCAGGTCTTCACCGGCGACGGGCTGCCCGCGGGCGAGCGGCGGCGCGGGCTCGCCGTCGAGCCGATGACCTGCCCGCCCAACGCCTTCGTCACCGGCGAGGGCGTCGTCCGGCTGGAGCCCGGCCAGTCGCACACGGCCCGGTGGGGGATCAGCCGGTCGTGACCCGCTCGCGATCGGCCTCGCGGTCGGCCGCCACGGCCGCCAGGCCGTTCGCCTGGGCGGGGATCACCCGCTCCAGCCGCAGCAGCACGAGCACCATCGCGGCACAGCCGGCCAGGAGCACGCCGACGAAGACCGCGGGCAGGCGCCGGCCGAGCAGGGAGCCGGCGACCACCGGACCCAGCACCGCTGCCATCTGGAACACCGCGGCGCCGACCGCGTTGTAGCGGCCGCGCAGGTGGTCCGGCGCGAGGTCGTTGGTCATGGCGGGGGCCACCGGCGACAACAACGTCTCGCCGAGGGCGAAGACACCCATGCTCGCGGTCAGGAGCACCGCGCCGGACAGCGAGGCCGGCACGAGCCCGGCGAGTCCCATCAGGGACCACGACGCCGCCCACACCCCGCTCATCAGCATCAGCACGCGGGTGCGCCGGTGGCCCTCGATCCGCTGGATGACGACCAGCTGGAGCAGCACGATGGTGGCCGCGTTGACCGCGAAGGCCAGGCCGATGAGGCGGGTGGACGCCTCGGCCACGGTGCGCGCGTACGCCGTCCACCCGGCCTCGAACTGGGCGTACCCGACGAAGGCCGAGAAGAAGGTGACCGCGAGCACTGACCGGAACACCGGATCGCGCAGGACGGCTCGGTAGGTGGCCGGTGCAACCGACGCTGGAGCGTCCGACGAGGGCTCACGGTGGACGGCGTTGCCGACGTGCCGCAACGGCCCCAGGAGGACGGCCAGCGGCGCAAGGAACGTCGCGGCGTCCAGCAGGTAGATGGCCGTGAAGGTCCACGGCCTCGACTCGGACACCACCAGGCCCGACGTCAGGCCACCGATGCCGATGCCGGCGTTCAGCAGCGTGAAGTTCATGCCGTAGTACCGCTGCCTGATCTCCGAGGGGATGACCGTCGCCACCAGCGACTGGCTGGCCGGCCAAAACGCGGCGTGGCCCACCCCGATCAGCCCCATGGCGACCGAGGCCTGTGGGGCGTCGTGGACGAACGCGAGCAGCACGCTGCCGACGAGCTGCACGAGCATCGCCAGCGCCTGCACCCGCCGGGGCCCGAACCGGTCGATGATGGTGCCGATTGGACCGAGCAGCGCCAGAGCCACGACCGCTGGCACGGCAAGCACGACGCCGACCGTCTCCAAGGGAAGGCCGCGCACCTCGTGCAGGTAGACCACCGCGAACGGCAGCACGAATCCCGTGCCGAGGGCGTCGACGACGACGGTGGACAGCAGCAGTCGGCCCTCGCGCGGCAGGTCGTGCCAGA
>DATFPQ010000249.1:0-7389 GCA_035264765.1 Actinomycetales bacterium | reverse complement strand
CGCTGCACATCACGGCCACCGTGCGACGGGTCGCCTCGTCCAGGAGGTCCGCCATCGCCGCGCGGAACTCCGGCGTGCGGGTGTGCGCGGCGTACGCCCGGAAGGCCGGGACGGTCCACCAGGTGTCCAGGACGGGCTCGTTCCGTGGCAGGTGGCGGCGCCCGCCGAGCCGCTCCTCCCAGCGGTAGGCCGGTCCGCTAGCGGGGAGCCAGTCGGCCAGGGCGTCCCGGGAGAGGTGCGGAAAGCTCCGGCTGCCCGGGAAGCGGCGGATGTCCACCAGCAGCTCCACCCCTGCCCCCGTGAGCAGGTCGGCGAGCTCGTCCTCACCCAGCCGCCCGTGGCCCACCGTGAGCAGGTCGCCCGGCAAGGGTCAGTCGTCGAGTGCCGTGCCCCGCAGCTCGGGCAGAAGCAGCGAGCCGAGCGCGGCGACCACGAAGACGGCGGCGAAGACCGCGAACAGCAGCGCGGTGCCGCCCGCCTCACGCAGCGGCGGCACGGACAGCGGGGCGACGACGGAGGCGATCCGGCCCACCCCGGCGGCCCAGCCGGAGCCGGTGCCCCGCAGCCGGGTGGGGTACAGCTCCGGGGTGGCGGCGTAGAGCGCGCCCCAGGCACCGAGGTTGAAGAACGACAGCAGCATGCCGGCAACGAGCACCGACGCAGTGCTGTCGGCGCGGGCGAACAACGCGGCGGCCACGGCCGAGCCGAGCAGGAAGGTCGACAGCGTCGGACGCCGGCCCCAGCGCTCGACGAGCACCGCGGACGCGGCGTAGCCGGGCAGCTGGGCGAGCGTGATGACCAGCGTGTACCCGAAGGAGCGCACGAGCGGGTACCCCGCCGCCACCAGCAGAGTCGGGAGCCAGATGAAGGCTCCGTAGTAGGAGAAGTTGACCGCGAGCCACACCACCCACGCCGCGATCGTCCGCTGGCGCAGCCCGTCCGCGAACAGCGCCGCCACCCCCGGGCCGCGGCCGGTCGACGGCACGGGCGGCGCGGTCGGCACCGAAACCTCGGACAGGGTCGACCGGCCTGCGGACACGGTTGACCGGCCCGCTGACTGCTCGAACCCGCGGACGACCGCCTCCGCCTCCTCGTGCCGGCCGCGGGACTCCAGGAAGCGCACGGACTCCGGCAGCCGCGTCCGGACCACGGCCGCGTAGAGCGCAGGCAGGGCGCCGATGGCGAGGGCCCAGCGCCACCCGTTGTCACTCGTCGGGACGACCAGGAAGCCGATGAGGGCGGCGAGGGTCCAGCCCACCGCCCAGAAGGCCTCCAGCGCCACGACGACGCGCCCGCGGATGCGCGGCGGCGCGAACTCGCTCACCAGCGTCGAGGCGACCGGAAGCTCCGCGCCGAGGCCGAGGCCCACGATCAGCCGTAGCGCGATCAGGGAGCCGACCGACCAGGCGAGCGCGGAGGCGCCCGTGGCCAGGCCGTACACCAGCAGGGTGAGCGCGAAGACGGTCCGGCGTCCGAGCCGGTCGGCCAGCAGGCCGCCGGCGGCGGCGCCCACCGCCATGCCGACGAACCCGAGCGTGGGCACCAGAGACAGCTCGGCGGCCGACACCTTCCACTGCACGGCAAGCTGGGCCAGCACGAACGAGATCAGCCCGACGTCCATCGCGTCCAGCGCCCAGCCGGCACCCGAGCCCAGCAGCAGCCGACGGTGCGCCGGAGTGAACGGCAGCGCGTCAAGGCGCGCGGTGCGGGAGGTCTGAACGGTCGTCGACGGGTCCATGACTCCTCGAGAGGTCTGCCGGTGCCCGGGCCCGCGCCGGGCGCACGCGGACAGCAGACCGCGAGAGCGCGGCGGTCCGCAAATCCAGGCTCTGGTGCCGGGACGCCGATCGCAGCAGCCTGGCCCCATGCACGTCGCGGACCTGGCCACGGACCCGTCGGCCACCGTGCCGGGCGCCGGCTGCACGCTCGTGGCGCGCGCGGGGCGTCCCTTGGACGGCGGGGCATGAGCTACCCGCCGGTCCGCTACACCGGCTCGTCCGGCCAGCACAGCGCGGTCCTTCGGTCCGCCGAAGCGCCCCCGGACCTGGCCATCGGCACCACCCTGGTGCGCTACCTGGCGACCGCCGCGGTCACGGGCGGGGACTACGGCTTGTACCGGTGGGACACCGCCGGGGAGGGCACCGGCCCCGACCCGCACTTCCATCGCACCATCAGCGAGGCGTTCTTCGTGCTCTCCGGCGCGATGCGCCTGTACGACGGACGCCGCTGGTTCGACGCCGGCCCCGGGGACTTCCTGCACGTTCCACCCGGCGGGGTGCACGCCTTCCGCAGCGAGTCGGGCAAGCCGGCGTCCATGCTGCTGCTGTTCACCCCCGGCGCCCCACGCGAGGCCTACTTCGAGGCGCTGGCCGAGGTCGCGGCGTCCGGGCGCGAGTTGGACGAGCAGGAGCGGGCCGAGCTGCTGCGCCGGCACGACCAGTACATGGTCTGAGCGCCAGAGCTGTTCGAGAGCTTATCGAGATCTACGGGGTCAGGTCCGCCCGGGCCCGCCTGCGTTCGCCGGCCGCCGTCCAGGTCGCTCCCGCGCTGGCAACGCAGACCAGTGCGACGGCCACGGCCTGGGCGGCGGTCAGGTGCTCGCCGAGCAGCACCAGGCCGGCCAGCGCGGCGACGGCGGGCTCCAAGCTCATCAGGACACCGAAGGTGCTCGTCGCCAGCCGGCGCAGGGCCGCCAGCTCCAGCGTGTACGGCACGGCCGACGACAGCAGCCCGACCGCTGCACCAGCGGCAAGCAGGGACGGGTTCAGCAGCTGCGTCCCCGCCGACGCCACGCCGAGGGGCAGCAGCGCGACCGCGCCCACCACCATCGCCACGGCGAGCCCGTGCACACCCGGCACCGCTGCCCCGACCCGCTGGTTCAGCAGGATGTACCCCGCCCAGCAGGTGCCGGCCATGGCGGCGAACAGCACGCCGCGCGGGTCGAGCTGTCCGGAGACCAGGGCCCGGCCGCCGCCGGTCAGCAGCAGCACGCCGGCTGCGGCGAGCACGGCCCAGAGCAGGTCGCGTGGACGCCGGGACCCGGCCACCGCGACCGCCAACGGCCCCACGAACTCGATGGTCACGGCGACGCCGAGCGGGATCCGCTCCAGGGACAGGTAGAACGCCAGGTTCATCGCCGCGAGCACCAGGCCGAAGGCCGCGACCAGTCCTCGTGACCTCGCCGGCACGTGACGCAGCGGGTGCCGGGCGGCGGCGACCAGCACGACTGCGGCGGTCGCCACGCGAACCAGCACGGTCCCGGCCGGACCGAGGGCATCGAAGAGGCCCTTGGCCACCGCCGCGCCGAACTGCACCGACACGATGCCGCCAAGCACCAGCAGCACGGGGACCGCTTGAGACTCACGGTCCGCCGCTGAGCCGGGCGACGTCGGGAGCGGTGACACGGGACGACAGCCTGCCAAGACGGCCCGACGTCGCCGCGCCCGGCCCTGCTCAGCTGCGCGCGCCCTCCAGCACCAGCAGGGCGTGCTTGGCCTCGGTGCCACCGATGTACTGGCCGAGGGCGCCGTCGCTGCGGACGACGCGGTGACACGGCACGACGACCGGCAGGGGGTTGGTGGCGCAGGCAGTCCCGACGGCACGGACCGCGCGGGGGCTTCCCGCCGCCGCGGCCAACGTGGCGTAGCTGGCGGTCGACCCGTAGTCGATCTCCGGCAGGTGGGTCAGCACACTTCGCCGGAACCCCCGGGCCAGCCGCAGGTCGAGCGGCAGGTCGAAGGCGCGCCGACGTCCCGCGAAGTAGTCGTCCAGCTCGCGCGCGGCCGCGTCCAGCCGGGCCGGGGCCCGTAGCACCCGAGGGCTGATCCTTGCGGCGAGGTCGGCGAGCACGCGTTCGTGGTCCTCCCGCGCGTACGCCACCCGCACCAGCCCGGCGTCCGTGGCGGCGAGCAGCAGCGGACCGACCGGGCTGTCGACGGTGCGGTAGGCGACGTCCAGCAGGCCGGCGTCCCCGGCGGCGCTTGCCAGCCGTTCGTGCAGGCGCTCGATCACGTCGTCGTCGACGGCGGAGAGCGCGGAGAGCAGGGTGGTGGGGGAGGTCATCGGGAGGTCCGTCCTTCCAGCGTGAGGTCTTCGACCAGGTAGGTGCGGCGGAGCGTGGCGATGCCGTCCGCGGCAGCCCGCCGAGCCGCTGCCGCGGTTCCGCCGAGCACCGCGGCGACGTCGGCGTAGGGGAGGCCGGCGAGGTAGTGGTAGGCGATGCACTCCCGCTGGCGCAGCGGAAGCTCCTTGAGGGCGTCCCACAGGTCGCGCTCGAAGCCTCCGGGCTGGCCGTTCCGGCTGGCCGGCTCGGGAAGCGCCTCGGTCGGTATGGGACGTCGGGCCTGGGCCCGGAGCTGGTCGATCGCCTTGCGGTGGGCGATGGTGACGAGCCACGCGCCGACGTCGCTGCCCGGACGTAGGTCGGGGTAGGCGCGCATCGCAGACAGGAACGTCTCGGACCAGGCGTCGTCCGCCGCGACCGGGCCGAGGACGGCGCGGCAGACGCGCAGGACGGTGGGTCCGTGGCGGGCCACGACGGCCTCGAAGGGTTCTGGTGTCACACTCTGCCAACGTCCGGGGGGCGGCGGTTGTGAGGTCGGTCGCCGGGCTGTGCTGTGCGGCCATCCTCGCCTGCCGGGGACGGGGCAGGACAGTGGGGTGCCAGCCCTCTCACGTGCGGCAGCGGGGCGGTGCCGGTGCGGCACCGCCCCGCTGCCCCCCTGCGTCGGTCAGCGCGGCGCCGGGGCGATCGGCGGCACGATCGGTGCCCGCTGAGGCTGCGGCGCCATCCTGCCGCGGGCGTCGAGCTGGAGGTCCCCCTCGAACGGCT
Source organism: Actinomycetales bacterium (assembly GCA_035264765.1). Lineage (GTDB taxonomy): Bacteria > Actinomycetota > Actinomycetes > Actinomycetales > Angustibacteraceae > DATFPQ01. Next base: position 2,558 of record DATFPQ010000249.1, on the reverse strand, counting down.
GCACGTCACCGTGGCAAACCGTCCCGGCCTTGGGCAGCCGGCCGCGCAGCAGATACGCGTCGACCGCGTCCGTGGCGCAGGCGGAGCTGCCGTATGCGGTGTGACCCCAGTTGTCGCTGCGGAGCAGGCGGCTGTTCGGCAGCAGCCGGGCCGCCCGTACTGCGCCGCTCACGTTGGTCGCGGGGTCCCAGTCGTTGCCGACCACGAGTACCGGCGCGGCGGTCCGGTGGTTGAAGGCCCCCTTGTAGGAGTCCTCGTCATGGGCGGTCCAGGTCTTGTTCGCGCACTGGACGGACGACCAGGCCCAGATCCGGCCGAAGTACTTGGCCCTGCGGTCGGCGGCGGCCGCAGCCGCCGGCCACGATGCCGCGTCCGCCGGGTTGGCGCCGTCGGTGCACAGAACCCCGGCGAACGCCTCGAGGCTGTTGTCGTAGGGGAAGTCGAATGCCGGCTTCCGCTGAGCCCGCTGCGCAGCCAGCCGCTTGGTGAGCGCCGTGCGTGCCGCGGCCCGCTGCGTGGCCGAGCTCATGGACTTGGCCGGCGGCTCGGTGAGGATCAGCAGCTCGGCGAGGGTGTCCGCGATGAGCGAGTAGCCATCGGGGAAGTAGAGGCTGAAGAGCGTGCTCGCGACCAGGTCGCCGTACCCGAACTGATAGGGCCCGTAGAAGGGATCGTCGACCTTGATCGGGTGGCTCTTCAGCCGTCGGGCCACCAGGTCGAAGTTCGCTACCGGGTTCCCCGCCGCGAAGCGGCACTTGGTGCCACCTGCCTTGTCGCAGAGCTCGAGGATGCGGCGTAGCGCCTTGTAGGCGCCGTCGGCTGACCGCAGCCGGTCGGTCTGCGGCGTCGAGGCGGTGGCGGCGGTGCCACGCCAGGCGACCGGATCGACCACGCCGTCGATCGCCAGGGCACGGAAGCGGTCCGGGAAGAGGTTGGCGTAGACCTGGCCGAGGTAGGTGCCGTAGGAGAAGCCCAGGTAGCTGAGCTTGCGGTCGCCGACCGCGCGGCGCAGGACGTCCAGGTCACGGGCGACCTCAGCCGTCGACATCGAGGCGGTCAGCGGACGACCCGTGGTGGAGCAGCCGCGGCCGAGGTTGCGCGCGGAGGTGATCTGCGCGCGCTCCTCGCGCTTGGTCACGGGAAACGCAACCTCGAAGCCCGGCAGGGCCCGGGACTGCGCGGCGTTGTTTCGGAAGCACCTGACGCGGTCGCTGGAGTTGGTGCCGCGCGGGTCGAATCCGACGACGTCGAACCGGTCGAGCACGCTCTCGGAAAGGAAGAACGGCGCAGCGGACGCCATGTCCACGCCCGAGCCGCCCGGGCCGCCGGGGTTGACGAAGAGCGTCCCGATCCGGTGCTTGGGGTCCCGGGCGCGGTAGCGCAGCAGCGCCAGCTCGGTCGTCGCGCCGTGCGGGCGGTCGTAGTCCAGTGGCACGCGCACCGTCGCGCACTGGTAGGTGCCGTAGCACTTGTACCAGTCGAGCTTCGGCGTCCGGACCGAGTCGACCCGCCGGGCCTCCTTCGCGGTCGTCCTGTCACTGGCCAGCACCCGCGCCGTGGAGGTCAGGGAAAGCTGGGTCGTTGTGGACCTCGTGGAGGCCGTGGACGCCGGTGACGCTCCGGCCGAAGGCGCGGTTGCCACCACGCCGAGGACGGCCGTGACTCCGACGGCAACCGCCGTCCACCGTCGTCCGTTCGAGCTGTGCTCCTGCATGCGTGCCCTCCTCTGGGCAGGCCGCCCGGAGCCTCGTGCCCCGGAGTTCGACCTCGCAGGGGCAGAGTCGGGATTCTGGGTTGCGATACATCAAATCGGCGGCTGATTTCGTCCGGGCTCCGGTGCCGTCCGGGGTCCGGTGCCGTCCGGCCCTCTCGGAGCACTCCCTTCGGGCCCCGCGGTGGTTCAAGGTGGAGACTTCTTCCCGCCTAGCGGGAACAAACCTCCGGCCTGACGTCGGACTCTTGTCCTGTGGCCTTATCCACAGCGGTCCGCCTGAGGCTCTCGGCCGCCGGAATTGTCGGTGGTGCCCGATACGTTCGTTGGCATGCAGCAGCAATCACCTCCGGACGCCGGGTTGGGCGCCGTGGCCAAGGCGGTGCCAGGGGCTGCCCTTGCGGAGGCCGCAACCGCGGATCCGATGGGCGCGTGGGCGGCGTTGAGTGCGGCCGCGAGGGCGGTGGCCGACGCGCCGTTGTGGCGGTGCTCCGACGAGCATCTGGTCGACCTTTTGCGGGCTCAGGTCGGCGACTTGGCCCGGATCGACGCCGCCCGCCTGGCGCTGGTCCGCGAGCTGGACGGCCGCGGGTGGGCTGCGGCGGTCGGCGCGACCTCGACGCAGGCGTGGTTGGCGCAGGCGCTGCGGGTCGACCCGCGGGTCGCCGCGGCGGACGTGCGGGCCGCCCGGGCGCTGGACCCGGCCGCCGACCAGACCCCGCAGCCCGGGCTGCCGGTGCTCACCGGGGCGGCCCGCTCCGACGATGACCCGACCCTGGCGGCGACCGGCCGGGCGCTGGCCGAGGGCGGGTGTCGCGGGCGCACGCCGACGCGGTGCTGGCCAGCG
>DATFPQ010000248.1:0-4026 GCA_035264765.1 Actinomycetales bacterium | reverse complement strand
TCCTGCTCGGCGGCATTGCCGTCGTGCTCGCGCTCGCGGCGGCGAGCGCCGGCGTGCTGGCCGCGCTCCGGCGGCTGGCCGGTCTGCTCGTGGTTGTCGTGCTTGCAGCGGTGGCGGCGGCCGCCGTGCTCAGCCGTCCGGGCGCAGTCCCGCTCGACGTCCTCCCGACCCTGCTCGGTGCGGCGGCGGGGCTGTGGTCCCTCAGCTCGCTCCTCGACCGGGCCCGCTCGGCGGAGGATCAGACTGACGCCGGCCGGCGCGCGTTCGTCCGGCAGGCCGTGGCGCTCGCCGTGCTCGCGGCCGCCGCCGGAGCGGTGTCGCAGGTGGTCCAGGCGAGCACCCGCGCGGCACGAGCCAGCCGCGCGCGGCTGCGGCTGCCCGCACCCACGGGCCCCGTCCCGTCCGGGACCCAGCTCGCCGACCTCCGCCTGCGCGGCCTCTCGCCGCTGATCACGTCGCCCGAGGACTTCTACCGGATCGACACCGCGCTCGTCGTGCCGCAGGTCGACGCGTCGCAGTGGCGACTGCGGGTGCACGGGATGGTGGACGAGGACGTCGAGCTCAACCTCGACGGGCTGCTGGCTCTGCCGCTGGTCGAGCGGATGGTCACGCTGACCTGCGTATCGAACGAGGTGGGCGGCGACCTGGTGGGCAACCAGGTGTGGCGCGGTGCGCTGATCCGGGACGTGCTCCGCCTGGCCGGTCCGGCGTCCGACGCCGACATGGTGCTCTCTACGAGCGCCGACGGATGGACGGCCGGTACCCCGCTGGACGCCCTGACCGACCCCGGGCGCGACGCCATGCTGGCGGTCGCGATGGGCGGCGAGCCGCTGCCGGTGCAGCACGGCTTCCCGGTGCGGATGGTGGTGCCGGGCCTGTACGGGTACGTCTCGGCGACCAAGTGGCTGGTCGACCTGGAGGTCACCCGGTTCGACCGCGCGGAGGGCTACTGGACGCCGCGCGGCTGGTCCGCGAGGGGACCGATCAAGACGGAGTCGCGGATCGACGTCCCGAGGTCCGGCGCCAACGTGCGCGTGGGCCCGGTCACCGTCGCCGGCGTCGCCTGGGCGCAGCACCGCGGGATCGAGGCGGTCGAAGTCCGGGTAGACGAGGGTCCGTGGCAGCGCGCGCAGCTTGGGGACGGCGGGACGACGGACACCTGGCGGCAGTGGGTGTGGACCTGGGCTGCGACGGCGGGCGACCACACCCTGCAGGTGCGGGCCGTCGACCGCACGGGCTCGGTGCAGACCGGCCGGGAGGCGCCGCCGGCTCCGGACGGGGCCAGCGGCTGGCACACCGTCGACGTCACCGTTCGCGGCTGACTCGGGCGTACCGTGCCTGGACGTACAGCGCTTCGTTGCGGCCGAAGAACAGCCACCTGGTCGCGCCATCCTCGACCCGGCGCAGGTCACACCGAGGTGACGACCTCGCGGTCCGGGTCGATCCGGTCGACGACGAAGTCCCGCCGGCCAACCAGGGCGGCGCGGGTCCCCTGGTACAGGTCGCGCTCGCGCTGCATGAGGACGTCGGCCAGGAAGGCGTACGCCTCCGCCCACGCTCCGAGCACCTCGTCGGTCGCGGCCTCACCGAGCACGTCCCGGAAGGCGCCCAGCAGCGCCTCGCCCACGAGCGGGTAGTGCTCCGGGCGGATGTTCAGCGCCACGTGCTTCTGCGCGATCCGCTCGATCATCGGCCCGAGGTCGGCCATCCGGTCCATCGTCTCGGCGTACGCGTACGTGTGCGGGGCTCCCGCGAACGCCTGCGACTGACTGCCCTCCTCGCCGTGGCGGGACCGGTCGAAGAGGCTCTTCATCTCCTCGTTCTGGAACAGCCGCTCGTACATCCGGAGGCTGATCTCCAGCCCGCGCTCGCGTACCGCTGGCGCGGTGGCCTGCACGGTGCTCATCGTGGACGGCGACAGTGACATGGCGGCCCTCCTGTCCAGCGCGCGCCCGACGTGGCCGGGCGTCGGCACCATCGTGCGCGCCCAGCACGCCGGGTAGAAGGGACGAAGGGCCCTGCGGTGGTGCGGGAGAAGGGACTCGAACCCTCACGCCCGAAGGCACAGGAACCTAAATCCTGCGTGGCTGCCAGTTACACCACTCCCGCGCGCGGCCACGAGCACCGCGTACGCCCGACAGCGTAGTCAGGCGGCGACGACGCCGAGAGCCTTCCCCAGGGAGGTGACATGGCCGGTGGCCTTGATGTTGTACCGGGCCAGCGCCACCCGGCCCGCCTCGTCCACTACGACGGTGGAGCGGATCACGCCGGTCACCGTCTTGCCGTAGAGCTTCTTCTCGCCGTAGGCGCCGTACGCCGTCAGCACCTCGCGCTCGGGGTCCGACAGCAGCGGGTAGGTCAGTGACTCCTTCTCGGCGAACTTGGCGAGCTTGTCCGGCCGGTCGGGGCTGATGCCGAGCACCTCGTAGCCGGCGCTCTGCAAGGTTCCGAGGTTGTCCCGGAAGTCGCAGGCCTCCGTGGTGCAGCCGGGCGTCATCGCGGCCGGGTAGAAGAACACGACGACCTTGCGGCCGCGCAGGTCGTGCAGCGACACGGTGCTGCCGTCGTGGGCGGTCAGGGTGAAGTCGGGAGCGGGATCTCCGACGTCGAGCTGCGGCACGGTGTCCTCCGGTGCGGTGGTCAGGAGGCCGAGGTTACCCGGCGGGTGGCGGGGCCTCCGGCCGCCACGGGGTCTGCGTGCGCGTCCATGCCGGCCGTGCGGCGCAGCCGTCCCGGGCCGGTCACGGCGAGGACGACGACGAACAGCAGCGCGGCGGTCAGCACGATCGTGGTGCCCGACGGGACGTCGAGCTGGTAGCTCGCGACCATGCCCACCAGCCCGCTGGCCGCGCCCACCGCCGTCGAGAGCCACAGCATGCGGGAGAACGAGCTCGTGACCAGCCGGGCCACCACCGCGGGGACCACCAGGATGGCGGCCACCAGCGTCACCCCGATCACCGACAGGGACGCCAGCACCGACAGCGACAGCACCACGAGGAAGGCCGCGTCGAGCCGGCGAACCGGCACGCCGGAGACCTGCGCCACGTCGGGGTCGAAGGTGAGGAACAGCAGCTGCCGGTAGCGCAGCACGACGAGGGTGATGGCGACCAGCAGCGCCCCTGAGAGAAGCAGCAGATCGGACGTCCGGACGCCCAGCACCGAGCCGAAGAGCGCCTGGTCGAAGGAGAGCCCGCCCTGCTGGCCGAGCTTCTTGAGCAGTGCCACGCCCAGAGCGAAGGACGCGGTCGTGACCACGCCGATCGCGGCGTCCGCGCCGATCGAGCGACGCCGGGACACCCAGCCGATCGCGAACGCGGTGGCGATGCCCCACACCCCCGCTCCGAGGACGACGTTGACGCCGGCCACGGCGCTCGCCGCGAAGCCGCCGAAGATCGAGTGCGACAGGCCGTGCCCGATGTAGCTCATCCCGCGCAGGGTGATGAAGGTCGAGAGCAGGCCGCACAGCGCGCCGGCGAGCACCGCCGCGGCCAGGCCGCGGACGAAGAACTCGTACTGGAACGGCTCGAGGAACCAGCTCATCGGGCGTTCCTTGATCGGGGTGCTCTCACGACGCGATCTCCCGAGAAGCGGTGGAGCCGTCGACGACGACCGGGATTCCGAGGTGCTCCAGCACATCCAGCCGCGCGCCGTACACCTCCTCCAGGACGGCCGGGCGGATCACCTGGTCGGGGCGCCCGGTGGCGACCACCCGCCCGTTCAGCGCCACCAGGTGCGGCAGGTGCGCCGCCATGCCGTTCAGGTCGTGGGTGGTCAGCACCACGGCGATGCCCTCGTCGGCCAGCCCGGCAAGCAGGTGCAGCACCTCGTGCCGGGTCTGGACGTCGACACCGGACGTCGGCTCGTCGAGCAGCAGCAGCTGCGGCCGACGCACGAGCGCGCGGGCCAGGAACATCCGTTGCTGCTGGCCTCCCGACAGCTCACGGATGTGCCGTCCGGCAAGCGTCCCGATGCCGAGCCGGTCGAGCGCGGCGGCGACGTCGGAACGCTCGGCGCGCGTCGGCCACG
>DATFPQ010000247.1:0-5027 GCA_035264765.1 Actinomycetales bacterium | reverse complement strand
TCCCAGCTGCGCCGAGCGCTGGCGCCCGACGTCCCGGCCCGCCAGTCCGTCGTGGTCACCACGTCCGGCGGGTACCGGCTGGACGACGAGCGGGTCAGCGTGGACCTCACCGCCTTCGCGGAGGCGGTACGCCGGGGCGCCTGCCTGCCCGCGACCGAGTCGCTGGCCGTGCTTGAGCGGGCCCTCGACACGGCCGGCGGGATGGCGCTGGAGGACGAGCCCTACGCCTCCTGGGCGATCGAGGCGCGCGAGGTGCACCAGCAGCTGGTGGTGCAGGCCAGCGTGCAGGCCGGCGAGCACGCCCTCGCCTGCGGCCTGCCCCGTGCCGCCAGCGCGCACGGCCTGCGGGCCACGACCGTGGACCCGCTGGACGAGCGCGGCTGGCGGCTGCGCATGCAGGCGGCCTGGGCGGACGGGGACCGCCGTGCGGCCCTGGCGGCGTACGACCAGTGCCGGGACCGGCTGCAGACCGAGCTCGGCGTCACGCCTGCGCCGGTGACCCAGCAGCTGCACCGGCGACTCCTGGCGCCCCCGGACGGCGATCTCGTCGACCATCTGCTCGGCCAGCTCGTCGACGTCCTGCTGGCGGAAGGTGGCTGCACCGCCGACGACGCGCCGCCGCTGATCGACCCACGGACCGTCCTGGACACCAACGCGCTGGCGGCCCGGATCGCGCGCGCCGTCCAGGCCCGGAGGGTCCAGGCCATGGAGGCCGCACGGCAGAAGTCCTGGCGCGCCGCGGCCGACACGATCGCGGGTTTGGCACCGGCCGGGTGAGCCCGGCCGGCGCCTGGAGGCCGGGCCGACACACCGATGCGGTGCACCGACGCCACCAATACGGCGCACTTTGCCCGCCTGCGGGCCAGTTTCTTGCCCGGACAAGTCGGACATTCCTCCTAGGGGGCTGCGCTGGACCGGCCAAACGGGTGACACTGGCCGCGCCCGGGTCGGAGTGTGAGCGGCCGTCCTCGTCCCCCGGGTGGATTGAGGAGACATGACGACCCTGCCACCGCGGCAGCCGGCACGCGAGGAGCGCGATCGCGCATCCCGTACTTACCCCCGCCGGATTCTCGTCGTCGACGACCACCGGACCTTCGCCGAGCTTCTCACGCTCGCCCTGGACTCCCAGCAGGACCTCACCTGCGTGGGGCACGCCCAGAACAGCGAGGAGGCGTTCCGGCTGGTTCGCGAGGTCGAGCCCGATCTGGTGATCATGGACCTGCAGCTCGGCCAGGAGGACGGCGTCGCCGCCACCCGCCACCTGGTGCACGAGTACCCGGGCCTGGCGGTCGTCGTCCTCACGGCACACGCCGACACCCGGCACCTCGCCCGGGCCGCCGCCGCCGGCGCCTGCGCGTTCGTGTCCAAGACGGGCGCCCTGGAGGAGATTCTGGCCACCGTGCGGGCCGCACGCCCGGGCCAGCTGCTGCTGGACCCCGAGCTGCTCGCCGCCCTCGCCGTGCCCAACAACCGGACCCAGAGCTCGACCGAGGAGGGCTCCGACCAGCCGGACGGACCGCCCCGGGACGCCCCCGTCATCGACGTGACGCCTCGCGAGCGGCAGGTGCTGGAGCTGCTCGGCCAGGGCATGGACGCCCGCGTCATCGCCCGCACGCTGGGCATCTCCCTGCACACCTCCCGCGGGCATGTGAAGAGCTTGCTCGCCAAGCTGCACGCGCACTCACAGCTGGAGGCCGTCGTGAACGCGACTCGCGCGGGCCTGTTGCCCGACCCCAGACTCCGGAGCCACCAGCGATGATGGGGGTCCGGGCCGGCCAGGAGCGGGCGTCCCTGGTCGAGGAGCAGCAGCGGCAGGGGATGCAGCCGCCGCCGGAGGAGCTGTCGGTCGGCGGCGAACACCGCCGCCGGCTGCCGCCGACCGAGCACGTGCTCCGTTCGGCGCTCATCCGGTTCGTCATCTCCAGCGTCATCGCGCTAGGGATCGTCGCCGCGATCACCATTCTGTGGAGCTCGCACGTCGCCAAGGACGAGGCCCTGCGGCGAGCGGAGGCCACCGGCCGCGGGGTCGCCCATGGTGTCATCGCGCCCCTCATCACGCCGGCCCTGCTCAGCGGTGACCGCACGGCGAGGGAAGCGCTGGACAAGGCGGCCAGCAACCGGATGGCCGACGGGTCGATCCACCGGATCAAGGTGTGGACCCAGGACCAGCGGGTGCTCTACAGCGACGAGAAGCCGCTCATCGGCCACAAGTTCGATGTGGACGAGGAGGACATGGAGCTGTTCGGCACCGACAACGCCGCCGCAGAGATCTCGGAGCTGGAGCGCGAGGAGAACCAGTTCGAGCGGGACGAGGGCAAGCTGGTCGAGGTCTACGCCGGGTTCCGTGCCCAGGACGGCACGCCGCTGCTCTTCGAGGCGTACCTGCCGTACAACCAGGTCAACGCGGCCGCCACGGTGCTGCAGCGCCAGCTGTTGCCGCTCACCCTGGGCTCGCAGTTCCTCCTGCTCCTGCTGCTGCTGCCCCTCGCCGTCTCGCTCGCGCGGCGGACGGAACGCGCGCAGCGCGAGCGCAACCGGATGCTCAGCACCTCGATCGCGGCGTCGGACGTCGAACGCCGTCGGATCGCCCGCGACCTGCACGACGGCGTGGTCCAGGACCTCGCCGGTCTCGGCTACGCGCTCACCGCCATCGCCGACGGCCTGCCGAGCCAGACCGCCTGCGAGCCCGCGCGCGAGGGGACCCGCAAGGCGATCCGGATCCTGCGCCGCGACGTCGACGCCCTGCGCACTCTCATCACGGACATCTACCCGCCCGAGCTCGAGCAGGGCCAGCTGGTGCAGGCCCTCGCCGCGATGCTCCGCACCGTGGGCCCGGACGGGCCGAAGACCTGCCTCGACGCGCCCGACAGGCTCGACATCGACCTGGGCGCGGACGCCTCGGTGCTGCTGTACCGGGTGGCGCGCGAGGCGGTCCGCAACGTCGTGAAGCACGCGCGAGCCACCACGGTGACGGTCCGGCTGGTCGTGGAGCCCGCGCAGGTGGCGGTGGAGGTGATCGACGACGGCGTGGGGATGGCCGGCGATGCGGCGCCCGGCCACCTTGGGCTGCGCCTGCTCTCCGACACGGTCCAGGACGCCGGCGGCACCTTCACCGTGGACTCAAGCCCGGGCGCAGGCGTCCGGCTCCGGGCCAGCCTGCCGCTGCCCTGACCGGCGTCCGGACGCCGTACGCTCTGCGGCCATGGCAGAGGCAGCGGCGCCCACGCTGACCGTCCTCGTCGTCGACGACGAGGCGCCCGCGCTGTCCGAGCTGGCGTACCTGCTGGGCCGTGACGGCCGGATCGGCATGGTCCGCACGGCGGCCAGCGGACCAGAGGCGCTTCGCGCGCTGGAGGACGGCGGCACCGACGTCGTCTTCTGCGACCTCAAGATGCCCGGCATGGACGGGCTCGACCTGGCCCGCGTGCTGGCCCGCTTCGCCGAGCCGCCGCAGGTCGTGTTCGTCACGGCGTACGACGACCATGCGGTCGACGCCTTCGACCTGCACGCCACCGACTACCTGATGAAGCCGGTACGCGCGGAGCGGCTGGGTGAGGCCGTGCGCCGCGTCGTGGACGCCCTGCACCCTCAGCGCGAGTCGAGCGCCGCGGACCGCGACGAGACGATCGCCGTGGAGCTGGCCGGCGTCACCCGGTTCGTGCACCGCTCGCAGGTGCTCTGGGTCGAGGCGCAGGGCGACTACGCCCGCCTGCACACCAGGGACGGCAGCCACCTGCTGCGGGTGCCGCTGTCGGCCCTGGAGGAGCGCTGGGGTCCGGTCGGCTTCGCGCGGATCCACCGCAGCACCCTCGTCGCGCTGCCGCACGTGGACGAGGTCCGCGCGGACGCCGGGCGGTGCGTCGTCCGGCTCGGCGAGGTCGAGCTCGTCGTCAGCCGCCGGCACACCCGGGCCCTGCGTGACCGGTTGATCCGGGCCGCGCGGCCCGCATGATCACCCCACGACGTCGCTCGCTGCGCTCACGACGCCGCGGGGACCCCGAACCGCGGCGACCCGGATGAGCGAGGTGCCGCGTCGGGTCCGCGTGACGAGCCCGCGGATGGCCGCCAGCCGCCGGGTGCCCGCGCGACCTGCCGTCCGCGAGATCGACGAGCAGACCGGCCTCGGCGAGGTCTACATGCGCTCGCTGCTGCGCAGCCAGCTGCGGCTGGCCCTGAGCGTGCTGACGGCGACCGCGGTGCTGCTGGGCGGCCTGCCGCTACTGTTCTCGCTGGCGCCGTCCGTCGCCCGGGCGCACGTGCTCGGTGCGCCGCTGCCCTGGCTGCTGTTGGGCGTTCTGTCCTACCCGCTGCTCTGGCTTGCCGCCCGGTACCACGTCCGGCACTGCGAGCGGCTCGAGGCCGAGTTCACCGACGCGGTGGGACGGCCCTGAGTGGGCGACGCCTCCCTCGCCGCCGTCCTCGCGGTCCTCCTCGTCAGCGCCGCGACGGTCGTGGTCGGCGCCTTCGGGCTGCGGCTCGCGCGCACGACCAGCGACTTCTACGTCGCCAGCCGCGCCGTGTCACCGCGCTGGAACGCCTCGGCCATCAGCGGCGAGTACCTGTCCGCGGCGAGCTTCCTCGGCATCGCCGGCCTTGTGCTCATCGCGGGCGCCGACATGCTCTGGTTCCCCGTCGGCTACACCGCCGGGTACCTGGTGCTGCTCGTGCTCGTCGCCGCACCGCTGCGGCGCTCTGGCGCCTACACGCTCCCGGACTTCGCCGAGCTGCGGCTCGAGTCGCGGCGAGTCCGGCTCACGGCATCCGTGCTCGTCGTCGCCGTCGGCTGGCTCTACCTGCTCCCCCAGCTGCAGGGTGCGGGGCTCGCACTGCGCGCGGTCACCGGGCTGCCGGGATGGGTGGGCGCACCGCTGGTGGCGGTCGTGGTGGTGCTGAACGTCGCCGCGGGGGGCATGCGGTCGATCACCTTCGTGCAGGCGTTCCAGTACTGGCTCAAGCTCACCGCGATCGCAGTGCCCGCGTTCTTCCTGCTCGCGGTCTGGGCCGGCGACGGCCGGCCCTCCCCGGCC
>DATFPQ010000246.1:0-12777 GCA_035264765.1 Actinomycetales bacterium | reverse complement strand
CGCCGCCCGAACCGACGCCGCCCGCCGGACCAGCACGAGCAGGCCCTCGACGAAGCCGTCCCGCACCGCGTCGAAGAGTCCGCCCAAGACGCCCACCAAGACGCCCAGCAGGACCGCCACCAAGACGCCCAGCAGGACCGCCACCAAGACGCCGTCGACGTCACCCTCGAAGACGAAGGCGCCGAAGCCCTCGACCTCCTCCCCCGCCAAGCCGAGCTCCACGGCACCCCGCACGCCGAGCGCGACGACGACGACGGTCAACGCGCGGCCCCCCGCGTCCAACGACGCCGAGGCCCCGCTCACGGCCGAGCAGGTGCGGACGCAGCTCGCCCAGGCGCAGGCCCTGCGCGCGCAGGTGGCCGCCACCGACGTCGGCCTGGCCGCCGCCACGGAAGCGCTGCGGATGATCAGCCAGCAGGTCGCCACGGCCCTGGAGCGACAGCAGGTCGCGCTGGCCGAGGAGCGCGCGGCGCGGGCCGAGCAGGCCCGGCAGGAGCAGAAGCTGCAGACGCTGCGCCGGAACCTGGTCGAGAGCCGGGAGTCGCTCGCTCGGTGGGCGCGTAACGCCTACACCGTGGGCGGTCCGATGGCAACCTACGAGAACTGGCTGACCGTCCTCTACGGCACGAGCACCGACGAGGTCGGCCACGACCTGGCGCTGCTCCGGCAGGTGGGTGTGGTCGGCAGCGAGCAGGTGCGCCAGCTCGACGCGGCCACGACGCTGCAGCAGGTCGCCACCCGGCAGGCGGCGCTGGCCTCGGCTCGAGCCCAGGCGGCCCGGTTGCGCGCCGACGCCGCCGCCGGCGCTGCGAAGAGCCTGCTCGGCCAGCAGCGGCTGGCCCTTGCCAAGCTGGAGGCCGAGCGCGCGCGCCTGATCGGCTCCGGACAGCTCAGCCAGGAGCAGCAGGTCCGGCTGCAGCAGGCAGAGGCACTCGTCGGTACCACCACCGGAACCAGCAGCTGCCGCGGCCTGGACACGTCGGCGTTCAGCAACGGAGCGATCCCTCCCTCGGCGCTCTGCCCGCTCTGGGGGGCGCCCGGTCACCTGCTCCGCGCGGACGCGGCCGCGGGATTCGAGCGGCTGGCCAAGGCCTTCGCCGCCGAGTTCGGGACGCCCCTGTGCGTCACCGACTCCTACCGGACGCTCGCCTCCCAGATCCGGGTGTACGCGGAGAAGCCGACCCTGGCCGCACGCCCGGGCACGAGCAACCACGGTTGGGGCACGGCGCTCGACCTATGCGGCGGGATCCAGTCCTTCGGCACCACCGAGCACGCCTGGATGCTCACGCACGCTCCGCTCTACGGCTGGTTCCACCCCAGCTGGGCCGAGCCGGACGGCCCGAAGCCCGAGCCGTGGCACTGGGAGTTCGCCGGCTGACAGCCGGACCGACGCCGATAGGGTGCCCGGCGTGCACCCGTACCTGGACGTCGAGGGGCCGCTGGGTATGGCGCACCGCGGCTTCTCCCTGGACGGGCTGGAGAACACCATGGCCGCCTTCGCCGCGGCCGTGGCCCTGGGCTGCACCCACGTGGAGACCGACGTCCACGCCACCCGCGACGGCCGCCTGGTGGCGTTCCACGACCCGCTGCTGGACCGGGTGACCGAGGGACGCGGTGCCATCTCTTCGCTTTCCTGGGCCGAGGTCCGTCAGCTGCGGGTGCGCGGCCGCGAGCCTGTGCCGCTGCTGGAGGACCTGCTGGAGGCCTGGCCGGGCCTACGGGTCAACATCGACGTCAAGGACTGGCCGGCGGTGGGACCGCTCGCGGACGTCCTTCGGCGCACTCGCGCCCTCGACCGGGTCTGCGTCGCCTCCTTCGATGACCGCCGCACCGCCGCGGTCCGCCGGCTGTTGGGCGCCGACCTCGGCAGCCGGCTCGCCACCGCGCCGGGTCGACGCGGCGTGGCCCGCTGGCGCCTGGGATCGGCCGTCCCCGGGCCGGCCGGGGTTCGTGCCTCTCGTCGGGGCGCGGCCGGTCACATCGCCGTCCAGGTTCCGATGGGCCTCGGTCCGCTCCGAGTCGTCACCCGACGAAGCATCGGCGTCGCGCACCGGCTCGGGCTCCAGGTGCACGTGTGGACGGTCGACGACGCGGACACCATGCACAGCCTGCTGGACCTCGGGGTGGACGGGCTGATCAGCGACCGAGCCGACGTCCTGCAGCGGGTCCTGCACGAGCGACGCACACTCACCACCTGAGCAAGGCATGATCAGCGATACCGATCGGGGACGCCGGACGCGCCGGCTCCCCACCGACCGGAGGGCAAGTGGACGAGCTCGTGCGCGACGGCTCGGACCGAGACCACGATCCCGGCCCGGCGCCGGGACGCCCCGTCGACGACCCCGGCGCGCGCCGCCGGGAGCAGCGTGCCTGGTACTTCTACGACTGGGCCAACTCGGCCTACGTGACGACGACCGCCACCGTGCTGTTCGCGCCCTTCCTCACCTCGGCCGCCGAGCGTGCGGCCTGTCCGGGCCTGCCGGCCGGTCAGGACTGCGCGACCAATCTGTCCGTGCTCGGCGTCCCGGTCAGTCCCGGCTCGCTGGCCTTCTACGCCGCCACCTTCGCCACGATCCTGTCCGCGCTGCTGCTCCCCCTGGTCGGGGCGGCGGTCGACCGGTCGCATCGCCAGCGCGCGGTCCTGGCCGGCTTCGCCTGGGCCGGGTCGGCGGCGGCCGCCGCCATGTGGTTCGTGTCCGGCACCCGCTGGCAGCTCGGCGTCAGCCTGTTCGTGGTCGCGAACCTCTGCCTGGCGGCGTCCCTGGTGGTCTACGACTCGGTGCTGTGTCGCATCGCGACGCCGGACGAGCGCGACCGGGTGTCCAGCCGGGGCTGGGCCCTGGGCTATCTCGGCGGCTTCCTGCTGCTGGCCATCGACCTCGGGGTGGTGAGCGCGCACGACACCCTGGGCCTGACCGAGAGCGAGGCGGTGCGCTGGAGCCTGCTCAGCGCCGGGCTGTGGTGGGGCGGCTTCACCCTGGTGCCGTACCTCGGGCTGCGCGACCGCGCGCCGGTCGACGTCGTGGCGGTGCGCGGCTCGCTCGTGCGGGAGTCGTTCGGCCAGCTCGCCAGCACGCTGCGGCACCTGCGCGGGTTCCCGCACACGCTGCGGTTCCTGCTGGCGTACCTGTTCTTCAACGACGGCATCCAGACGGTCATCGCCGCGTCCAGCGTCTACGGCGCACGGCAGCTCGGGTTCGGCACCAGCCAGCTGATCGTCACCATCCTGCTGGTGCAGCTCGTGGCGTTCTTCGGCGCGCTGCTGTTCGGGCGCCTCGCGGGCCGTTACGGAGCCCGCGACGTCGTCCTGGCCGGCCTGCTGCTGTGGACCGCGGTCGTGGCGATCGGGTTCTTCCTGCCGGCCGGCCGCTTCGCGCTGTGGCTGGGCCTCGCGGTGCTCATCGGGCTGGTGCTCGGAGGCACCCAGGCGCTGTCGCGGTCGCTGTACAGCCAGCTCGTGCCACGTGGGCGTGAGGCGGAGTACTTCAGCCTGTACCAGGCGTGCGAGCGGGGCACGAGCTGGTTCGGCACGCTGCTGTTCGGGCTGGTGCACCAGCTCACCGCGTCCTACCGCCCGGCGATCCTCGCGCTGCTCGTGTTTTTCGTGGTCGGGGGGCTGGTGCTGCGACGGGTGGACGTCCGGCAGGGCGTCGCCGACGCCGGCAATGTGGCGCCGAGGGTGGTGTGACGGCGGCACAGAGTTCGTGGAGTGACCGCCGGTACGCACTCTGTACGCCGTGAGTACGCGGTCGTGTGACCGCCGTCACGTTCACGCCATCTCCACACGCGGATGGAACAGGACCGGGGTACCGGCGCGTTGACCCCCTCGACAGGACGACGTCCCCTCGTCCGAGGAGGTCACCCACCATGAGCGACAAGAGCCTACGCGGCACCCGTCTGGGCGCACAGAGCCTGGAGAACGACGAGGGCGTGGAGCCGGCCGCCCGTACCGTCGCGGACTACCACTGCCCCCGCGGTCACGTAACGCGGATCCCCTTCTCCGTCGAGGCGGAGATCCCCTCCCTGTGGGAGTGCAAGTGCGGTGAGGAGGCCCTGCTCGTCGACCGCGAGCGTCCGGTCGCCAAGCCGGTGAAGCCGGCACGCACCCACTGGGACATGCTCCTCGAGCGTCGGTCGATCGCCGAGCTCGAGGTGCTGCTCGACGAGCGCCTCGCGCTGCTTCGGGCGGGCACTAGCGCTGCCCACCGACGCAGCGCCTGACCCAAGACGCTGCGCTCGGTCGGGTCGCCGCAGGCCCCCCTCCTGCCCGGCGACCCGACAGCGGCCGCACCAGCATCAGCTGGTGCGGCCGCTGTCGTCCTGGCCCCGGGAGTCTCGGTCGGAGTCGATGACGGTGCCGCGCACGGTGCGATCCGGGCCCGGGCCGGCCCCGAACGGCGCGCCGAACGGGCGCAGTCCGACGAGCAGCCGGCGCTCCACCAGATGCACGAGCAGGCCGCGCGCCAGCGGCCGGGTGAACGACAGCACGAAGAAGAACCCGACGACGTCGGTGACGAAGCCCGGCGTGAGCAGCAGCGTTCCACCGACCAGCACCAGCGCCGCGTCGGTCAGCTCGCGCGAGGGCATCCGGCCGGTCTGCAAGGCCGTGACGAGGGCGGCCCAGGCGCGTGTGCCTTCGCGCCGCACCAGCCAGGCGCCCAGCAGCGACTCCACCAGGAGTAGCGCGAGCGTCTGCCAGCCGCCGATCGCACGGCCGACCGCGATGAGCACGGAGACCTCGAGGATCGGCACCACGACGAGCAGAACCACCAGGACCGCGACGAGCGGGCGGCGCCGGCGCTGCCCGGTGCCGCTGACCCGACGGCGGCTGCTCACGTGTCGCGGGCCACGGAGGGACGTCGGCGCAGGGCCCGTAGCTGCGCCAGGCGGTGCCGCAAGCCCCAGGTCGTGACCAGGGTCAGGGACTCGCGCACGATCGCGCCGCTCATCTTGCTCTCGCCGCGCTCTCGCTCCACGAATGTGATGGGCACCTCCGCGACCCGCAGCCCGCGCTGCACCGCTCGCCAGGCCAGGTCGATCTGGAAGCAGTACCCCTGTGAGGCGACGTCGTGCAGGTCCAGAGACCGCAGCGTCGTGGCACGGAAAGCGCGGTAGCCGCCGGTCACGTCGCGGATCGGGACGCCCAGAGCCAGCCGGGCGTACGTCGTCCCGCCGCGGGAGATCAGCTTGCGGTGGACCGGCCAGTTCACCACGCTGCCGCCCGGCACCCACCGCGACCCGAGCACGACGTCGGCGCCGTCGAGACGATCGAGCAGCCGCGGCAGCTGCTCCGGCTGGTGTGAGCCGTCGGCGTCCATCTCCACAAGGACGTCGTAGCCGCGCTCCAGACCCCACGCGAAGCCGGCGAGGTAGGCGGCGCCGAGCCCGCCCTTGCCAGCCCGGTGCAGGACGTGGACGTGGTCGTCCGCGGCCGCGAGGTCGTCGGCGAGGTCGCCGGTGCCGTCCGGGGACGCGTCGTCGACGACGAGCAGGTGGGCGTCCGGAACCCCGGTCCGAACCCGGCGGACAATCGGCTCGAGGTTGTCGCGCTCGTTGTACGTCGGGATGACGACGAGCACCCCGCTGCCCGACCGCCACCGGCCGGCGTCGTGGACGGTCCCGTCGCTCACCCTGCCTCCGTCAGTACCCGGGCCGCCTCGTCGCGGGCGCCGCTGGGGGAGGACTCTAACGGCCCCCTCCGACCCGTCGACCTGCGCCTCCCGAGCATCAGGGCCAGCGCGCCGAGCAGGCCCGCCGCGGCGAGTGTCGCCTCCGGCCAGCCGCCCAGGCGGTCGGCCAGGGTCAGCTGCGTGCGCCGGGGCAGCGTGGCCTCGAGGACGGCTGGTGTGAAGAGCCCGGTGCGGGTGAGCTGGGACCCGTCCGGCGCGATCAGCGCGCTCACGCCCACGGTCGACACGTGCGCGACCGCGCGGCCGTGCTCGATGGCGCGCAGCCGCGACATGGCTAGCTGCTGCACCGCCTCGTCGGTATACCCGAACGTCGCGTTGTTCGTCTGCGCGACCAGCAGGTCGGCCCCGTCCCGGATCGTGTCGCGGACCAGGTCGTCGTACGCCACCTCGAAGCAGATCGAGACGCCGGCCCGGACCGGACCGAGGTCCAGCGTGCCCACCCGCGAGCCGGCCACGAAGTCCCGCCGGACCAGGTCGACCTTGGAGCTGACGGCACGGAAGAACGAGCGGTACGGGATGTACTCGCCGAACGGCACCGGGTGCCTCTTGGCGTACCGCTCCCCCGGGCCGGTGCCCGGCGTCCAGACGATCGACGCGTTGGTGAGGCGGTCCGCGGGCTCGGCCAGCACGGCGCCGACCAGGACGGGCACGCCGATGACGTCGACCGCGGCGTCAATGACGGCACGCGCGTCCGCCTGCCGGTAGGGGTCGAGGTCGGAGGCGTTCTCCGGCCAGATGACGACGTCCGGCCGCTGGGTCGTGCCGGAGCGCACGCGGTCGGCCAGCCGCACGGTGGCCCGGGCATGGTTGTCGAGCACGGCGCGTCGCTCGGCATTGAAGTCCAGCCCCGCTGCGGGAACGTCGCCCTGCACGCCCGCCACCCGTACCGGACGGCCAGACGTGGGCAGCGGTACGAGCAGCCCGGACGCCGCGCAGGCGGCCGCCACCGCGACGGCGGGGAGCGCGATGCGGGCGGCCGTGCTCCCCAGTGCGCGCCGGTTCTGCCCGGCGCGTGCTCTCAAGCGGCTCGGGGGCGGCAGGTTCGCCGGCAGCGCCGCGAGCACGGCCAGTCCGAGCAGCGTGCCGCACCAGGCGACGGCGAAGGTCACGAGCGGCGCGCCGCCGAGGGCGGCCAGCGGCGCGAATGGTGCGTCGGCCTGGGCGAACGCCAGTCGGCCCCACGGGAAGCCGCCGAACGGCGTCCGGTCACGCAGCGCCTCCTGCCCCACCCAGAGGGCGGCGGCGACGGCGGACGTCCCGACGACCGCGGCCACCGGCCAGCGCGGTCGGCGGCCGTCCGGCCCGCGCACCGCACCTGGGGCGGCGACGCGCAGCACCGGCGCCAGCACCGCTCCCAGCAGGGCCAGGTACAGCGCCTGGAGCCCCGACAGCGCCAGCCACGGCATGCTGCCGACGTAGACCCCGCTCCAGTGCAGGAGCGGGACGAAGAAGGCGAGGCCATAGACGAGGCCGAGGCCGGCCCCGGCGTGGGCCGAGCGCCCGGCGAGGGACAGGGTCCACAGGGCCACCCCGACCACCGCGAGCGGCCACCAGCCGGGGTCGGGGAACGCCAGCCGGGTCAGCACACCGGCGAGGACCGCCAAGGGCAGGCTCGCGAGCCGCGGCACGGCCGCACGTCCGGGGGTCACCGCACCACGTTACCCCTAGCGGACCCGTTGAAGGTTGCGCTACCTGGAGGTCGACCGGGCGCGAAGGGGCCCTGCCTGTGGTGCGCCCGCGATGCGCCTGCGGTGAGCCGCCCTGCGGTGTGCCGCCGCCGGCCGCGGGAGCGAACGGGCCCAAGGCGCCGTTGGGTCCACCCGGCCGCCACGATGGCACCGTGGCGGCCGTGCGTTGTCTACTGAGCGTCTCGGGCCCGTCCGTGCCCACCCCGACCGCGGGGAGTTGAGCTCACGCCGGTCCCTGGTCCCGAGCCGGACGGCCGGCTCTGGCCTCGTGAGGTCCCTCCTTACCGACGTCCCGACTTATCCGCACCGGACGACGCGGAGCACCGTACCCGGCACCGTGGCACCGCTGTCAACTGCCCGCTGACCTGCGCGCATGCGCGAACCCGCAGGTCAGCGGGCCGCCAGCCGAGCCTCACGGCGACATTTCGCTTGGCAACTATGCGGCGTGTCGTCCGGCGCGCCGGACGCCCAACCCGCGCCCCACACCTCCGCCTTGCTCACGAGCAACGCCGATCTCGGGCCCCGGACGGCGGCGCAACGGCATGGCCGGTGAGTACCGGCGTTGCTGGTGAGCAAGGGTGGGGCGCTACGCCGGGACGACGACGGTGCCCACGGCCGTGGTCACCACGAGCGGCGGGTCGAGGACCTCGGCCGCCGAAGCACCGAGGTCGGGACGGCCGCGGCACACGACCCGGGCCTCGAAGGCCATCTCGCGGCTGCGCCGGCCGACCCGGGTCAGCCGCGCCTCGACCTCGAGGACGTCCCCGGCACGCACCGCCGCGCGGAACTGGACGTCCGAGTACGACGCGAACAGCCCCTCGTCGCCGTCCGTGCGGATGCACAGCTCGGTGGCGACGTCACCGAAGCAGGCCAGCGAGTACGCGCCGTCGACCAGGTTGCCCGCGTAGTGCGCGTGGGACGAGGGCACGTAGCGGCGGTGCGTGACGACTAGGCCGGTGCGCGGGTCGGTGTCGCTCACCGGGGGTCTCCGCGCCGCCGGAAGCCCACCGAGGCACGTCGTGCGGTGTTCACGCGGTCTTCCTTCTCAGGGCGGGGTTCGTCGAGCCCTCCTGCGGTGGGAGCAGGGCGTGGACCAGGTAGGACGCGACCTCGCCGGGCGTGGTCCCTCGCCCGAAGACCCGGTCGACGCCGAGCCGCTCGGCCGCCGACTCGTCGAAGCGAGGCCCGCCCACCACGAGCAACGGGCGACGCCCGGCCGGGTAGGCCTCCCGGAAGGCGGCCGACATCTGCTCGGTGTTGTGAAGGTGGGCGTCTCGCTGGGTTACCACCTGCGACACGAGGACGGCGTCGGCACGCTCGGCCCGCGCCCGCTCGACCAGGTCGGGTACCAGCACCTGCGCGCCCAGGTTCACCACCGTGATCTCGCGGTAGTACTCCAGGCCCTTCTCCCCCGCGAACCCCTTGACGTTCAAGATGGCGTCGATGCCGACGGTGTGCGCGTCGGTTCCGATGCACGCCCCCACCACGACCAGGCGGCGCCGCAGCCGTGCCTTGATGGCGGCGTTCACCTCCCTGGCCGACAGCAGGGGGTACTCCCGCTCGGCCACCTGGACGGCGGACACGTCGACCAGGTGGGTGACCGAGCCGTACACGACGAAGAACGTGAAGTGGGGTCCCATCGCCTTGGCGTGCACCAGGAGCGCAGGGTCCAGGCCCATCTTGGCGGCCAGCTGCAGCGCCGCCCCCTCGGCGCGCTTGTCGTGTGGCAACGGCAGGGTGAACGAGATCTGGACCATCCCGTCGCCGCTGGTGTCGCCGTAGGGGCGCACGATCGTGGCAGCCTGACCGCTCATCGCGTGGCCCCCTCCTCGAGCAGGTCGATCGCCGGGTTGAGGTAGCCGTCCGCCCGGCGGGCCACCCCGTCGAGCCCCTTGCCGGCGTCCGCGGGACGCCGCATCAGGCCGAAGGTGCCGTCCGCGATCGCCTCGAGCAGCGTGTCGTCGACGATGCGGCCGAGCAGGTCCACGGCCTCGGACAGGACCTGGCGGGCCCGGGTCTGGATAAAGCCGTCGACGGGGGGTGCGAAGTCCTCGGCCAGCCCGCCGGCGGCGTCCAGGACGTACCGCACGTTCTGCAGGGCGAGGTCGCGGTCCGATAGGAACGGCGTCACGACCGCCTCGGTCATCATGCCGACCAGCAGGATCCCCTGGCCGGTGAGCGCCCCCACTAGGTTGAAGAAGCCGTCGAGCAGGTAGCCGCGGAAGACGTCGCCGGTCATGTGCTTGGTGGGCGGCATCCACTTCAGCGGTGCGTCCGGGAACAGGGTCCGCGCGAGCAGCGCGTGCGCCAGCTCGAGCCGCAGGCTGTCCGCTAGGTCGGGGTTGATCTCGAACGCGTGGCCGAGGCCTAGCTGCCAGTCCTGCAGCCCGGCCTCCTTGGCGAAGAACTCGTTGAGCAGCTGGCTGACCGTGACCGTGTGCGCGGCGTCGACGGCGTCCGCGGTGGTCAGGTAGTTGTCCTCGCCGGTGTTGATGATGATCCCTGCGCGGGCGTGCACCTGGCGCGAGAACCGCTGGTCGACGAACGTTCGCAGGGGGTTGATGTCGCGGAACAGGATCCCGTACATGGAGTCGTTGAGCATCATGTCGAGCCGCTCGAGCCCGGCAAGTGTTGCTATCTCGGGCATGCATAGCCCGGACGCGTAGTTGGTGAGCCGCACGTAGCGGCCCAGCTCGCGGCTCACGTCGTCGAGGGCCGCCCGCATCAGCCGGAAGTTCTCCTGGGTGGCGTAGGTGCCGGCGTATCCCTCGCGGGTCGCGCCCTCTGGCACATAGTCGAGCAGGCTCTGGCCGGTGGAGCGGATCACCGCGATGACGTCGGCCCCGGCACGCGCCGCCGCCTGCGCCTGCGGAATGTCCTCGTGGATGTCCCCGGTGGCGACGATCAGGTAGATCCAGGGCCGCCGGGGCGGGTCGCCGAGTCGGCGGACCAGCCGCTCGCGCTCGGCCCGGCGCCGGTCGACCGTGCGCAGGCCGGACGCCGCCGCCCGGCGGGCCGCCGTGCCCGCGCGCCGGGCGTCGCGTCCTTCGGGCAGCCGGAACCGCACCGAGCCGGAGCCGGCCTTCTGGGCCAGGGTGAGCAGGTCCGGGAGGTCCTCGCGCAGCAGGGCGTCCCAGACCGGCAGGGCCACACCGTGCTCGATGCCGACGTCGGCCCGCACCGCATCGACCAGGTGGTTGACCCAGGGCACCCGCTCGACGTCCGCCCCCGACAGGCCGGCGAGCCGCAGCAGGGCCCGCTCGACCGACACCGTGGTGTGCGTGCGCGCCAACCGCACGACCGGCTCACCGGCGCGGGCGGCCAGGCGCCGCGCGGTCCGCACCACCTCGGGATCGAGGCTCAGCAGCGGACCACGGGACGTCATCCCCGAAGGCTAGCAGCGCGCGGGAGGTCTTCCTGCCAAATAGGTCCTCGGCCGGAAGATCCCCCGCGCGATGGCCCAGCACCAGGCTCATCCCATCATGTCGTGGGCCACCCGTCCCCTCACGACCGTCCGCAGGCAGGTCGGCCGTGGAACGCCCGGGCTGAGGTCCGGCAGGCCCGGCGTCCCGGAACGGGGGTCCGTCGACCAGGCCTGGATCCGGTCGTCCGGAGCCTGGACGACCAGGTCACCGGTGCTCCAGACCGCGTACGTCGCGGGCGCGCCGGGCACGAGCACACCGCGCTCGTCGTAGCCCGCGGCCCGCCAGGCCCCGCGGGTGTGCGCGGTGAACCCGGCGCGCGCGCTGGTCCGCTGCTGCTCGGCCGTGTGGAAGACGCAGGCCGCCACCGCGCCCCACGGATCGAACGGTGTCACCGGGCTGTCGCTGCCCAGGGCCAACGGAACGCCCGCAGCCGCAAGTGAGGCGAAGGGGTTCATCGCCACGGCCCGGTCGGTGCCCAGGCGCTCGGCGTACAGACCGGACGGCCCGCCCCAGAGCGCGTCGAACGCCGGCTGCACGCTGGCGTGCACACCAAGCCGGCTCAGCTCCGCCACCGCGTCGGCGTCGACCATCTCGACGTGCTCCAGCCGGTGCCGGCGCCGGCGCAGCGCCTGCTCGCCCACCTGCGCGGCCGCAGCCGCGAACCCGCGCAGCACTTCGTCTAGTGCGGCGTCGCCGATGACGTGGAAGCCGGCCTGCAGGCCCGCCTCGGTGCAGGCGACCACATGCGCGGCAACCTGGTCGGCGGTGAGGTACAGGTGGCCCGAGGTCCCGGGGTCGTCGGCGTAGGGAGCTCGCAGCGCCGCCGTCCGCGACCCGATCGAGCCGTCCGCGCACAGGTCGCCCGCCAGCCCGTGCAGCCGGACGCGCTCTGGCAGCGCGAGCCGGGCGACGAGCTCGGCCACCTCCTGGGCCGCGGCCACCAGCTGACCGCGGTAGCCGACGACGTCGGGCAACGCGGGCCCGCCGGTGACCCGTCGCGACTGCACGAGGTCCAGCAGGGCCGACAGGTCCCGCTCGGGCGCGATGTGGGGCGCGGACATCTCGTGCAGGGCCCCGACCCCGGCCCGCGCGGCGGCCGTCAGCGCCGTCAGCTGCAGCTCTCGGCGAGCACCGTCCGAGATGCCGTCTCGGGTGGCGGCACGGGCGGCGTGGTGGGCGTCCCGCTCGACCCGGCCCGCGTCGTCCCAGCCGTCCAGCTCACGCAGCCCGGCCGCGGCCGCGAGCGCGCTGGACACCACCGCGGAGTGCACGTCGATGCGGGACAGGTACACCGCTCCCCCGTAGGACGCGCGGTCGAGCTCGGCGCGCGTCGGGGGACGTCCCTCGGCGAGCAGCCGCTCGTCCCACCCGTGCCCGAGCACCGGCCGCCCGCCGCCGCGCCGTACGGCCTGCTCCACCAGCCGCAGGATCTCGTCCACCGACCGCGCGCCCGTCAGGTCGACCCCAGCCAGCGCGAGCCCGGTCTCGGTGGTGTGCGCGTGCGCGTCGACGAAGGCCGGTGTCACGAGGGCGCCGTCGAGCTCGACCACCTCGTCGGCGTGCGGCGCGTGGCCGGCGGCGGCGTCGTCCGAACCCACCCAGGCGACCGTGTCGCCGTGCACCAGCAAGGCGGTGGCGAAGGGGTCGGCCGGGCTGTGCACCGCTCCCCCGCGGTACAGCACGGTGCGGTCTGAGGTCGCTTCCGGTTCAGCGGTGTCGGGGCTCACGGGCGCCCAGTCTGCCGTCCCGCCCCTGCCGCTCCTCCTCGGCGTCCGGCGGCCTCGCCGACTCGTCGCGACAGCGCGATCATGGCAACCATCTCCGCTGCAGCGATGCTCGCTGCCACGAAGAGGCCGAACGGTCCTCGTCCCCTCAGAGCCGGCGTTCGAACAGTGCGCGGACGCCGGGCGTGCCGCGCAGCAGCGCGAGCGCGTAGTCCGCGTGCCCGGGCACGTAGCCGTTGCCGATCAGCAG
>DATFPQ010000245.1:0-3348 GCA_035264765.1 Actinomycetales bacterium | reverse complement strand
ACGAAGAGGCGGATTTCTGGGGATGGGTCATTTGCGGACTCCGCTGACGTGCGGCTGGAAGACGGTGAGGGCGAACCGGGCGGGCGCGGCCGCGTCGGCCCGGGCCGCGTAGCCGTGGGCGACGTCGCCGGCGAAGGCCGCGGAGTCCCCCGCGCCCAGCCGCTCGGTGCTGTGGCCGACGCGGAGATCGACCTCGCCTTCCAGCACGAGCAGCAACTCCCGCGTGCCGGTGCTGTGCGGATCGCTGGTGTGCGCCTCACCGGGGTGCAGCGTCCAGTCCCACAACTCGACGACGTCGGGCGGCTCAGTGCCGGCGACCAGCAGCGCCTGCCCACCGCTCGGTCCGTGCCACAGCACAGGCGCCTGGCCCGCCGCGGTGACGGTCAACGCACGCGGACGTTCCACGTCAACCAGCACCGGCAGGCCGATGGCAAGCGCGTCGCTGATCCGCAGCAGCGTGGCGATACTCGGATTGCCCTCGCCGTGCTCGATGGTGATCAGCATCCTGCGACTGACACCTGAACGGTCCGCGAGCTCGTCGAGCGTCCAACCACGGGTTGTCCGGTGCTGCCGGACCCGTTCACCGATCAACTCGTTGACCGCGACGACGGCTTGCGTCATCCCCAGCACCTCCCTCTACGCTGCCTACGATAGTGCAACATAGTGCATCGGGGATCAGTCGAGGGGTGAGGTCCGTGCAGGACAATGGTTCATTCGGTCGGGACCTGCGGGTGGAGACGCGGCTGGCGGTCGGCGGTCGCGGAAACGCCGAACCGGGGCAGCCGCTCAACGTCCCGATCATCCCGGCATCGAACTTCCGCGCCGCCCCGCCGGACGTGGTCGGGCGGGAATACTCCCGCGACGACGGCACCCCGGGCTGGGAGGCGCTGGAGGGGCTGATCGGTGAGCTGGAGGGCGGCCCCGCGGTGTCGTTCTCCTCCGGCATGGCCGCGATCGCCGCTGTCCTGGAGCTGCTGCCGGTCGGCGCCCGCGTGGTGGCACCCCGGGACAGCTACACCGGCCTGCGCGGCCTGCTGGAGGACGGCGCGGCTGCTGGTAACCGTTGGCGGTCGCGGATCGTGGACATGACCGACGCCGGTGACCTACTGGCCGCGGTCGCCGACGCGGACCTGGTGTGGCTTGAGACCCCGAGTAACCCGCTGCTGGACGTTGTCGGCATCGCCGAGATCGCGCGGGCGGCTGCGGCGGCCGGCGCGCTGGTGGCGGTCGACAACACCTTCGCCACGCCGCTGCTGCAGAACCCTCTCGGCCTCGGAGCTGACTTCGTCGTGCATAGCGCGACCAAATCGATCGGAGGCCACTCCGACCTGCTTCTGGGCCTGGTGGTGTGCCGCCGCGCCGAGGACCGGGCACGGCTCAGCCGCCGCCGCGAGGTCGCCGGCGCCACGCCCGGCGCGCTGGAGGCCTTCCTCGCGCTGCGCGGCGCCCGCACGCTTGCCGTCCGGCTGCGGCAGGAGCAGGAGACGGCCGGCGAACTCGCCCGCCGGCTGGCGGCACATCCTGCGGTCGGCCGGGTGCGCTACCCCGGACTGCCCGACGATCCCAATCACGTCCGCGCCGCCGGCCAGATGCGTGGTTTCGGCACCGTGCTGAGCTTCGAGCTGCCCGACGCCGGCACCGCCGACGCCGTCTGTGCCGCCCTTGAGGTCATCTCGCACGCCACCAGCCTCGGCGGGGTCGAGTCCACGATCGAACGGCGCGCGAAGCTCCCCGGCCAGGAGCACGTCCCGCCAGGTCTGCTGCGCCTGAGCGTGGGCTGCGAGCACGTCGAGGACCTGTGGGACGACCTCAAAACCGCCCTCCCGAGCCCCGCCACAGAGGACTCCCCTGAGTCCACGGTTCGCTCGAGCGTTCCGGCTGGGAGTCATCCGTGATCGACACCGAACTGCCCACGGCGCCTTCGACCAGCCCGGTGGCACGCGGGTTCGCCGCCTGCCTGGCCTCGGTTCTTGAGGTGCCGGTGGCCGACCTGCCGCTGCCGGCCGGCGGCCTGCCCCAGGCTCTGGGTGCGTGGCGGTCCTGGCTGGCCGGGCGGGGCTTCGGCTTGGTGCCCATCGTCGATCCCACCGGCTTCCAGTGGGCCGGGTGGTGGCTGGCGGTTGTGCAAACCTCCGACACCGAACTCGCCACGGTCGCCTTCGGGACACCGCCGGGCATCGTGCTCAGCCCGCAGGACCCGGCCCTGCTGGGTCGGGCGACCGCGGAGCTGCCCATCACCGTCGCTTACGCCGTCGCCTCTCTCGACCCGGTACTGCGCCCTGCGACGGTCGCGCCGGACCTGCACGGCACCGTCGAGGCGCTGGCCATCGCCCGAGCCGCCGAGGCACCGATGCAGGTACTTGAGATCGCCTTCGCCCGCGCCGGCCGCGGGCTCGACGGCGACCGGTACGCCGACGGCGCGGGCACCTTCAGCTCACGTGGCGACCGCCGGCCCGGCTACGACCTGACCCTGATCGCCGCGGAGGTCCTCGACGAGCCAGCCGCGGCCGGGCACGCGGTCGACTTCGCCGCCACGCGGCGCAACGTTCTGACCCGTGGCATCGACGTCAACGCCCTCGTGGGCCGCCGCTTCCTCATCGGCGACGTGCTCTGCGAAGGGCTGCGCTTGTGCGAACCGTGCGTCCACCTCGACCGGCTCAGCGGCCCCGGCCTGCTCCGTCCGCTCATCCACAAGGGCGGCCTGCGCGCCGACATCCTCACCGATGGCGAAGTCCGGCCGGGAACGCCCATCCAGCTGGCGTAGAGCGGCTCTTCAGCGAGCGGCTCCGCGTGTGAGATCGGCGTCGACGCCCGCTGTGACTCGGACCCCAAGTGCGGCAGAAGGGAGCGACTGCGCGCGTCAAGGCTCGCGGCTCTGCCGCCCGTCACCCGCCTGCGGCCTCGGGCAGCCTCTCGGCTGTCCCTGAAGTCCTATTGACCGCTCCATCCTCGTCATCATCTGGGCGCTCCTATCCGACGACGAAGCGCAATTCGTCGACCTCGGCCCCGACTACTACGCCTCCCGCACCAACCCCGAACGCAAGGTCCGTCAACACCTCCGGGAACTGCACGCCCTCGGATACTCCGTCACCTTCAACCCCGCCGCCTGAGGTCTCCCAACGGATCGACTCCTCACCGTTGCATTCGGTGGCTGCCGCATGCCCGTCCATCAGGGATTTTCGGATCAGGCGGTCTTGGGGTCACTCGGCGGCGGTGCCCGTGCGCCAGTGGCGACTACCAGACGTCCCCTGGCCGGTGCTGGCAGGTCACTGTCAGCGTCCGATCCAAGGCAACGGACCGATCGCAGCTCAAGACCATGAGCCCCTCATGCCCGTCGAGGACGACTCC
>DATFPQ010000244.1:0-8730 GCA_035264765.1 Actinomycetales bacterium | reverse complement strand
CCCGGCCCGGTGCAGTCCGTCGCGGACGTCGGCCGCCGCGGCCGCGTCCCACGGCAGGTCGAGCACGGCACCGGTCGGGCAGCTGCTCAGGACGCTCCACAGGACCGGCCCGACCAGGCCCGGCGCCGCCGCCCTGCGTCCCCCGTTCGGCGCGGCGGGCAGCAGCGGCAGGCCGAGCTCGGTGGAGAGCGCGGAGGCGAGGGCGGCGCGGCGGTCCTGCGCCGGGCCGCCGACGAGCACCACGAGCCGCTGGTGCGGCTGCTGCCGGTACGCCGGCGCCGGCCAGTCCTCCGCGGTGATGGCGTAGCGGTCGTGGTCGCGCCACCTCTCGCCGTCCCCGCGGCCGGCCAGCAGCAGCATCCTGGGGCTGCGCCCCTCGTGCCGGAAGCCCAGGAAGCGCAGCACGCCGGCGGAGGTGACGTTGCCGGGCTGGACGTTGGCCTCCACCCGGTGCAGCCCGACACCACCGCGGGGGGTCGGCCGAAGGGCCAGCCCGACGACCAGCCCCAGCCCCTCGGCGAACAGGCCCCGCCCGGCGTACGGGTCGAACGCGTCGTACCCGAGCACGCCGGACTGGAACCGGCCCCGGACGACGTTGGTGAGGTTCACGCGGCCTACGACTCCGTGCGCTCCCTCGCCATCGCGCGCCAGGATCAGGAAGGTCCGGTGGACGTCGGACTGGCGGGCGAGGTGGCGCAGCAGGTCGTCCGGGTCGACGGGGTTCCACCGCAGCAGGCGCGAGCGGGACTGCTGCACCGCGAGCCGGTACGCGTCGACGTCGGATGGACGGATGGTCCGGACGACGACCCGCTCCCCCTCGTCGGCCAGCTCGTGCAGCGACGTCACCGCCGGCCGCCCACCACCGCCGCCGAGCCGGCCAGCACCGCGCCTCGCAAGACGATCGCGACCGGGTGGGCGAGCACGCCGACGTCCTGCCTCGGGTCGCGGGGGTAGACCACGAGGTCCGCGGGCGCGCCCTCGTCCAGCGCCGGGTGGCCGAGCCACCGGCGAGCAGCCCAGCTCGCCGCCGACAGCGCGTCGGCCGCCGGCAGGCCGGCGGCGACGAGCTCGGCCACCTCCTGCGCGACCAGCCCGTGCGGCAGCGAGCCGCCGGCGTCCGTGCCGCAGTAGACGGGCACGCCCTCCTCGAAGGCGGCCCGCACGTTGGCGTAGCGACGCTCGTGCAGGGCCCGCATGTGGGCCGCGTAGGTCGGGAACTTCTCCTGCCCGCCGGCGGCGATGGACGGGAACGTGGCGATGTTGACCAGCGTCGGCACGATTGGGACCCCTCGGGCGGCGCAGGCCAGCAGCGTGTCGCGGGTGAGGCCGGTGGCGTGCTCGATGCAGTCGATGCCGGCGTCGAGCAGGTCGGGCAGGCAGTCCTCGCCGAAGCAGTGCGCCGTCACCCGGGCGCCCTCGGCGTGGGCAACGGCCATCGCCTCGACCAGCGCCTCCCGCGGCCAGCACGGCGCCAGGTCGCCGAGGTCCCGGTCGATCCAGTCCCCCACGATCTTGACCCAGCCGTCTCCGGCGCGCGCCTGTCGCCGCACCTCGTCGGCGAGCTGCTCCGGCTCGACCTCGGCGGCGAAGTTGCGGATGTAGCGGCGCGGGCGCGCGATGTGCCGGCCGGCCCGCACGATCCGCGGCAGGTCGGCCTCGTCGTCCACCCACCGGGTGTCGGCGGCACTGCCCGCATCGCGGATCAGCAGCGTGCCCGCGTCCCGGTCGGCGAGCGCCTGGGCTCTCGAGGTCTCCGCGTCCACCGCGCCCTGCGCGGCCAGGCCCACGTGGCAGTGCGCGTCGACCAAGCCTGGCAGGACCGCGCCGTCGAGGGCGACGACGTCCGCACCGAGCGCCGTGGGCCGGTCGAAGGTGACCCGACCTCCGAGGACCCACGCCTCATCGCGCTGCTCGTCCGGGCCCACGAGCACCGGTCCCCGCAGGTGCAGGACCGTGCCGTGCCCGTCGCCCGGTCCCCCGACCTCGTTGCTCACCGCGCCACCCTAGCCAGCGGCGGCTCGGCAGCAACGGCCACCCGGACACGACCCCACCGGCGTGCGAACCGCGTGCCTCAGCCGTGGTCGGCGGGGACCTGTTGCGTCGGTACGCCGACCGTCCCGGCAGGCGTACCGTCGAGCCGTGCAGCCATCGGGAGGACCGACCGGCCCCCGGCGACTGACCGCGCTCGCGGCGACCGCCGTCGCGGCCTGCGCCGTGGCCGCCTGCGTCGGCGCCCCCTCCGGCACGGCGGCAGCGCGCGCGACGACCGGCGCCGGCTCGTCGGCAGCGCGAGCGACCACCGGCGCCGGCTCCACGGCGGCCTCCTCGGCGGCGACGGCGTCCACGAGGGGCACGTCCGCCACCCTCGGCTCCCCGGCGACCGAATCCGCGGCGACCGCCTCCACGACGGACGCCGCTCCGCCGGCTGAACCGGCCGCTCCGGCCGTCGACCTGGCCGCCCTGACCCTGGCCCGCATGTCGCTCTCCCAGCGAGTGGGACAGCTCCTGATGGTGGGCAGCCGGGCGACGTCCGCCGATCCTCGGACCCTCAACGCGGTCACCCGGTACCACGTCGGCAACGTGATGCTGACCGGCCGCAGCACCGCGGGCGTGCGGGCCACGGCCCGGGTCAGCGCGGCCCTGCAGCGGAGAGCAACGGTAAAGGCCACGGCGGGAGTCCGCCTGCACGTGGCGACCGACCAGGAGGGCGGCTCGGTCCAGGTCCTGCGCGGCAGCGGCTTCGTCAGGATGCCCGCGGCCCTGACCCAGGGCCGGTGGACGACCAAGACCCTGCGCAGCAGAGCCACCCAGTGGGGACGACAGCTGCACGCGGCGGGCGTCACGGTGAACCTCGCGCCGGTCGCCGACACCGTCCCGAGTGCCGCCTTCGCGCCGAAGAACGCGCCGATCGGGCACTTCAGGCGCGAGTTCGGCTACACCGTCGGACGGGTCGGCTCACACGCCGTGGCCTTCAGCCAGGGCATGCATACGGCACGGGTCCAGGTGGCCGTCAAGCACTTCCCCGGGTTGGGCAGGGTCACGGCGAACACCGACACGACGGCCGGTGTCACCGACCGCACGACGACGCGCAGGAGCAGCGACCTGCAGCCGTTCGCCGCCAGCATCAAGGCCGGCGCCCCGTTCGTGATGATGTCGACGGCCTACTACTCCAAGATGGACGCGCGGCAGCCGGCCGCCTTCTCCGGCACCATCGTCGCCGGGATCCTCCGCGGCGACCTCGGGTTCCGGGGGGTGGTGATCAGCGACGACCTCGGCAGCGCGCGGCAGGTGCGGCGTTGGTCCCCGGGCACCAGGGCCACGCGCTTCGTCGCAGCCGGCGGAGACATGGTGCTGACCGTCGACCCGGCCGTGGCCCGTAGCATGTTCGTGGCGCTGCGCGACCGGGCCCGCTCGGACGCCGGCTTCCGCCGTCAGGTGGATGCAGCGGCCCTTCGGGTGCTGCGCTCCAAGCAGGCCCAGGGACTGCTGCCACCCCGGTGAGCCCCGGCGGCTCTAGAGACGCCGGCCAGCGACCCGCGTCGCTACCGGGACGCGCCGTCCGTGAGCGCCACCGGCGGCTGCGCAGCCACCGGCTCCACCCCCACGGACGCCGGACTGGAGGAGTCCCCGCCGAGGGACCGACCGCCGAGGGACCTACCGCCGAGGGACCGACCGCCGCGCGGCCGGCTCACGCGCCACGAGACCAGCCCAACGCCCGCCACGATGACGACGTCACCGAGGCTGAAGACGTTGGCCAGCGGCAGCGGCTCCGGCCAGGCGAACACGTCCCCGAGCCAGGGCAGCACCGGGTCGGGAAGCACCGCGGAGTTGAGGAACTCGTCCTCCGCCGAGATGCCGGCGCGCCGCACCGCCTGCGCGGACGCCGGAAGCGTGCCGCCGTTGAGCGCGATCGTGACGCCGTTGCAGGCGGCGCCGAGCGCGACGAGGGGCAGACCGCGCAGCGCGCGGTTCAGCCACAGGAAGGCGGCCGCCAGCAGGTAGCTGGCCAGGTGCGTCACGACCGCGAGGCTGTGCGGCATCGGGACCTCGACGACGACCACCTGAGTCAGCAGCGCCGCCCAGACCAGCGACAACGCGCGCAGTTGGATGCGGAGCAGGTCGCGCAGTCCGCGGCCCAGGAGCAGGGGAAAGAGCAGGGCCGCCAGGCAGCCTGCGATGACCAGCACGTCACGTCTCCTCGGTAGTGGGGCCGACCAGGCCCGATGCGGCCCGGCGGGACCGCTCGGCATCGCGGGTCAGCCGTTCCAGCAGCTGTCGCTCCGGCACCGGGCGGCCGATCAGCCAGCCCTGCGCCACGTCGCACCCGATCCGCGCGAGCTGCTCCAGCGTCGCCTGGTCCTCCACGCCCTCGGCCACGATCCGCAGCCCGAGCTCGTGGCCGAGCGCGATGGTGGAGCGAACGATCTTCAGGTCGCTCGGGTTGGCGTTCATCTCGGTCACGAAGCTGCGGTCGATCTTCAGCTCGTCAACCGCCAGCCGCTTGAGGTAGCTGAGCGAGGCGTGGCCGGTGCCGTAGTCGTCGACGGCAATGCCGACGCCCATCGCGCGCAGCTGGCGCATCACCTCGTCGACGCGGACCGGGTCGCTGAGGATGCCGGTCTCGGTGACCTCCAGGGTCAGCCGACCGGGTTCCACGCCGTGCCCTGCTAGCGCGTCCGCGACCCGGCCCGGCAGCGACAGGTCGGACAGGTGGCGGGCGGACAGGTTCACGGACATCTGCAGCGGGTAGCCGCGTCGATCGAGCCGGGACAGCGTGAGGAGCGACTGCTCCAGCACGTACGTCGTCACGTGGCCGATCAGCCCGCTGTTCTCGGCCAGCTCGATGAACTGGTCCGGCATGACCATCCCGCGCTGGGGGTGGTGCCAGCGGACGAGCGCCTCGGCGCCGACGACACGGCCGCTGTCGATCTCCAGCTGGGGCTGGAAGACCACGGAGAGCTGGGAGTGGTCGAGCGCCTCCCGCAGGTCGGTGAGCAGCGACAGCCGCTCGACCGAGTTGACGTCGAGGTCCGGCCGGTACCAGCAGACCCGGCCACGGTCGCGCTTGGCCTCGTACATCGCGATGTCCGCGTTCTTCAGCAGCACCGCGACGTCCTCGCCGTCGTCGGGCGCCACGACGAGCCCCACGCTGGCGCCGACCTGGAGCCGCAGGCCCTGGACGTCCACGGGGGCTTGCAGGGCGGCCAGCACGTGGTCGGCGAGCTCGCCCATCTCCTCGCGCCCGCCCTCGCAGATGACGGCGAACTCGTCGCCACCGAGCCGCGCGGCGAGGTCGACGCCGAACGCCTGCAGCCGCCGGCCGAGCTCGACGAGCAGCTCGTCCCCGACGTGGTGGCCGAGCCCGTCGTTGATGTCCTTGAAGTGGTCCAGGTCGGCGAGCAGCAGCCCCGGCCCGCGGTCGTCCTCGGCCTGCGCCTGCTTCAGCAGCCGGCTCAGCCGGCTCTGCAGCAGCTCGCGGTTGGCCAGCCCGGTGAGGCCGTCATGGAGGGCCTCGCGCTCGTGCCGCATCGCCTGCGCGGCGCTCGCGTGGACGGCCACCACCGGCACCAGCAGCAGGAGGAGCAGGTACGGGCTGGCGTCGACCAGGAACGCGGCCAGCGGGGCTAGGGCCACCAGCACGCCGGACGTCGTCACCGAGAACTGCAGGTCCTCGCCGATCACCTTGAACAGCGGCTGCCTGGCCTCCAGCGCCACCGCCACGCCGACCAGGAAGTGGTTGACGACGACGAAGACCGCCCCGGCGATCAGGGCCGCCCACAGGTCGTCGGGCTGGAAGGGCATCCGGCCACCGAGCACGGGCTGGCCGGTCAGCGCGCACCACACCAGCCGGGCGGCCACCGCGCTCAGGGTGTACTGGCCGGCGTTGAACAGGACCTTGCGC
This sequence comes from Actinomycetales bacterium, assembly GCA_035264765.1. GTDB lineage: Bacteria > Actinomycetota > Actinomycetes > Actinomycetales > Angustibacteraceae > DATFPQ01. The sequence continues at coordinate 2,828 of DATFPQ010000244.1, read as the reverse complement.
GCGGGTCGGCCCTTGCGCAGGTCGTCGACCAGCACCGCCAGCACCTGCGCGCCGACCGCCCAGCTCAGGGGGCCGGTGATGGTGAGCGCCACGGTGAAGGTCGTGCCGGTCGTGATGTAGTCGGTGACGCCGCCGCCCCGGGAGATCGGGATGGGGACGAGCTCACCGACCAGGAGCGCCGCGGTGAACAGCAGGTACGTCGCCGGGCTCTCCAGCAGCGGCCCCACCAGGGGGGACTGCGAGAGAACGACCACGATGGCCGTCAGGCCTGCAACCACGATCGTGAAGACGAACGGGCCCAAGCCGAAGAAGGCCCGCGCGACTGCGCGAGCCTTCGACGGGGACTGGATCAGCCCCACTTCTTCCCGGCGCCAACCACCGCGGCCACAGCCACGATCGTCCCAGCGTTCGCCACGACCTTGCCGATCAGCATGCCGGTGATCTTGTTGTCCATCAACATCGCGGTCTCACTCCCACTTGGTTCCGGCCACCACGATGTCCGCGCTGATCGCGAACCCGTGGGGCGTGCTGTGTGCTGCTGGATGGCGCATGGTTCCTCCTTCTCCAGCGACCGGGCCGCATCCGTACGTCCCGGTGCCTTGCACAAGCACTGTCGGCCGGACCCGTCGGGTCCTTGAGACCTAAATCCTTTCCGGCTGGAGGCCCGCTTGGAGCCCACTGCCGGAACGCTACCTGCCCAGGGGCCGCACAGCCCCCGCTGCGCACGATGGCTTAGCGGTGGGTTCCCCGACGGCTTTCCCGACGGCTTTCCCGACGGCTCCGGCCGAGCCCTCAGCGACCGAGGAACTTCTCGAAGCCCGCGGGCAGCTCACCGAGCTCCTGGGGCGCCTGGGGGGCGTCCAGTCCCCCTGCACCGGCGCCGGCGCCGAAGGACGCGCCCATGGCGTTACGGCGAGCCTCGAGGGCCTTCTGGCCGGCCGCGCGCTCCTGCTCCGCACGCTTGGCCGGGTTGCCGCTCTTGCCCTTCTTGCGCTGCTGGGCCTTGCCCTTGCGACCCGGGCCACCCGCCCCCGGCATGCCGGGCATGCCCGGCATGCCGAGCCCGCGACGCATCTGCTTCATCATCTTCTGCGCCTCCGCGAGGCGCTGCAGCAGCTCGTTGACGTCCTGAACCGTGCGGCCCGAGCCGCGGGCGATGCGGGCCCGCCGGGAGCCGTTGATGATCTTGGGGTGCTTGCGCTCGTACGGCGTCATCGACTTGACCATGGCCTCGACCCGGTCGAACTCGCGCTCGTCGAGAGCGTCGAGCTGGTCGCGCATCTGCGCCATGCCCGGCATCATGCCGAGCATCTTCTTCAGCGAGCCCATCTGCTTGACCGCGGCCATCTGGGCCAGGAAGTCGTCGAAGGTGAACTCCTCCTCCTCGACGAACTTGCGGGCCATCTGCTGGGCCTGGTCGGCGTCGAACGCCTTCTCGGCCTGCTCGATGAGCGTCATGACGTCGCCCATGTCGAGGATCCGCGAGGCCATCCGGTCCGGGTGGAAGACCTCGAAGTCCTCGAGCTTCTCGCCGGTGGAGGCGAACATGATCGGCCGACCGGTGATGCTCGCGACCGACAGCGCGGCACCACCGCGGGCGTCGCCGTCCAGCTTGGTCAGGACGACGCCGGTGAAGTCGACGCCGTCGAGGAAGGCCTGGGCGGTGTTCACGGCGTCCTGGCCGATCATCGCGTCGATCACGAAGAGGACCTCGTCCGGGCCGATCGCCTCGCGGATGTCGGCCGCCTGCTGCATCAGCTCGGCGTCGATGCCGAGTCGACCGGCGGTGTCGACGATGACCACGTCGTGATGGCGGGCCCGTGCCTCGGCGACGCCGTCCCGCGCCACGCGCACCGGGTCGCCGACCGAGCCGTGCTCGAGCTCGCGGCCCTGGTTCCCGCGCTCCGGCGCGAACACCGGCACGCCGGCGCGCTCACCCACCACCTGCAGCTGGGTCACCGCGTTGGGCCGCTGCAAGTCCGCGGCGACGAGCAGGGGGGTGTGGCCCTCGCTGCGCAGCCAGTGGGCGAGCTTGCCCGCGAGCGTGGTCTTACCGGAACCCTGCAGACCGGCGAGCATGATCACGGTCGGCGGGTTCTTCGCGAACGCGACCCGCCGGGTGGAGCCGCCGAGGATGCCGACCAGCTCGTCGTTGACGATCTTGACGACCTGCTGCGCGGGGTTGAGCGCACCGGAGACCTCGGCGCCGAGCGCTCGCTCGCGCACCGCCGCTGTGAACTTGCGGACCACCGGCAGCGCGACGTCCGCCTCGAGCAGGGCGGTACGGATCTCCTTGACGGTGGCGGCGACGTCCGCCTCGGACAGCCGTCCCTTGCCCCGCAGGTTCTTGAAGGTGGCGGACAGGCGGTCGGACAGAGTGGAGAACACGAAGCGACCTCACGAGCCGGTGGGGACGGATGGGCGACGACCACTTAGGGTACGTGACCGCTCGGGACGCCGCCCCGAGCGACGCGTGCCCTGGAGCGCCGTCAGCGGCGCGCCGGCCGCCCCTAGCGACGCGTGCCGTGGAGCGCCGTCAGCGGCGCGCCGGCCGGCCCGGTGGCGTCGACCGCCCCGGCACCTCGCCGGCGTCGACCAGCGCGGCGACGACGCCCGCGACCCGCGCCGGGGCCAGCGCGCCACCGGTCGACTCGGAGAGGTACAGGGTGTCGACGGCCTGCCCGGCGTGGGTGGCGACGTGCGCGGACCGGACGTCGACGCCGTGGTCGGCGAGGGCGCGTCCGAGGGCGTGCAGCAGCCCGGGCCGGTCGGCCGCCCGGACCTCGATCACCGTGGCGTTCTCGGAAGCCCCGGCGATCAGGACCGCG
>DATFPQ010000243.1:0-8099 GCA_035264765.1 Actinomycetales bacterium | reverse complement strand
GTCGGTTTGCGCCATGACACCGGGCCCGTCCATGGCCCGCCGACCAGGAGCTGCAGCCCCATGTGGGCGACCCCTACCGCAAGGAGCCCGGCCGCGAGTCGGTACGCCCAAGCGTCTGGGAACGATGACCGACGATGCATGACGTGCATTCATTGTTCTTAGCACGAACGGTACGCGAAGGGAACGGCTGTGGCAGGCTGACCCCGTGAGACCGTCCGGCGTCGCGTTCCTGCTCGCGCAGATCGGAGCGCACGCGGCCGGCCGGTTCGCCGACCGGGTGGCCGGGCTCGGGCTGACCCCGGCGCAGGTAGGGGTGCTCCGCGTGGTGGCCCAGCAGCCCGGATTGAGCCAGCAGGCTCTTGCCACCGAGCTGGGCGTCGTTCCCAGCAAGGTCGTCGCTCTCGTCGACGCTCTGGAGCACCGCGGCGTCCTGGAACGTCGACGCGACCCCGGCGACCGCCGGCTCTACGCCCTGCACCTCTCGGTGTCCGCGACGGAGCTGCTCGGGCAGGTCCGCGAGGCCGTCCGTCAGCACGACCAGGAGCTGACCAGCGTCCTGACCCCCGCGGAGCGCGACCAGCTCGCCGGACTTCTGCGCAGGATCGCGGACGCGCAAGGGCTCAAGCCCGGCGTCCACCCCGGGTACCGCGACCGACTGGGATCCGGGCCGGAACCTGAGCGAGGACCGCGCGACTGAACAGGTGTCAGAGCGTCAGGTCGGCGTACGACTCCAGCCGCGTCCAGCGCGGGCTGGTGGATCCGGCCGAGGGCAGCCGGCGGCCACCGGCAGGGGGCGGGGTGTAGCGGTCGACCGCCGGGAGCGGGCCGAGGTCGAGGCCGGTCAGGGCCGCGATGTCGGCGATCGGCACCTGGTAGGTCCGGTAGGGGCCCAATGGCGGCGGCTGGTCGACGGCCGCGGCGGCGGCGTACCGGGCGGGCAGGTCGGGCAGCTGCGCCGTCTGGTCGAGCACGTACCCCGTTGCGGCGAGCACCGGCGCGGCCGCCGTCGAGGCGACGGGGTCGAGGAAGGCCGCCGCCTTCCAGAACCGCAGCGGGATCTGCGTGCCGCGGTAGGACGGGTCGCTCGGGGACAGGACCGGTCCGGTGAGGACGACGAGCCGACGGTCATACGTCGCCGCGTTGTCCAGCAGATAGTCCTCCAGGCCCGCCCAGAGGTTCTCTCCCTGGTTGAACGCGGCGGCCTGCGGCGCGGCGTTGGTGTAGTGGAAAGTGTCCTCGTTCGCCTGCTCCGCCTCCTCGACGGTGGCGCCCCACGTCGGGTCGCGGCGACGGACCAGGTGACCGCGGTCCAGGTCGTTGTTCGCGTACACCGCCTCACCGGTCTGGACGTCGGCGGACACACGTGGGTCGAGCTCCCAGTCGATCCCCTCACGCGGCAGGTCCATCAGGGAGGCGCCGTCGACGCCGACCGCGGTGGCTGCGGCCAGTCGACGGGAGGTGTCCAGCAGCACGGTGAAGTGCGTGTACGGGAGCACCACGAGCTCCGGCGTCCCATCGCCGGTCGGGCGGGTCGGTAGCGGGACGGCCACGCCGAGGAACCCAGGGTCGTAGCCGGCACGGTCACTCAGCGGGGGCACGCTACGTGGTGCTGTGGCCGGCTGCTCGCTCATGATCGCCACTGTAGGTGCGGCCTCCGACGGTCCGCCCGTAGCGGCAGGTCCGGGAGGCATACTTGCCCTTGTGACGACCGAGCAGCGCGGAGACGCCATCGTCCTGTTCGGGGCGTCCGGTGACCTCGTCCGCAAGAAGCTGATACCGGCGCTCTATGAGCTCTCCCGCGCCGGACGGCTGGACATCCCGGTGGTGGGGGTGGCCCGTTCGGACTGGGACGACGAGCACCTGCGGGCGCACGCTCGCGCGTCAGTGGAGGCCCCCACGGACGACGACGACAAGGCCGCACTCGACGGCCTCGTCCGGCAGCTGAGCATGGTGGTCGGGGACTACGGCGACCCGGCCACGTACCAGCAGCTCGCCCAACGCCTGGAAGGCGCGGAACGACCCGTCTTCTACCTCGCCATCCCGCCCGCCGTCTTCTCCCAGGTCGTGCAGGGGCTAGCCGACGTGGGGCTCGCCAAGCGCGGGCGAGTCATCGTCGAGAAGCCGTTCGGACGCGACCGGGCATCGGCCCGAGAGCTCAACTCACGCTTGGCGGCGGCCTTCGCCCAGCGCGACATCTTCCGGATCGACCACTACCTCGGCAAGGAGTCCGTGGAGGGCCTGTTGGTCTTCCGCTTCGCCAACGCCTTCCTCGAGCCGTTCTGGAACCGCAACTACGTCGCCAGCGTGCAGATCACCCTCGCCGAGCCGTTCGGCACCGAGGGTCGGGCCGGCTTCTACGACGGCGTCGGCGCCATTCGCGACGTGCTCCAGAACCACCTCCTGCAGGTCCTGGCGCTGCTGGCGATGGAACCGCCCATCGCCACCCACGCGGACGCATACCGCGACGAGGAGGTGAAGCTCCTGCGCCAGGTTCAGCCGCTGGACTCGGCAAGCACCATCCGCGGCCAGTACGTCGGCTACCTCGACGAAGCCGGGGTCGTCGAGGAGTCCCGCACCGAGACCTTCGTCGCCACCCGGCTCTTCATCGAGTCCTGGCGCTGGGCGGGCGTGCCGTTCTACCTGCGAGCGGGCAAGCACATGCCGGGAGCGGCCACCGAAGCCGTGATCGAGCTCCGCCGACCGCCCCGCCTGTTGTTCGCCGAGAAGGCCGAGATGCTGCCCCAGGCGAACCTGGTGAAGTTCCGGTTGGGTCACAACGACGGCGTGAGCCTGTCCGTGCAGGCGAAGTCCCCGGGAGCGCAGACCATCACCTCACCGGTCGATCTGAACGTGGACTTCGACCGCGCGCTCGGGCACCGGCAGGAGGCGTACGAGCGGTTGCTGGACGATGCGCTCGACGGGCGGCTGCACCGGTTCGCACGCGAGGACACCATCGACGAGGAGTGGCGGATCGTCGAGCCGATCCTGGATCTGCCCGATCGGCCCTACCCGTACTACCGCCAGACCTGGGGGCCGGGGCTCGCGCATGACCTGCCGGGCGGCTGGCACGACGTGAAACTCCGCGGGTAAGCCCGATCGCCCGGAGCGCCTAGGCATGCGGTAGCGGCTCGACCAGGAGGACGGCGAGGTCGTCGCTCAGGATCCCGCCGACGTGCTGGCGTACCCGACCCAGCAGCCGTTCGAGGTCGGCGTCCAGCGTCTCGACCGACCAGGGACCCAGCGGCACCAGCACGCGGGCCTCGTCGAGGAGGTCGAAGAATCGGCCGTCGCTCGAGCGGGCCTCGATGAGCCCGTCGGTGAACAGCAGCAGCCGTTCCCCTGGCTCCAGGGTCGTGGCCGCCACGCGCGGCCGGACGCCCAGCCCCAGGGGCGGGGACCCCTGCAGGCCCACCGGAACCGGGTCGCTCCCTGCCACGAGCTTGAGCGGGGCGGGGTGCCCGCACAACACCAGGTCGAGTCGTCCGTCGGCGTGCACGTCGCAGAGCACCGCGGTGACGAAGTCCTCCGGGCCCAGTCCAGGCATGAGAGCCGCCTCGATGCGGTGGGCGACCTCGTCCAGGCCGATGTTGGGCAGTGGTGCGGTGTGTCGGAACGCCGAGAGCACAGCAGCCGCCGTGTGGACGGCGGAGAGTCCCTTGCCGCGCACGTCGCCCACGATGATGCGCGCCGCCTGGTCGCTGGCGACCACGTCGAACAGGTCCCCTCCAACGAGTGCGTCGGCGCTGGCGGAGACGTAGCGCGACGCCAGCGCGAGCCCGGCGACCTGCGCGGGAGCCGGGTGCTGGATGGCTGTCTGGGCGACCGTGGCGATCTGCGCCATGACCAGGATGCGGTTCTCGCGCTGCTCGCGTACCCGGGCGCTGAACACGGCGAAGGCCGCCAGGGCGGCGCTTCCGACGACCCTCACCAGGCCGGTGCCGGTGTCGAGGTCGCCAACCCGGTCGCTCAGGAACGCCACGGCGGACACGGCGGCGACGGCGACGACCGCCGTGGCCTTCCAGCCCGCGACGAGGGAGGCCGCCAGCGGCCCCAACGCCAGCCAAGGCACCACGACCAGCCGGCGGTTCTGGCCGAAGATCACTTGCCCGGCGGTCAGCAGCGCCACCCACACCACGGCACCGAGCACTACGCCGCCGCGCCGACGCCAATGGGACCCCGTCAGCGAGTCGGCCGTGGCGCTGTCGTCACCCGGCCTAGCGTGGGGATCCGCCCTGCGACGTACCGCACCCACCGGGAAAGTCTCTCTCAGCCGCGCCCAGCTGCGGTGACCCACAGGTCCCACCAGCGGTCGATGTCCTCGGTGCGCCACACCAACGTGGTCCCGAGCCGGTACGGACCCGGCAGCTGCGAGGCGCGCTGCCAGCGCAGGATGGTGGACAAGGACACGTCGAGATAGGCCGCGAGCTCACCCATGCCGACGATGTACGTCCCTTGCGGCCCCATCCACCGAGCGTAACGCTTGCACGCCAGCACCCGCCGGAGCCCGGCGCCGTCGCGGCGCCGGGCTCCTAGGGGCCCACTGGTCAGGGCAGCTGGACCAACCGCGAGTTGAGCATCTGGACGCCGGCCGCGGCGTCGCCGTCGAAGCCGGTGACCGGGCTGTGCGCGCCCAGACACTCGTCGTCGTCCTTCTCGTCCGCGAACCACACGCCCACGGAGTTCAGATCCGTGCGGGCGTGCGTGCGGTTGTTGAACGCGAAGGCCTCTTCGACGATGAGGTCGAAGCGGTTGGCGGCCCGCCCGTGCCCGTCGGTCGTGAAGTCGCCGATGTACTCGGCGGCGCCGAACGGGCTCCCCGCCTGCTCGAGCAGGAACACCGTGAAGTCGGTCCTGGGTCTCAGGCCCTTGGCCTCGATGGTGAACCTGTCCTTGCCGATCGCGTCGGTGGTGAGCTGGACGTCCACCTTCGCGGTCGCATGCGGGAAGCAGTGCGCGAGCGCCGCGGACGACGGCCACAGCCGCACGTGCGCCTGCGGCGCAGCGCGGGTCGCGTCCTGGGCAGCGGCCTGGCTGATGGTGGCCCCGGTGAGGGCGAGCGCGCCCATGGTCGCGAGCGCCGTGGCCTTGGTGCGGGTCCGCAGATACATCGGTAACTCCCTTTGTCGTGGTATTGCCGGTGATATTCCGCTGTCGGCTCCGCCGCGACCCGGGTTTGCGTGCGCATTCGAGTTCGCGGTTCCCGACTGAGCGGGTGATGTCCACGACGTTAGAAAATGGCGGCGCGGAGGCATATCGGATGGCTGCCTCAGATCAGGGCCACCGCTACCTCAGAAGAACTCAGCCGCGCGCCGCGTCGACCCTCGGCTGGGACCACGCTGTCCTGGCGGCCCTACTTCGGTGGCAGGGAGCGGGCGTACCTGACGCCGTGACCGACCCAGCGCCGGAGGTCGTCGTCGCTTCGGACGGCCTCGGCGTCCACGCGAAGCCACCCGTCCATCGCGCGGCCGCGCATCTCGAAGCGCCGCACCTGCGGGTCCCTGATGAGGGACTCGGCCTCGGCTGGGTCCACGCGCAGCAGCAGGCCGCCCTGGCTACTGGCGCTCACGGCCATGTTGCCCTGGACCAAGAAGGCCAGGCCGCCGAACATGCGCTTCTCGACGAGGCCGCGTTCGCCGTGCACGACCGCCGAGACCCGCTCCGCCAGCTCAACGTCATACGCCACCTGCCGATTCTCCCTCCAGAGCAGTCAGCCCAGCGATGAGCGGCGAGCGACTCACGGGTTGCTCGCGAGGAAGAGGAAGGCCGCAAGGAGCACGAGGTGCACGGCGCCCTGCAGCCGGATGGCCCGCCCCGGTACGACGGTGAGGACGGCCACGACCACGGTGAGGGCGAGCAGCACCGTCTGCGTGGCCCCGAGCCCGAGCACGAGCGGCCCGTCGAGCCAGATCGTGGCGACGGCGATCGCCGGGATGGTCAGGCCGATGCTGGCCATCGCCGAACCCAGGGCCAGGTTGAGGCTGGTCTGGACCCGGTCGCGCAGGGCGTTGCGGGCCGCGGCCAGAGTCTCGGGTAGCAGGACGAGCAGGGCGATCACGACGCCCACGAAGGACGGCGGGAACCCGGCCGCGGCGACGCCGGACTGGATCGCCGGCGACTCGACCTTGGCCAGGCCCACGACCGCGACGAGCGACATCAGGAGCAGGACCGCGCTGGTCGCGGCCGCGCGCGTGGTCGGCGGCTCGGCGTGGTCGTCCGTCTCCACGACCCGGCCGTCGGCGGTGACCGGGAGGAAGAAGTCCCGGTGCCGGACGGTCTGGGTCAGCACGAACACGCCGTACAGCACCAGCGAGGCCACGGCCGCGAAGGCCAGTTGGCTCGGCGAGAACTCCGGCCCGGGCCGGCTGGTCGTCGTGGTGGGGAGCACCAGGCTCAGGGTGGCCAGGGTTGCCACGGTGGCCAGCGCCGCTCCGGTTCCTTCGGCGTTGAACCGGACCGCGGTGTAGCGCACCGCGCCGATCAGCAACGACAGACCCAGGATGCCGTTGCAGGTGATCATGACGGCCGCGAAGACGGTGTCGCGGGCCAACGACGCGGTCTCCGGGCCGCCGGACACCATGAGGGTGACGATGAGCGCCACCTCGATGATCGTGACGGCTACGGCGAGCACCAGTGAGCCGAACGGCTCACCGACCCGGTGGGCGACCACCTCGGCATGGTGGACCGCCGCGAGCACCGCCGCGGCCAGGACCACCGCCACCACGGCCACGACCGGCGCGGGCGGCTTCCGCCCCCAGGTGAGCGCAAGTACGACGAGGGCCACGACCGGCCCGACGGTGACCCAGCGGACTCCGGGCAGGCGTGCGGCGGCAGTCATGGGCACACGCTGGCACGAGGGCGGGCCGTTCGGCGTCTGGTGCGGCGCGTCCTGCGGCTCGTGTTCCGGGAACCGGCGGAGCCTGAAGGACTTGGCGACGACCGCCGAGGCCTGCGACGGTGCTCCGGGGGTACGTGCAGAGCTCTACGAGCACTCCTTGGAGGACGACGCCATGACCACCACCCCGGACAGCCCCAGCCCAGAGGACGACGAAGACAAGGACGCAGTATCCGATCCTGCGTCAAAGCAGGCTCCTGGCGCGGAGCTCGGCATGTCGCCAGGTGAGGGATCCACCTTCGAGCCCGAGGAGGACCCGGAGGGTCACGCGCAGTAAGCGGCGTGGAGCAGCTCAGGTCGGAGCAGCTCAGGTCAGCGACGAGGCCAGCCGCCTCAGCTCCGACGTCGCGCCACTGGTCACAGGGTCGCCGTGGCCGACGAGGATCGTCCTCGGTGCCAGCTGGGCGAGCTTGCGGACCGATGCAACCGCGGCCGCCTTGTCCTCGGTGAACTGCGGGTTGGAGCCGGCCAGCCGCCCCATGTTCGTCAAGGCGTCGCCTGCGACCAGAACGCCCGTCTCCTGGTCGAAGACCGAAAGGTGGCCCGCGGTGTGCCCGGGCGTGGCCACCACCTGCAGTCCGAAGACCTCGTCTGCGTTCCCCAGCGGCTTGAGCTGGCGGGGGCCATCGACCTCGGCGAGGTCGTCCGCCCCGGCGTACCCGGTGGCCCTCGTCGCCTGGGTCAGGACGTCCCCGATGCTGCCCACGTGGTCCGGATGCTTGTGGGTGAGCACCACGTGGCGGACGCCCTCCCACCCGGGCCCCGCCTTGTCCAGCACGGCGCCGATCTCGTCGGCGCTCCCCCCAACGCCTGTGTCGACGATCGCCGCCTCACGGCCGCGAACCAGGACATAGGCCGCAACGAAACCGAGGTTCACTCGCGACCAGGCCAGCTTCTCCGTGGCCGGTGCGGACCCCGAACTCGCAGGAACGCTGACTTGGTCTACGGAAGAGCCAGAGCGGGTACAGGCCGAAATGCCCAGCACGGCAATGCCGAGAGCGCCCCGTCCGGTCTGCGTCAGAAACCACCGACGTCCCACCCGACGTGCTGAGTGTGTACTCATGCACCGACCCTAGGAGCCAGCAGCAGCTAGCACCACGCCCAGGTCCGACTGTTCCGTCCTCGGCGACAGACAGTTGTACGGGCACAGGGCCTTCGACGCAGACGTCACGTTCACCCGCTTTGTCCCGGGCCGGCTGTCGACGAT
>DATFPQ010000242.1:0-17883 GCA_035264765.1 Actinomycetales bacterium | reverse complement strand
GCGTCGATCAGCAGGCACACGGCGTCGACCATCGACAGGCCGCGCTCGACCTCGCCGCCGAAGTCGGCGTGGCCGGGGGTGTCGATGATGTTGATCGTCACGCCCCCGGGCTGGCCGATCGCCGCCGCAGCCGGCCCGGTGTACCGGATGCCGGTGTTCTTCGCGAGGATCGTGATGCCCTTCTCGCGCTCGAGGTCGCCGGAGTCCATGGCGCGCTCGTCGACGTGCTGGTGCTCGCCGAAGGCGCCGGACTGCCACAGCATGGCGTCGACGAGGGTGGTCTTGCCGTGGTCGACGTGGGCGACGATCGCGACGTTGCGGATGTCATCTCGCCTGCGCGTGGACATGCTGAGGTACTCGTTCCGTTTGGGGGCTCGACCTACCAGGGTAGTCGAGCGGCGGGAGGCACCCGAACGCCCGGCTCGGCTGCTGGCCCTGCGAGGACGGCGACCGGCACCTGCCCGCTCGGCCGCCACCTCCCGTACCGACTCTCCAGGCCGCTAACGTCTGCACTCGTCGGTCGAGCGTAGGAGGTGCCGTGCCCAGACTCCTGGACGCCGAGGAGGTCGAGCGCCAGCTGCGGGCGATCCCCGGCTGGCGGCGCGAGCCGCTCAGCCTGCGGGCCTCGTACGTCGCACCGGACTTCCCCACCGCGGCCCGGTTAGTCGCCGAGCTCGCCGGTGAGGCCGAGGCGATGAACCATCACCCCGACGTCGACCTGCGCTGGCGCACCGTGACGCTGCGCTGCGCCACCCACTCGGCCGGCGGGATCACCCAGCTCGACGTCGAGCTGGCGCACCGCGCGCACGAGTGGGCGCAGCGGCTGGGCGCGGTCGCGGTGGAGCCCCCGACCCGACTGATGCTCGCGCTCGACGCCACCGAGCCGTCCGCGGTGCTGCCGTTCTGGCGCGAGGCGCTGGGGTACCGCGAGGCGACCGGCGCCGACGGCGAGGTGGAGCTGCACGACCCGCACGGCAGCGGGCCGGTCCTGTGGTTCCAGCGGATGGACCCGCCCCGGCGCGAGCGCGGGCGCTTCCACCTCGACGTCTACGTGCCTCCCGACGAGGTGCAGCCGCGCCTCGGCCGGCTGCTCGCCCTCGGTGGCCGGGTTGCCGACGACAGCCACGCCCCCTCCTGGTGGGTCGTCGCGGACGCCGAGGGCAACGAGGTCTGCCTGTGCAGGACGGACGGCGGCTGAGCCATCGCACGGCCCGTCGGGCCGGATAGGACAGGCTTTCCTTGCTGGCGGCGATGTCGGCGGGCGACCTACCGTGACCGCGTGGGAGTTCCGACCGACCAGCCGACCGAGCACCGCCACCTCGAGCACGACGGGTCGCTGGGCGCCCGGCTTAACTGGCTGCGGGCCGGAGTGCTGGGCGCCAACGACGGCATCGTTTCGGTGGCCGGAATCGTTGTCGGCGTCGCAGGGGCCACGTCCGACCGCGGCACCATCCTGACCGCCGGCGTCGCAGGCCTGGTCGCTGGCGCGCTCTCGATGGCCGCCGGCGAGTACGTGTCCGTGAGCACGCAGCGCGACACCGAGAAGGCGCTGCTCGCCAAGGAGGCCCGCGAGCTGGTCGAGATGCCGGAGGAGGAGCTCAAAGAACTGGTGCAGATCTACCGCGACAAGGGTCTGTCGGAGCGCCTGGCCCACGAGGTCGCGGTAGAGCTCACCGAGCGCGACGCGTTCGCCGCTCACGTGGACGCCGAGCTGGGCCTCGACCCGGACGACCTGACGAACCCTTGGCACGCCGCCCTGGCCTCCGCTGTCGCCTTCACCCTCGGCGCGCTGCTGCCGCTGCTCGCTGTCGTGCTTCCCGGGGACTCCTGGCGCGTGCCGGTCACGTTCGTCGCGGTCGTTCTCGCACTCGTCGTCACCGGCCTGCTGAGCGCATCCGCCGGGGACGCGTCGCGCCGCCGGGCGGTGTGGCGGAACGTGATCGGCGGCACCCTCGCCATGGCAGTGACCTATGGCGTGGGCCAGGCGGTGGGCGGCCTCGCCCTCTGACGCCGACTCCGGCTGTAGGTGAAACGACGGACGCCCCCGACCCGCTGCCGCGGTTCGGGGGCGTCCACCGTCTCGGCAGACCGGGTCAGCGCATGACCGTCACTCGGACCGAGCCGGAGTCGTCCGCGGACACGGTGTCCCACAGCTCGAACGTTGCCTTGCCATCGCGCTTCGGCGTGTACTCGTACTCGTAGACGTGGTCCTCCCGGCAGCCGTTCGAGGCCAGGTCGACGCCGTCCACGTAAAGGTCGAACGTGTCCAGGTTCGGGTGCAGCGGGTCGGAGGAGCGCCTGCGCTGCCACGTGCCGTTGGCGGTCTTGGTGCACTCACCGTCGGCCACGATGCCCTCACCCGCGGACCAGGTGCCCTCGACCCGGATGCCGTACGTCCTGCCCGCACGCAGGACCACCTCGGTCTTCGCGGCGGCGCCGGGGGTCACGGTGACCGTGTCCTCCCACCACCCGCGCCGGGGGCCGTCGACGTCGGCCTCCAGCGGCGCGGCGGGCTCGGCGGGCGTGGCCGGCAGGTCGGTGGTGTACCCGGACGTCGACGCACCGGCCTTCAGCACGCGCACGGTCACGGCGCCCGTGTTGTTCGAGCGCTCGGCGTCGTTCAGCACGAAGGTGACCGGCCCGGTGGTGGAGGGCACGTAGTCCCACACGTAGGCGTGACGGGCGGTGTCGCAGGCGCCTCCGCCCACCGCGGTCCAGCGGGCGGCGCCGCCGACCAGCAGCTTGCGGCCGGTCGCAGAGCTGGCGCCCTCCGGGGTCGGTGACCAGCCGGCGTCGTCCTCCTGGTGCCAGGAGCAGGCGGCGTCGGCGACGAAGGTGCCACCTCCGTAGGAGTAGTAGCCGGTGGCGACCAGGCGGTAGGTGGTGCCCTTCTGCAGCGAGAACGAGGTCTTGACGCCGGTCGAGGTGGCGGCCACGGGGAGCGTGACGACCGGGCTGGTGGTCTGGTTCAAGACCGGCGGCACAGTGGGCTTCGGAGCCGGCTTGGGGGCCGGCTTGGGGGCCGGCTTGGGGGCCGGCTTCGGAGCTGGCTTCGGGGCCGGCTTCGGGGCCGGCTTCGGGGCCGGCTTGGGCGCCGTCCCGGTCGCCCCGACGGTTCCGGAGACTGTGCCGTCCCAGAACGAGGTCAGCGCGCGGGCGCCGGCCCAGCTGAGCGAGATGTGGACGTGGTCGCGGTGCCGCAGGGTGTCACCGCACTTGCTCAGGGCCACGCTCTTGCAGGCGGCGTGGTGGTAGGGCCGCGCGACGAAACCGTTGAAGGCGGAGTAGATGCGGTCGTTCCAGATGAGGTACATCAGGCCCATCCGGCGCGCGATGGCGTCCGGAGTGCCGTACTTGTCCTTCGCGAACGCGAGCTTCAGGAACGTGTTCACCTGGGCGTTCTGCTTGGCGTTACGAACGTTGACCCGCCAGTCGAACCCGCGTCCCTCCTTGTGCTCGCTGCGCCCGCCGACGCTGCAGGCGCGCGCGATGCCGGAGGAGCCCGTGCCGGGGTAGCGGGTCATCAGCCACTTCTGCAGCTTCAGCGCACCAGGCTTGGGCGTCGGGGAGCACACGGTCTGCCCGACGTAGGGCGCGTAGCCCTCGATCGCGCGACCGAAGGTCGGCACCTTCCCGGGAGCGGCGCCCGTGGCGGCCCTCGCGGCCGTAGCCGGGACGAGCACTGCGGCGAGCACCGAGAGGACGGCCAGCGCGGTCAGGATCGAGGTCGGAAGATGTCGGTCGGCGCGTGCAGGCATGGGATCTCCAGGAAGGTCTGGTGGCGGCTCCTTCCGACATCGGCCCGATGACCTTGGTCCTTGACTCCTGAACTACCCATGCCATGCACCGTGCGTGGGGACTGCACGGAGCGACCCGGGCACGACTGCGCCGCCCGGGATCGGATAACCCCGGGCGGCGGGTGCCCCCGAGCTCTAGACGGCCGACTCCAGCGAGTCCGCCGGGACGTCGGTCAGGTCGATCGTGGCGAGCGGCAGCGCCGGGCCGTCGACGTCTCGACGGACGCCGGTGAGGTCCACACCGGTGAGGTCCACACCGGTGAGGTCGACACCGACCGGGTCCGCGGCGCGGGCGGTGGGCAGCTGGGTTGGCAGCAGCTGGGTTCCGGCCAGCTGGGTTGCCGGCAGCTGGGTTGCCGGCAGCTGGGTTGCCGGCAGCTGGGTTGCGGGCAGCTTGGGCGTGGGCAGCTTGGGCGTGGGCAGCTGGACCGAGCGGGGTACCAGCACAGCGACCAGGTTGGCCACGACGAGGTACGCCACGAACAGCACGACGGTCACGGCGAGGGACGACACGCCGCCGATCGTGAGGTCGGGCGGCAGTACCGCGCGCGGTAGGAACCAGAACGTCGCGACTGCCGAGCCGCCCATCGCGAGCGCGAGCAGCAGGTGCCGGCACACGAGCCGCCAGCGGGCCCAGGAGCTGCGTCCTTGCAAGGTCAGGACCAGCTCACGCAACGGCATCAGGACGGCGCAGACGAGGTAGAACAGCGTCGCCATCCCGGTGCCCGGAATGCCTGCGCCCATGTCAGTGACCCTTCTCGTAGACGGTGAGCGGCCGGCGCAGGAAGACCTCGAGAACCAGCGCCTTGAGCAGCAGGCACGCGTTGACCACCCGCAGGACGAAGAAGGCAGGGATGCTCGTCGCGGCGCGGACCAGCTCGCCCCGGCGCGCGCCCACGACCAGGACCGGCACGGCCACGACCGGTAGGTCGATCACGTACCCCAGCAGGAACAGCGGCGACACGAGCACAGCGAGCACGGGCAGCAGGGCCAGCAGAACCACTGACGCCAGGATGGCATCGCTCAGCCCCACGGCCACCGCCGAGAACAGGTAGGGCATCGTCACCAGGCCGCGCCAGTGCACGCGCGCGTTCTGGAAGAAGGCGTGCGACCAGCGCTTGAGCTGCTTGCGCATCAGCGAGAGGTCGTTCGGCTCGACCGGGTAGCTCACGGCCTCCGGGACGAACCGCACGCGGTAGCCCAGCTCGTACAGGGTCCAGGTGAGGTCCATGTCCTCGGCCATGGTGCGCTGGCCCCAGCCGCCGGCCTGGCGCAGTGGCCCGGTCCGGTACACGGAGAAGCACCCCGACGAGATCAGCGGCCGCCCGTAGTAGTCCTGGACCTGCTTGTGGAAGCCGAGGGCGAAGAGGTACTCGACGTAGCGGCCCCGTTCCCAGATCGACCGCACCTGCCGCGGGACGACGAAGCCGCACGCAGCCGCGACGCGCTCGTCCTCGAACGCCGGCATCGTCTTCTCAATAGCGTCCGCGGCCAGCGTCGTGTCGGCGTCGAGGACCATGACGTAGTCGGTGGTCACGTGGTCGAGGGCGAAGTTCTGCGCTCCGGCCTTGGACCCGGTGTTGCTCAGCGGCCGCAGCACGGTGGCGCCCAGGCCCGCCGCGATCGGACCGGTTCCGTCGTCGGAGTGGTCGTCGACCACGATGATCTGGTCCGGGGGGCGAACCTGCTCCTGGAGCGAGCGGACCGTGTCCGCGATGTGCTCGGCCTCGTTGTACGCGGGGACGATGGCAGTCACGGTGCCACCGATGTCGTGTCTCATGGAAGGCCCCTGCCACAGGTTGACTGTGATCTTTCTACGTGGCCGGGTCTCAACATGCGGGTGGGTTTCTTACATATAGTCACAACGGAACCGGTTGGCCCCCCACGTGGGGGATGGCCCGGTGGCGCAAAGTCACCATTCGGGCCGACCATCGGCCTAGTGGCAGTGACCCACGTCACCCGTTCGGCGGCTCAACCGACGGCACTCGACGTCCGATATCGGAGCAATGTCCGTATCGTCGCGCAGTGTGGTGCGCCGCCTGCCCCTTGCCGCCCGACGGCTCCGCCGCGGTGCGGCCGTATCGGCCGTCGTCGCGTCCCTCGTCCCTGCCCTCGTCGTCCCAGCCATCGTCGTTCCCGCGTACGGCGGGTCCGCCCCCGTGGCCCCCACCATCCCAGTGACGCCCACCACCACGGTCTCCCCTCCCCCCGTGACGACCGCCACCGAACGGTCGGTCGGGTATGCGGCGTACTGGGACCAAGCCCGTGCGGTGAGCTCGGTGGCCGGCGCCGGCCGCGCGCTGACCGAGGTCTCGCCGTCCTGGTACACGCCCCTCGCCGACGGCTCCGTGACCGTGCAGGAGACCGGCAAGGTCGACGACTCGCCGGCGGCCGTGGCGGCGATGCGGGCGGGGGGCGCCAAGGTGCTGCCTGCAATCGCGAACTACCGCGACAAGACCTGGGACCGCACGGCCGTTGGCGCTGTCCTCGCCGACCGGGGCCGGCGATCCCTGCACGTGGCTAAGATCCGCGACCTCGTGCGCCGGCGCGGGTTCGACGGGATCGACATCGACTACGAGCACCTGGCCGCTGCGGACCGATCGGGCTTCACCGCGTTCGTCACCCAACTCGCCGCGGCGCTGCACGCGGACCGGAAGCTGCTGTCGGTCACGCTGCACCCGAAGTCCTCCGAGCCGGGGCCCCAGCCCAAGAACCAGGCTCAGGACTACGCCGCCCTCGGCCGCGTCGCCGACGAGGTTCGCATCATGATGTACGACTACCACTGGGACACCTCGGCCCCGGGTGCGCTCGCCCCGATGGCGTGGGTGCGGAAGGTCATGACCTGGGCGGCGACCCAGGTCCCACGCCGCAAGCTGGTGCTGGGCGTGGCGACGTACGGGTACGACTGGGTGGGCCGGCGAGGGACCAGCCTGATGTGGGCGGACGTCGTCCGTCGGGCTCGCGCCCGGGACGCCGAGGAGCGTTACGACACGACAGCTCAGGCGCCCTGGTTTTCCTACGTAGACGCGCGCGGGGCCACCCACACGGTCTGGTACGAGAACGAGCGCAGCATCGGCGCCAAGCGGGCCGTCATGCGCGGGCTCGGGTTGGGCGGCATGCACTACTGGCGGCTCGGCGGCGAGGACCCCGACGTGTGGCGCGCGGGCCAGTAGTCGACAGTTGTCTGCGATGCGCCGGGGCCTGCTACGGCATCGGCGCGGGCCTGCGCCGCAGGGACGGTGCTACACGTTGAAGCGGAACTCCACGACGTCGCCGTCAGCCATGACGTAGTCCTTGCCCTCGATCCGGACCCGGCCCTTGGCCTTCGCCTCGGCCATCGAGCCGAGCTTGTCGAGGTCCTCGAAGGAGACGACCTCCGCCTTGATGAAGCCACGCTGGAAGTCGGTGTGGATGACCCCGGCGGCCTGGGGCGCGGTCCAGCCCTGGTGGATCGTCCAGGCGCGGGTCTCCTTAGGACCTGCGGTGAGGTAGGTCTGCAGCCCCAGGGTGCGGAACCCGACCCGCGCGAGCTGGTCGAGCCCGGACTCGTCCTGTCCGATACCGGCCAGCAGCTCCGCGGCGTCCTCCGGGTCGAGCTCGGCCAGCTCGGCCTCGACCTTGGCGTCCAGGAAGATGGCCTCCGCCGGCGCGACCAGCTCACGCAGGGAGCTCTTGAGCTCCTCGTCCCCGAGGCCGTCCTCGTCCAGGTTGAAGACGTACAGGAACGGCTTGGTCGTCAGCAGCCCCAGCTCGCGGACGTCGGCCGGGTCGATCCCGGCAGCCGCGGCTCCGGCGTACAGGGTGGTGCCAGTCTCCAGCAGCCGTTGAGCCGCAACGGCCGCGTCCAGCACGGACTTCTCGGTCTTGCGGCCCTTGACCTCCTTCTCCAGACGCGGCACGGCGCGCTCCAGCGTCTGCAGGTCGGCCAGGATCAGCTCGGTGTTGATGGTCTCGATGTCCGACGACGGGTCGACCTTGCCCTCGACGTGCACGACGTCGGGGTCGTTGAAGGCACGAATCACCTGGCAGATCGCGTCGGCCTCACGGATATTGGCCAGGAACTTGTTGCCCAGCCCCTCCCCCTCGCTGGCGCCGCGGACGATGCCGGCGATGTCCACGAACGACACGGTGGCCGGAAGGATGCGGGCGCTGCTGAAGATCTCCGCCAGGCGGGACAGCCGGTGGTCCGGCAGGGCAACCACACCGATGTTCGGCTCGATCGTCGCGAACGGGTAGTTCGCCGCGAGCACGTCGTTCTTGGTCAGCGCGTTGAAGAGCGTGGACTTGCCGACGTTCGGCAGTCCGACGATTCCGATGGTGAGGGCCACGGGGTCAAGATGCTACAGGCGCGCCCGCGGCCGCCGGTGCACGTGGACGGCGGTAGACATGGACCGCGTAGTCCCCGCCGTCGTCCGGCGCACCGTCGCAGGTCGCCAGGCTGACCAGGTGCTCCAGCCCGGCGTCCTCGCACCAACCGGCGTAGTCGGCCCTCGACACATGCCGGTCGTGCGCGAACCCGGACACGAGCACGCCGCCCGGCCGTACCGCGTCCGCCAGCGCGGCGACGACGCCCGCCTCGGTGCCCGGGGTCAGGTAGACGACGACGTTGCCCGGCGCGGCGACCAGGTCGAACGCCTCGGAGCCCAGCAGCCGCGGCACGTCCAGCAGGTCGCCGTGCAGCCACGTGACGGGCGTCCCGGTCGCGGATGACACGGCACGGGCCTCGCTCAACATGGAGACGTCGATGTCGACGCCCACGACCTCGTGCCCCAGACGCGCGAGCTCGAGGGCGACCCGCCCGGTGCCGCAGCCGGCGTCCAGCACGTGGCCGGCCGCGGCCAGCTCCCGTCGGAGCAGCGCGTCGAGCAGCCTCGCCTCCCCGTGCACGTCGGCTCCCTGCTCGGCCAGCCGCCGGAAGCGCTCGGCGTACGCCCGACCGCGCGTGCCGCCGGTCTCCGCCAGCCAGCGGTTGACCGGGCCAGTCGCGCCCGGCTGGGGGTCTGAAGTCGCAGGCACGCGGGCAGCGTACGGCGAGGGTCACGGCGGTTGTCGGTGCCCCGTGGCACGGTGCGGGCATGGAGCCCCTGGTCGCCGCGGTCCTCGTCCTGGTCGCGCTCTTCCTCGGCGCCCTCGGCGGCGCCCTGGTCCAGCGCTCGCTCGGCGCCGCCCGGACGGCCGCCCTGGCAACGGAACGCGATCTGCTGCGCGAACGAGTGCTCGACCTGGAGGCCGGCAGCAACCAGGACCGCGAGCTCGCGGCGGTGCTCGGACCGCTGCGCGACAGCCTGGGCCGGGTCGAGCGACAGGTGGGCGTGCTCGAGCGCGACCGCGTGGAGCAGTACACGCGGCTCGGGGAGCAGCTCAGCGTCGTGGCGTCGTCCGGGGAGGCGCTGCGTGAGCAGACGGCCGCCCTCGCCGGTGCCCTGCGCTCGTCGTCGGCCCGTGGCACGTGGGGCGAGGCGCAGCTGCGCCGGGTCGTCGAGCACGCCGGCATGCTGCACCGGGTCGACTTCAGCGAGCAGCCCAGCGCGACGACGCCCGGCGGCGGTACGGCGCGTCCCGACCTAGTGGTGCGGCTGCCCGGGGGCAAGAGCCTGGTCATCGACGCCAAAGCCCCGCTGTCGTCCTACCTCGACGCGGCGGCGAGCGGTGCGGACGACAGGGAGCGGCAGCGGCTGCTTCGTGCCCACGCCAAGGCCTTGCGGGGGCACGTGGACGTGCTGGCCGCCCGCGAGTACTGGCTCGCGTTCGACCCCACACCGGAGATGGTCGTCTGCTTCGTGCCCGGCGACGCCCTCCTCGCGGCGGCACTGGAGGCGGACCCGGCGCTGCACGAGGACGCCATGGCCCGGAAGGTGGTGCTGGCGTCCCCGGCCACGCTGATGGCGCTGCTTCGCACGGTGGCCTACACCTGGCAGCAGGACGCGCTGGCCGGCAACGCGCGTGAGCTGTTCGAGGTCGGCCGCGAGCTGTACGGGCGACTGGCCACGCTGGGCGGACACACCGCCAAGCTCGGCCGCACGCTCCACCGCGCCGTGCAGGACTACAACGCCCTCGTCGGAACGCTGGAGCGCCGGGTGCTCGTGACCGCCCGCCGGCTGCACGATCTCGAGCTGACCGCAGAGCCGCTCGAGTCCCCGCCGGTCGTCGAGGCCGCCCCGCGTCCGCTCACTGCGGTCGAGCTGGTGGACGACGACGCCGAGCCGGTAGTGGACGAGGCGGAGTGGCAGCGCTCCCCGGGCGACCCGTTGGGCGACGCGCTACTGGCCGAGCGGCCGGACCCGGACGCCGCCTCCCAGCGTCGGGAGGCGGGATGACCCTGGCACGCCCCAGGCGGGCGCCGCCACCACGGCTCGGGCCGGCGCTGCGACCGGCGAACCCCAGGCCGGCGCTGCCACCGCGGCAGGGACAGGCGATACGACCGGGGCTCGGGCAGGCGCCGCCGCCGCGGCTCAGGCCGGCGCGCCGGCCTGGTCCGCGGCGCGGGAGGCGAGGTCGGACGGCCGGGCCGCGTTCACCGCCTTCAGGTCGCGGCGCAGCTCGCGGGGCAGTGAGAACAGCAGGCTCTCCTGCGCGGAGACGACCTCCTGCACCTCGGCGTACCCGCGCTCGGCCAGCCATGCGACGACGTCCCGTACCAGCACCTCGGGCACGCTCGCGCCACTGGTCAGCCCCACGGTGGTGACGCCGTCCAGCCACGCCTCGTCGATCTCGTCCGCGTAGTCGATCAGGTGGCTGGCCCGGGCGCCGTGCTCCAGCGCGACCTCGACGAGTCGCACCGAGTTCGAGGAGTTGCGGGAGCCGACAACGAGCACCAGTTCGGACTCGGCGGCGATCCGCTTGACCGCCACCTGACGGTTCTGGGTGGCGTAGCAGATGTCGTCGCTCGGCGGGTCCTGCAGCGCGGGGAACCGCTCCCGCAGCCGCCGAACCGTCTCCATCGTCTCGTCGACCGACAGCGTGGTCTGCGACAGCCAGACCAGCCGATCGGGGTCACGCACGACGACGGAGTCCACAGAGTCCGGGCCGTCGACGAGCTGGATGTTGGCCGGCGCCTCACCTGCCGTTCCGACTACCTCCTCGTGGCCCTCGTGGCCGATGAGCAGGATGTCGAAGTCGTCCCCCGCGAAGCGCTTGGCCTCCTGGTGCACCTTGGTGACCAGCGGGCAGGTGGCGTCAATCGTCTTCAGCCGCAGCCTAGCCGCGTCCTGGTGCACTGTCGGGGCCACGCCGTGCGCCGAGAAGACCACAGTGGCGCCCTCCGGCACGTCGTCGGTCTCGTCGACGAAGATCGCCCCGCGCTTCTCCAGCGTCGCCACGACGTGCCGGTTGTGCACGATCTGCTTGCGCACGTAGACCGGGGCGCCGTACAGGTCGAGCGCCTTCTCGACGGCCAGGACGGCGCGGTCGACGCCCGCGCAGTAGCCCCGCGGGGCCGCGAGCAGGACACGCTTGCTGGGTGCACTCACCCCTCCATGGTAGGTGGCGCTCCGACGCCCTCCGTCCGTCCGGCCGCCGCGTGCGTACGCTGCCCCGGTGAGCGCGTCGCCGTCCGGACCGCGCCGAGTTCCGGAGCGGGCACTGGACACCAGTCCCGAGCACCCCTGGCCGGTGCGTCTGCTGAGCCTGAAGATCGCCGAGTACGTCGACCGGATGCCGCCGGTGTGGATCGAGGGACAGGTCGTGCAGCTGGTGCAGCGGCCCGGCACCACCACGGCGTACCTCACGCTGCGGGACGCGGACGTGGACTTCTCGCTGTCGGTCACCGCACCACGGCAGCTGCTCGACCGGATGGACACCGAGCTGCCCGAGGGCGCCCGCGTCGTCGTGCACGCCAAGCCGACGTACTGGACCAAGCGCGGCAGCCTGCAGCTCGCCGCCGACGCGATCCGGCACGTCGGCGTGGGCGAGCTGTTGGCCCGGATCGAGCACCTGAAGCGGGTGCTTGCCAGCGAGGGCCTCCTGGACGCCCGACGCAAGCGGCGGCTGCCGTTCCTGCCGGACACCGTGGGGCTGGTCTGCGGACGGGCCAGCGCGGCGGAGCGGGACGTCATCGAGAACGCCCGCAGGCGCTGGCCCGCGGTGCGGTTCGCGGTGCGCCAGGTGGCCGTGCAGGGACCCACCGCCGTGACCCAGGTCACCGATGCCGTGCGCGAGCTCGACGCCGACCCGAGGGTGTCGGTGATCGTGGTTGCCCGTGGCGGCGGCGCGCTTGAGGACCTGCTGCCCTTCAGCAACGAGACACTGGTGCGCGCCGTCGCGGCAGCGACCACCCCCGTCGTGAGCGCAATCGGGCACGAGGTCGACACGCCGCTGCTCGACCTTGTTGCGGACGTGCGGGCCTCGACGCCCACGGACGCCGCCAAGCTGGTGGTGCCCGACGTCGCCGAGGAGCTCGCCGGAGTCCACGCGGCACGCGACCGGCTGCGGCGCGCCGTAGTCCACCGGGTCGACAACGAGCAGGCCGGGCTGGACGCCTTGCGTTCCCGTCCCGTGCTGGCCAGTCCGGTCACGCTGGTCGAGGACCGTCGGCACGCCGTCGAGACGTCGCTGCACCGCGCGCGCGTGGCGCTCGGCGCCCGGCTGGACCGCGCCCGCGACGACGTACGCCACCTGTC
The DNA here is from genome assembly GCA_035264765.1 of Actinomycetales bacterium. Taxonomy (GTDB): domain Bacteria; phylum Actinomycetota; class Actinomycetes; order Actinomycetales; family Angustibacteraceae; genus DATFPQ01. The sequence continues at coordinate 5,468 of DATFPQ010000242.1, read as the reverse complement.
CAGCCAGGTCCGCGCCCTATCACCCGCGGCGACGCTCGACCGCGGCTACGCGGTGGTCCAGCGCGCGGACGGCGCCGTCGTCCGAGACCCTGACGAGGTGTCGGACGGCGAGCGGCTACGGTTGCGCGTCGCCGGCGGGGAGCTGGCCGCCGAAGCTCGCCGCGGCTGACTGGGCGCCCGCGTGCTGGGCGAGCCGGAGTCGCAGCGCCCGGTGGGTCGGATCGCTGAAACCGAGAGCGCGGTAGAGAGGCTCGCCGGCCCGCTGTCGCACTCAGTCTCACCTCCACCGGCTGCTGTCGCGCTCAGTCTCACCTCCACCGCGCCTCGGGCGGCCAACCACTTCAGCAGCGCCTGCAGCGCCACCCGGGCCATGCCGCGACGACGCCAGCGTGGGTCGGTCGCCATGGACGACACATCTCCGACGGCAATATTTGTCCGAGGACGCCCCGGTCCGGGGAGTCGGCGGTCGAGCGTCCCGACCACCGAGCAGGCGAGTTCCGAACCTTCTTGGGCGTCGACCACGAACGTCGCCATCTGCTCTCCGGCGAGCTGCTCGCGCGAGTCCGCCCTTGCACGCCGCCCGCCAGCCGTCGTCCGCTTCGTTCCCCAAGGCCGCGACATCACCGCGCGCAGTCGGGTGAGCTCGGGTGCGTCGGCGGGTTCGGCACGGCGCGCCTGCAGGGTCTGCACCGCGACGACGGTACGCGGCCCTTGCCCGCCGCTCGGTAGGCTGCCGTGGTGCCCACCAGCGAGCCCGACGACGTCCAGTCCCTCGGCTACGAGCAGGCCCGGGACGAGCTGGTCGAGGTCGTTCGCCGCCTGGAGACCGGCGGGACCAGCCTGGAGGAGGCCCTCGCCCTGTGGGAGCGGGGCGAGGCGTTGGCCGCCTGCTGCCAGACCTGGCTGGACGGCGCCCGCGACCGACTGGACGCCGCCCGGCGCACCGCCAGTGACGCCGGGGCCACGACGGGGACGCCGCGCGGCTGACCCGCGCCACGGCGTCCGTCGTCTGCCTCCAGAACAGGAGGCCCACGCAGGCAGCCAAGGGACCGCCCAGGCTGAACCCGGCGCCAGTGGTGGAGACGGAGAGCCAGGAGACGCCGGCTCGAGTGGGGCCCGGGGCCCGGGTCGGGCTCAGGGCCAGGTCACACTCACGGCCACGTCGCAGTCACGGCCACGTCACGGTCACGGCGAGCTCGCAGTCAGGGCCAGAGCGCTGTCGGGGCGCGGGACGCAGTCAGGGCGCGGGACGCAGTCAGGGCGCGGGACGCAGGGTGGACGCCAGCTGGGCCAGTTCCTCGAAGCCGGCCGTTCCGGTGACCACCGTGGTCACGCCACCGTGGACCCGCACCAGGCTGTTCTGCGTCTTGTCGGCGCGGATGTACCGGGTCCACTCAGCGCCGCCAACCTGCTCGGTGCCGGCCGTGGCCGCGCGGTTGACCTGCGCCCGAACCCATTCGGTCGGCGCGTCCTTGCCCTGCTGCACGGCGGCGTACTGCTGGTCCGGCGTCTGGTAGCCGACGTGCCACATCAGGACCCCGGCCGTCGACCGGGTGGTACGGACGCTCGTCGGCCGCCACCCCGCTGGAAGGCCGGTGGGCACCGACGGCGTGAACTCCACCTGCGAGCTGGCGGCGCGCGCGCCGAGCCCGACGTTGACGGGTGGCTGGGTGATCGAGTTGACGCGGGGCACGAGCAGCAGCAGCGCGAGCACGATGCCCACCACCACGGCCATGGAGAGCACCATGGACTGCCAGCCGGCGCGCTGGCGCTCGGTCCGGCGCTGAGCCGAGTAGGCCGCGGCCTCCAGCTGCACCCGCGCGGCCTCGTCCGGCAGGGCCTCCGCGGACGCGGCGGGGCGCTGCCCGGAGGCCTGGGCAGGACTCTGGTCGGCGGTGCTCACTCCCCCATGGTCCCTGATCGCGGTCGCGGCGCGTGCGGCGGCCGACCGCTAGCATCGCCGTGCGGTGCCCCGGACCGTCCACCGTCCGCGCGACCCGTAGCCGCTGCGCAGGCAGCGACGGCCTCCTGACCGACGATGCGAGGAGAGAGCCGGATGGCGGATCAGCCCACTGACCGGATGGCGGATCAGCCCACTGAACTGCAGGCCCTGCCGGAGTCGCTGCAGGTGAGCCCTGAGCAGCCGGACCGCAACCTCGCGCTCGAGCTGGTCCGGGTCACGGAGGCCGCGGCCATGGCGGGCGGACGGTGGGTGGGGCGCGGGGACAAGAACCGGGCAGACGGTGCCGCCGTCCGGGCGATGCGGACCTTGATCAGTACCGTGTCGATGAACGGCGTCGTCGTGATCGGCGAGGGCGAGAAGGACGACGCCCCCATGCTGTTCAACGGAGAGCGGGTCGGGGACGGGTCCGGCGCCGAGTGCGACGTCGCCGTGGACCCGATCGACGGCACGAGCCTGACGAGCAAGGGCCAGAACAACGCCGTGTCGGTGCTCGCCGTGGCGGACCGGGGCTCGATGTACGACCCGAGCGCCGTGTTCTACATGGACAAGCTGGTCACGGGCCCCGACGCCGCGGACGTCGTGGACATCCGGCTGCCGGTCGAGGAGAACATCCGACGGGTCGCCGAGGCCAAGCGAGAGTCGCCGTACGACGTGACGGTCGTGATCCTGGACCGGCCCCGGCACGCCGAGCTGATCGAGCAGGTCAGGTCGACGGGCGCCCGGATCCGGTTGATCTCCGATGGGGACGTCGCCGGCGCCATCATGGCGGCCCGGCCGGACACCGGCGTCGACCTGCTGCTGGGAGTGGGCGGCACGCCCGAGGGCATCATCGCCGCCTGCGCCATCAAGTGCCTGGGCGGGACGATCCAGGGCCGGCTGTGGCCGCGCGACGACGCGGAGCGGGCCAAGGCGCTGGACGCCGGACACGACCTCGACCGCGTGCTCGGCACCGACGACCTGGTGCGCAGTGACAACGTCTTCTTCGTCGCCACGGGCATCACCGACGGCGAGCTGCTGCGCGGCGTGCGGTACCGAGCGGGGGGCGCGACGACCCACTCGCTGGTGATGCGGTCCAAGAGCGGGACGATCCGGGTGATCGAGAGCCACCATCGGCTGAGCAAGCTGCGGGCGTACAGCGCCGTGGACTTCGAGCAGGGCAGCTGAGCGTGGGTGAGCTGCCCGGGTACGACCCGACCCGACTTCCCGAGGATCTGCCCAGCCCGGTCGACGACGGTGCCGCCGACCACCTGCTCGGCCGACGCGTACCGGCGCTTACCCTGCCGGCCACGTCCGGGGACCCGCTGGACCTATCCGTGCTGACCGGCCGCACCGTCGTCTACGCCTACCCCCGCACCGGTCGGCCCGACGAGGCGCCGCTGGTCGAGGACTGGGACACGATCCCGGGGGCGCGCGGGTGCACACCCGAGAGCTGCGCCTTCCGGGACCACTACGCCGAGCTGCGCGCGGCCGGCGCCGGCGTCGTCGGGCTGTCCACGCAGGATCCCGACTACCAGCGGGAGGCAGCCACCCGGCTGCACCTTCCCTACCCCTTGCTGTCGGACGCCGACCTGGCGCTGACCCGGGCGCTGGACCTGCCGACCTTCGAGGCAGCCGGCCAGGTGCTGCTGCGGCGGTTGACGCTGCTCGTACGGGACGGCGTGGTCGAGCACGTCTGGTACCCCGTGTTCCCGCCCGACTCCCACCCGCAGGAGGTGCTCTCGTGGCTGCTCTCGAACCCCCGGTGACGGTGCCGGTGCTCGTCGTGGGCGAGGCCCTCGTCGACGTCGTGGACCGGGGTCCGTCCCAGGACGGCCCGCAGTCGAGCAGCTCGGCCCGGCGGGTCGACCGGCACCCCGGCGGAAGTCCGGCCAACGTGGCCCTCGGGCTGGCGCGTCTGGGGCACGACGTCCGGTTCGCCACCCGCCTGGGCCGGGACGAGGACGGGCGGATGGTCCAGGACCACCTCGAGCGCGACGGGGTCCGGCTCACCGAGGGCTCGCTGGTGGAAGGAGCGACCTCCACTGCGACCGCCACCCTCGACGTCAACGGCGGCGCCACGTACGTCTTCGACCTGGTCTGGGACCTTCCGGAGGTGGACCTCACCGGGATCGCGCACGTGCACACGGGGTCGATCGCCGCCACCCTGTCGCCTGGTGCAGAACGCGTGCGCGCTGCCGTGGCCGCAGCGGCTGCAGCCGGGGCGACGACCTCGTACGACCCCAACATGCGGCCCAGGATCATGGGCTCGCCCGACGACGAGCGCCCTGGCGTCGAGCGTCTGGTGGGCGCGAGCGATGTGGTTAAGGCCAGCGACGAGGACCTGGCCTGGCTGTACCCCGGCGAGTCGGCCGACGACGTCGTACGGCGCTGGGCCGCGCTCGGGCCGGCCCTCGTCGTCGTCACGCGGGGCGAGCAGGGAGCCACGGCGACGCGGTCGTCCCAACCCGACGAGCTGCTCGCCGTCGCGCCGCGGCCGGTCCACGTGATCGACACCGTGGGCGCCGGAGACGCTTTCATGTCCGGTCTCCTCTCCGGTCTGCTGGACGCCGGGCTGCTAGGGAGCGCACAGGCCCGTCGGGCGCTGCACGAGGCGGACTCCGAGCAGGTTCACGAGGCCCTGAGCCGCGCGGTGTGGACCTCCTCCGTGACCTGCGGCCGCGCCGGCGCGCAGCCGCCCACCCGCCGGGAGCTCGACTCGGCGGCGGCGCATCACCGCCTGCCCTGAGGGCAGGCTGCCTTGACGTCGCTGCAGGAGGCCGGCCCCCTGATGGCTGGCTGCGATGAGGTCGGACGCCACGACGTAGGCCGCCACGACGTCACCGCCAGGAGGTCGGCTGCTCGACCACAACGCCTCGGCCCATCGGCAGTCCGTCACGTCAGCAACACCACGTCAGTGACCAGGTCCGCGACCACCGCCGCGGCACGGCACGTCAGCTCACCGGCAGCACGGCGTCACGCGGCCTGGGGTCGGTGGGTCCCGGTGACCTGGTCGGGTCGAGCCACGCGGGCGGGATGAACACCGGACGCCCGTCGGTGATCGTCACGGTCCATTGGCCGTGGTGGATCAGGTCGTGGGGGAAGTCGCAGAGCAGCACCAGGTTCACCAGGGACGTCGGTCCGCCGTCGGCCCAGTGCTGGATGTGGTGGGCGTCGCACCAACGCGGTGGGCGCCGGCAGCCGGGGAAGGCGCAGCCGCGGTCGCGGGCGATCAGCGCCCGCCGGATCGCCGGGGGGATCAGCCGGGTGGCCCGGCCCACGTCCACCGGCTCGGACGCCGACCCCAGCACCATCGGGATGAGCGTGGCGTCGCAGGCCAGCCGGCGGGCCAGGCCGGCGCTGAGCGGCACGCCGGTCTCGGTGACCGCCATCCGCCGGGCGCCCTGGGCGCCGCGCGGCGCTGCGCCCGGTTCAGCGGCGGCGCGCCATCATCCGGTGGATCCTTCGGCGGCACCGCCGGGTTGAGCGTCCTCGCCGCCGGGGCCTCGGCCTCGCCAGTCGCCCCGAA
>DATFPQ010000241.1:0-18266 GCA_035264765.1 Actinomycetales bacterium | reverse complement strand
AGGTCGGCCCGTCAGCGGCGCGCGGTCGTCGCCGCGCGGCGCCTCGCCGTCCAGCTGGTCCTTCCGCTCGGCCTGACGACGCTGCCCGCCTTCGTCCTGGTCGGGGTTGTGCCCGTCGTGCTCGGTTTGGCTGCCGCGATCCTGGAGGTCCGGTGAGCCGGTGGACGGAGCGCCGACCTCGTCGTCCACAGCTGCGGTGCCTCGTCCCACCGTCCACAGAACGCTCCGCGGGACTCCCCAGCCCCCTGGGTCGAGCGCGACGGTGGTCCGGCGCCGACCGGCGCGACGACGGGACAACGGCCTCGGGACACCGCGGTCTCGCCTCAAGGCACCAAACGTCTCGGGAGGCACGATGACGAAGCGTCTGGCCAGCACACGCCGGGCAGGGCTCGGCTGGGTGAGGACCCTTTCCCAGGAGGGTCAGCAGCCGGCCGACGGCTACGACCAGCGGCGCGGCCCTGGCTCCGACCAAAAGCGGTGGACCGACCGCGTGCGAGATGCCGGCAGAAGCCGCCTGAGCGGCGCCGGGATGGCTGGTCATCAGGGGATGACGCGGCTCCGGGACGCGGGCATGACCACGGCCGAGTACGCCATCGGCACGCTGGCCGCCTGCGGGTTCGCGGCGCTCCTGGTCACCATCCTGCGCGGCGGGGTGGTCCAGGGCCTGCTCCTGGCCATCATCAAGCGGGCCCTCTCGCTGGGCGGCTGAGTGCGCCGTCAGGCCGGCGACCGGGGCACGGCCACCGCGGAGCTCGCGGTGGCCGTCCCGGCGGTCGGCGTGCTGCTCGGGGCCGTGCTCGCGGTGGCCCAAGCCGGCGTGGCCCAGGTCGAGGTGGTGGACGCGGCTCGAGCCGGCGCCCGTGCCGCGGCTCGTGGCGACGACCTCGGCCGTGTGCACACCGTCGCGGCCGAGGCCGCGTCCGGCGGCCGCGGTGGCGGCGCGGCGGTCCGGGTCGGCGCGTCCGGAGGATGGGTCCGCGTGACCGTGTCGCGCCGGGTCAGGCTGGTCCTGCGCCGAGGGCCCACCGTCCGGGTGTCGGCCACCGCGACGGCACTGCGCGAGGCGGGCAGTGCGACGGTGCTGGTCCTGGCGGTGGCGTTGATGGCCGTGGTGATGGCGACGTTCGTTGCGGGGCTGTCGGCCGTGGCGGTGGCCCGGCACCGGGCGGCCGCAGCCGCCGATCTCGGCGCCCTTGCCGCGGCCGACGTCCTGTCGGGCCGAGCCGCCGGCTCGTCGTGCACGGTCGCGCGGCAAGTCGTTCGAGCCGGAGGAGCCGGCCTCGCCGGCTGCCGGACTCAAGGCCGGATCGCGGAGATCGAGGTCAGGCTCCGCCCGCACGGGCCACCGGGACGGTTCGGACAGGTGTCCGCACGCGCGCGAGCGGGACCCGCGATGGGCGGGTCGCACCGGACCGTCTCCGGTTCTGGTGGGCCGGCGGACGCCGCTCAGGGCTCGCGGTGACCGGTTCCGGACTGGGTGTCGTCGGCGGCCGCGGACCCGCTGACCGTCGTGCCGGGCCCGGTCCGCGAGTTGCCCCGGTCGTCGCGGACCAGCGTGCGGTCGGGGCCGTCGTCCGCCCCGGGGTCGCCGCGGCGGGCGCCAGCCGAGCCCCCAGCCGAGCCCCCAGCCGAGCCCGGGCCGGACGTCGTGCGCGGCTCCTGCGCCGCCTTGCGCAGCTGCTTGATCTCCCGCCGGCGCTGGACCTTTCGGCGCGTGCCGCTGCGCAGCAGAGACAGGCCCATCATCGCGACGAGCAGGGTGGCAGCTCCCAGCAGGAAGATCCAGAACGGCCGGGTCGTGACGTTGCCAATGGCGGTGGCGAACGTGATCGGGGGCCCGAAGCCGATGCTCAGCATGAGAACGACGACCAGGGCCGCGAGGAGCAGACAGATGACGGCGAGAACGATCACGGTGTCCTCCACTCAGGCGCGTGCGAGAGCGCTCCACCGGGCGCCTCGTCACTACCGCTGCTCAACCTAGTCCGGGTCAGCGGTTTCGTCCCGCGGAGCGGCTGCCAGCAGCATCCGCAGCAGCCGGAGCGCGCCAGCCTTGTCGAGCGGTTCGTTGCCGTTGCCGCACTTCGGCGACTGCACGCAGGACGGACAGCCCTCGCTGCACTCGCAGGCGCTCACCGCCTGCTCGGTCGCTCGCAGCCACCCCACCATCACTGCATGGCCTCGCTCCGCGAAGCCGGCCCCACCGGGATGGCCGTCGTGGACTACGACCGTCGGCTGCCCGGTGTCGGGGTGCAGCGCCGTGGAGACGCCGCCGACGTCCCAGCGGTCGCAGGTGGCGAGCAGCGGCAGCAGCCCGATGGCCGCGTGCTCGGCCGCGTGCAAGGCGCCGGGCAGGTCCCCGGGCGCAACCCCGGCGGCCTCCAGAGCCGCCGTCGGCGCGGTCCACCACACCGCCTTCGTGGTCAGGGCGCGCGCCGGCAGGTCCAGCGGCTCCTCGCCGAGTACCTCACCGGTCCCCAGGCGACGACGCAGGAACGACACCACCTGGGTGGTGACCCGCGCGGTGCCGAACGACACCTCGACCGGTCCCCAGCAGGTGCTCCGCTCGGTGTCGAGCAGCCGTACGTCGGTCACGGACCGGGCCGAGGTGGTCCAGTCGGGTGCCGCTGCCTCGACGAGCCCGACGTGCTCGTCGAGGTCCAGCCTGCGGACCAGGTACGTGTCACCCTGGTGTACGTAGACGGCGCCCTGGTGGAGCGACCGGTCCGCAGCGGCGGCGTCCACTGTGCCAAGCACTCGCCCGGTGTTCTGCTCGACCACTCGGAACACGCCGCCACCGGAGCCGCGCAGGTCCACGTGGTCGCTGGCCCGGTCGGTGCGGGCCCAGAACCAGCCGGCCGGCCGCCGGCGCAGCACGCCCCGCGTGACCAGCTCGTCCAGGAGCGCACGGGCGTGGGGGCCGAACATCGGCAGGTCGGCCTCGGTGAGCGGTAGCTCGGCCGCCGCGGCCGCCAGGTGCGGTGCGAGGACGTACGCGTTGTCGGGGTCCAGGACGGTCTGCTCGACCGGAGGTCCGAAGACGGCCTCCGGGTGGTGAACCAGGTAGGTGTCGAGCGGGTCGTCGGCGGCCACCAGCACGCCGAGCGCCTCCTGCCCGGCCCGGCCCGCACGGCCCAGCTGCTGCCACAGGGACGCCCGCCGCCCGGGCCAGCCGGCGAGGAGCACCGCGTCCAGCCCGGCGACGTCCACACCGAGCTCCAGCGCGTTGGTCGTCGCCACGCCCAGCAGCTTCCCCGAGCGCAGGTCGCGCTCCAGCGCCCTGCGCTCCTCCGGGAGGTACCCGCCCCGGTAGGCCGCGACGCGCTGCGACAGGCTCGGGTCGACCTCGGCAAGCAGCCGCCTGGCCGTGGCGGCGACCGTCTCTACGCCGCGCCGGGAGCGGACGAACGCCAGCGTCCGGACACCCCCGGACACGAGATCGGCCAGCAGGTCGGCGGTCTCCGTGCCCGCGCTCCGCCGGGTCGGTGCTCCATGCTCCCCGCCGCCGGGAAGCAGCGGCGGCTCCCACAGCACGACGCACGTCCGGCCGCGCGGGGAGGCGTCCTCGGTCACAGACTCGACGTCGAGACCGGTCAGGCGCGACGCGTGCGTCGCCGGCTCCGACACGGTCGCGGAGGCGAGAATCAGCACGGGGGCCGCGCCGTACCGGGCGGCAACCCGCCGTAGCCGCCGCAGCACCGCGCCGACATGCGAGCCGAAGACGCCGCGGTAGTGGTGGCACTCGTCGACGACCACGTAGCGCAGGCCACGCAGGAACCGGGCCCAGTGCTCGTGACCCGGCAACAGTGAGTGGTGCAGCAGATCCGGGTTGGTGAGCACGTAGGACGCGTGGTCCCGAACCCACCGCCGCTCCTCCGGTGGAGTGTCGCCGTCGTAGGTGGCCGCGCGCAGCCCGGGGAGCGCCAGCGCGTCCAGGGCAGCGAGCTGGTCGGCCGCGAGAGCCTTGGTCGGCGCCAGGTACAGCGCGGTGGGACGCCGCACGCCCACGCCGCTGCCGACGTCCGCGCGCAGGTCGCTGAGCACCGGCAGCTGGTACGCCAGCGACTTCCCGCTCGCCGTCCCGGTGGCCACGACCACGTGCCGTCCCGCGTGCGCCAGCTCCGCCACGCGCGCCTGGTGCCGCCACGGCCGGTCTACGCCGATCCGGCGCCACGCACCCACCAGCTCGGGATCGGCCCAGTCCGGCCATGGCACGAGCTCGCCCTGCCGCTGCGGCAGCACCTCAACGTGCCGCACCCGGTCCCCACGACCGGCGGACCGCACCACGTCGAGCAGCGGTACCGGCCGGCCATCGGTCCAGGGAGGAGGCGCGGAGAGCACGGTCCATGCTCTCTCGCTGACCACCTCGCACGGAGGGTGGGCCGGAATGGTTCAATGCACCATCATCCGTTGCATGCCAGGGGAGGACCCGTGGATCTGTCCGTCAGCACCCGTGAGCAGGACGGGCGAATGATCGTCGAGGTCGGTGGGGAGATCGACGTCTACAGCGCCCCGACCCTGCGGGACCAGCTCAACGGCCTCGTGGCCGCGGGGCACCATCATCTGATCGTGGACATGCAGGGCGTCGAGTTCCTTGACTCCACCGGGCTCGGCGTCCTGGTCGGCGGCCTCAAGCGGGTGCGCACTCAGGAGGGCACGCTGCGCCTGGTGTGCTCCCAGGAGCGCGTGCTCAAGGTCTTCCGGATCACCGGCCTGACCAAGGTCTTCTCGATCCACGACACCGTCGAAGAGGCCCTGGCCGAGCAGCCGTCCGACGCGGCGTCCTGACGCCGCGCCGCGATCGGGGGGCGGCAGGCGGCATGGCGGCGTCGGTCCGCTTGGTCACGCAGGCGTCACCGGTTCACGTCCGCACGGCCCGGCTGGTGGCGGTCACCGTCGCCCGCAGGGCCGGCTTCGACGAGGACGTCGTGGAGTCGGTGCGCCAGGGGGTCGGTGAGGCGTGCGCGATGGCGGTCCACGGGGCGGAGCCGGGCGCCCGTCTGGAGCTCATCCTGGATGACTCGCCGACAGACCTGGTCGTCCTCGTGCAGCCCGCTCCGCGGGAGTGGAGCGACGGCGGCGGCGATCTCGCGCACGCCGTCCTGACCGGCCTGACCGACGACATCGAGCTGATCAGCACCGCTCGGGGGGACGCACTGCGCCTGCACTGGCACGCATGACCGCGCCCCGCCGGGGCACATCGGGGACGTAGTTTCCTTCCACAGGTCCGGAACCCCCCGATACAGTCCGCAGGACAAAGTCCCTCGTCGTCGGTTCCGGCGGTACCCGCTGGCCGCGAAGGGGGACGCCGCCACTCAAAGGAGGATTTATGCCCGGGGCCGTAACCGTCGACGGCGCGAGCATCCAGGGCACGGACCTCACGTATGTAGTGATCGTGGCGGTCATCGGCCTGCTGGCGCTGGCCGCGGCGCTCACCTTCCGACGCCAGGTGCTGGCGGCGGGTGAGGGCACGGCCCGGATGCAAGAGATCGGCCGGGCGGTCCAGGAGGGCGCCTCGGCCTACCTGGCACGGCAGTTCAAGACGCTGTCGGTCTTCGTCGTCATCGTCCTGCTGCTCCTGCTCCTGCTCCCGGCGGACACGGCCTCCATCCGGATCGGCCGCTCCGTCGCCTTCGTCGTGGGAGCCCTGTTCTCCGCGACGATCGGCTACCTGGGCATGTCGCTCGCCGTCCGGGCCAACGTTCGGGTCGCCGCGGCGGCCCGCGAGTCCGGCCGCGACGAGGGCATGCGGATCGCCTTCCGCACCGGCGGCACGGTCGGCATGGCCACCGTGGGGCTGGGTCTGCTCGGCGCGGCCGGTGTCGTGCTGATCTACCGCGGGGACGCCCCCAAGGTGCTCGAGGGGTTCGGCTTCGGCGCGGCCCTGCTCGCCATGTTCATGCGGGTCGGCGGCGGCATCTTCACCAAGGCGGCGGACGTCGGAGCCGACCTGGTCGGCAAGGTCGAGCAGAACATCCCCGAGGACGACCCACGGAACGCGGCCACCATCGCCGACAACGTCGGGGACAACGTCGGTGACTGCGCCGGCATGGCGGCCGACCTGTTCGAGTCCTACGCGGTGACCCTGGTCGCGGCCCTCATCCTCGGCAAGGCCGCCTTCGGTGACGCCGGCCTGGTGCTGCCGCTCATCGTCCCGGCGATCGGCGCGCTCACGGCCGTCCTGGGCGTCTTCGTGGTCAAGCCGCGCGCCGGCGAGAGCGGCCTCACGGCCATCAACCGAGGCTTCTACGTCTCGGCCGTGGTCGCTGCGGTGCTCTGCTTCGTGGCTGCATTCCTCTACCTGCCGGCGACGTTCGCCGAGCTGACCAACGCCAGCAACGAGGTGGTCCGGCTCGGCGGGAACCCGCGCTACGTCGCGGCCGCCGCCATCGCCCTTGGCATCGTCCTCGCCGGGATCATCCTCTGGCTGACCGGCTACTTCACCGGCACCGAGAACCGCCCGACGCGCGACGTCGCCCGCACGTCGCTCACCGGGGCCGCCACCGTCGTCCTGTCCGGAATCGGCGTCGGGCTGGAGTCAGCCGTCTACACCGCGGTCATCATCGGTGGCGCGGTCTACCTCGCCTTCGTGCTGGGCGGCAGCACGGTGATCCTGTCCCTGTTCCTCATCGCCCTGGCCGGCTGCGGGCTGCTGACCACGGTCGGCGTCATCGTGGCCATGGACACCTTCGGCCCAGTCAGCGACAACGCCCAGGGCATCGCGGAGATGTCCGGCGACGTGGACGGCGAGGGCGCCCAGATCCTTACCGAGCTGGACGCCGTCGGGAACACGACCAAGGCGATCACCAAGGGCATCGCGATCGCCACGGCGGTGCTCGCGGCAACGGCCCTGTTCGGCTCGTACACCGACGCCGCCACCTCGGCCATCGCCGCGACCGGTGTCGACCCGGCGTCCCTCACCCAGGTCGTCCGGAGCCGGCTGTTCGACTTCCAGGTCATCACGCCGTCGAACCTGTTCGGCCTGATCCTGGGCGCCGCCGTCGTGTTCATGTTCTCCGGCCTGGCGATCAACGCAGTCACCCGCGCCGCCGGAGCCATCGTCTTCGAGGTGCGCCGCCAGTTCCGCGAGCACCCGGGGATCATGGACGGCACCGAGAAGCCCGAGTACGGCCGGGTCGTCGACATCTGCACCAAGGACTCGCTGCGCGAGCTGGCCACCCCAGGCCTGATGGCCGCACTCGCCCCGATCGCGGTCGGGTTCGGCCTGGGCATCGGCCCGCTCGCCGGCTACCTGGCCGGCGCGATCGGCGCGGGCGTCCTGATGGCGGTCTTCCTCGCCAACTCCGGCGGCGCCTGGGACAACGCCAAGAAGATCGTCGAGGACGGCAACTTCGGCGGCAAGGGGTCCGAGGCGCACTCCGCGACGGTCATCGGCGACACCGTGGGTGACCCGTTCAAGGACACTGCCGGTCCGGCCATCAACCCGCTGATCAAGGTGATGAACCTCGTCGCCGTGCTGATCGCTCCCGCGGTGGTGCAGCTCAGCGTCGGACCCGACGCGAGCGACGCTTTGCGCTATGGCATCGCGGGTGCCGCCGTCGTGATCGTCGTGGCGGCCGTGACGGTGTCGAAGCGGCGCGACCTCGCTTTCGGGGACGACTCCGAGGAGGTCGTGATCGAGGACGACGTCCCCGGAGCGCTCCGGGAGGACGTCCGGGTCGGTTCGTCGAACGACCCGGAGGACGACCCCGATGGCGAGCCGGTCGAGGCCAGGCTGCCCCGCCGCTGACCCACAGCTGATCCGCGACAAGCGGCCGGCGCCCGCGCGCCGGCCGCTTGCTCGTGTCCGGGCCACGCACCGGCCGCTTCCCCGTGTCCGGGATCGTTGTTCCTCGCTGGCGGCAAGTGCGGCAAACCCGTGGTGAGCCCCGGACCGCAGGCGCCCCCCACTACGCTCACGAGCATGCAGAGCGAGCTGTTCGCCCAGGCCAACCTCGAGCTGGAGGGGACCCAGCGCTTCGCGGTCCAGAACCCGCAGCTGCTCCGGGTCGCCCTCGGCGCCGACGTGCTGGCGACCAAGGGATCGATGGTCGCCTACCAGGGCCGGGTGACGTTCCAGCACGAGGGCTCGGGCAGCGTTGGCAAGCTGCTGAAGAAGGTCCTGACCAACGAGGACCTCCCGCTGATGCGGATCACCGGACAGGGTGAGGTGTTCTTCGCCAACGAGGCCGGCTTCGTGTACCTCGTCGAGCTCGCCGGCGACGGTCTGAGCGTCAACGGGCACAACCTGCTCGCCTTCGACGCGGCCCTGAACTGGGACATCCGCCGGGTGCAGGGCGCGGGCATGATGTCGGGCGGCCTGTTCAACACCGTGCTCACCGGCACCGGGACGGTGGCGCTGTGCACCGTCGGTCAGCCGGTCGTCCTGGACTGCTCGCAGCAGCCGACGTACGTCGACGTGCAGGCGGCGGTCGCCTGGTCGGCCAACCTCGTCCCGCAGGTCGTCTCGAGCATGAACATGCGCTCGCTGGTGCGCGGCGGCACCGGCGAGGCCTTCCAGTACGCCTTCTCCGGCCCGGGCTTCGTCGTCGTGCAGCCGAGCGAGTGGGTGGCCCGCGCCCAGCAGGGCGGCGGTCAGCAGTCCGGGAGCGGCGGGCTGCTCGGCGACCTGTTCAGCTGACGTCGGGCGGGCTGGGGTCCGCGGGCCCGACCGTGGTGGGCAGGATGGACGGGTGACCACACACCGCTGGCCCGCCCCTCGCCGCGGCGCGCGCCGATGACCGGGCAACCGGTCGACGTCCCGGTCGCGGAGCCGGCCGAACTCGAGGCCCTGGCGAAAGACCTCTCGGCCGCCGGCTTCACCGTCGACGGCGTCGACCAGGCGCTGGGGCCGATGGCGCAGGCGGCGATGCACCGCGAGCAGGTCGTCCCAGCGCGGCTGGCGCTGCGCGGCCGGGACGAGCCGGTCGCCGTCCTCACCCGCCTGCTCGTGCTCGGCGAGCCGGTCCTGGCTCATGACCTCGACGCCGCGCTGCCCACCCTGCGCGCCGACGGCGCGGTCCGCGTCGGCCTCGCGCAGGCCGCGGGCCGCGCATCGGACGACGAGCTGCGGCCGCTGCTGGACCTGCGCCCCTACGCCGCCGACGACAACCACTGGTGGCTCGCCTCGGACCTGTCCGAGCTGGTCACCGGCGGCCCGCTGCGCGAGGACCACGTGCTGGGCATCGGCGGGGCGTCCACCACCCTGGCCCGCTGGACGCCGCGCCAACCGGTCCAGCGGGCGCTCGACGTCGGAACCGGCTGCGGCGTGCAGGCCGTGCACGCCGCCTCGCACGCCGAGGACGTCGTCGCCACCGACCTGTCCGCCCGCTGCCTGGCGTTTGCCGGCTTCAACGCCGGGCTCAACGCCGCGCTGCCGGGCGGCCCGTTCGCCGGTCGCTCGCTCGACCTGCGGATGGGCAACCTGCTCGAGCCGGTGGCCGGGGAGCGCTTCGACCTGGTGGTCAGCAACCCGCCGTACGTCATCACGCCCCGTGTTTCGGGCGTCCCGACGTACGAGTACCGGGACGGCGGCTGGACGGGTGACGAGGTGGTGCGAAGGCTGGTCAGCGGCCTCGGCGACGTGCTGGCGCCCGGAGGCGTCGCGCAGCTGCTCGGCAACTGGGAGCACCACGCCGGCGAGGGCTGGCGCGACCGCGTGGCCTCGTGGCTGCCGGCGGACCTCGACGCCTGGGTCGTGCAGCGCGAGCTGCAGGACCCCGCGGAGTACGCCGAGACCTGGGCCCGCGACGGCGGCCACCGCCCGTACGAGCCGGCCTACGACGCGCTGGTCGAGGCCTGGCTGCACGACTTCGCCGCCCGTGGTGTTGCGGCGGTCGGCTTCGGCGTCGTGACGCTGCGGCGTCCGGTCCGAGGCAGCCGACCCGCGCTACGCCGTCTGGAGGAGCTTCCCGGGCCGGTCGGCCAGGGTCGGGCGGTCGGCCCGGTCGTGGCGGACGTCCTGGCCGCCGAGGACTGGTTGGCCGGGACGTCGGACGCCGACCTGCTCGCCGCCCACCTCTTGGTCGCGCCGGACGTCACCGAAGAGCGGCACGGTCGGCCCGGCGCCACGGACCCGCAGGTCGTGCTGCTGCGCCAGGGCGGAGGACTGCACCGTGCGGTGCGTGCCGACACCGCGCTCGCCGGGCTGGTCGGCGCCTGCGACGGCGAGCTGGCGGTGGGACAGATCGTCGGCGCGCTCGGCGCGCTGCTGGACGAGCCGGTGGACGTCCTGCGGGCCCGGCTGCTTCCCGCCGTCCGGACCCTGGTGGCCGACGGCCTGCTGTGGCAGGGTCCGTCCGGGGGCGCACCAGCGTCCACCCCGGATTAGTCCTGGCCCGTCCCGCGGCGTTACCGTCGTGACGACCCGGCCCAGGGGAGCCGGGTCGATCCGTGGCGGGCGCCGACGCACGGAGGGGCGACAGGCGCGAGAGAGGAACCCGTGGCCACCACGTCCCGGACCAACGGCCGCAAGCTGGTGATCGTCGAGTCGCCGGCCAAGGCGAAGACCATTGCCGGCTACCTCGGGGAGGGCTTCGACGTCGAGGCCAGCGTCGGGCACATCCGCGACCTCCCGCAGCCGTCCGAGCTGCCCGCCGACATGAAGAAGGGCCCGTTCGGCAAGTTCGCCGTCGACGTCGACAACGGCTTCGAGCCCTACTACGTCGTCGACACGGACAAGAAGAAGAAGGTCGCCGAGCTCAAGCGCCTGCTCAGGGACGCGGACGAGCTCTACCTCGCGACGGATGAGGACCGCGAGGGCGAGGCGATCGCCTGGCACCTGCTCGAGGCGCTGCAGCCGAAGGTTCCGGTGCACCGGATGGTCTTCCACGAGATCACCCGCGAGGCGCTGCAGCGCGCCCTGGAGACCACCCGCGACCTCGACGACCGGCTGGTGGACGCCCAGGAGACCCGGCGGATCCTCGACCGGCTGTACGGATACGAGCTGTCGCCCGTGCTGTGGCGCAAGGTCCGGCCCAAGCTGTCCGCCGGCAGGGTGCAGTCGGTTGCCACGCGCATGGTGGTCGAGCGTGAGCGCGAGCGGATGGCGTTCCGCTCGGCGTCCTACTGGGACCTGCTGGGCACCTTCGCACCGCCCGCCGAGGCGGACGCCGCCTTCCCGGCCCGGCTGACCGCCGTGGACGGCGCGCGTGTCGCGACCGGCAAGGACTTCGACGACCTCGGGCGGCTCCGCGAGGGGGGCCGGGCCGTCGTCCACCTCGACCAGGCCGCCGCAACCACGCTCGCCGAGGCGCTCGAGGGCGTGCAGGTCACGGTCCGGTCGGTCGAGGAGAAGCCGTACACGCGGCGCCCGACCGCGCCGTTCACCACGTCGACGCTGCAGCAGGAAGCCAGCCGCAAGCTCCGGTTCTCGTCCCGGCACGCCATGCGGGTGGCCCAGACGCTGTACGAGAACGGCTTCATCACCTACATGCGCACCGACTCGACGGTGCTGTCCAACGAGGCGCTGACGGCGGCCCGCTCGCAGGCGGCCGAGCTCTACGGTCCCGAGTACGTGCCGGACAAGCCGCGGGTGTACGCATCGAAGTCCAAGAACGCGCAGGAAGCGCACGAGGCGATCCGCCCGGCAGGCGACCGGTTCCGCACGCCGGCGCAGGTGTCCGGCCAGCTCCGCGGCGACGAGTTCCGCCTCTACGAGCTCATCTGGAAGCGCACGGTCGCCAGCCAGATGGCCGACGCGCGTGGCTCGACGGCGTCGGTGCGGCTGGGCGCCCGGGCGTCCGACGGGCGGGACGCCGAGTTCTCCGCCAGCGGCACCGTCATCACCTTCCGAGGCTTCCTCGCCGCCTACGAGGAGGGACGCGACGAGGAGCGCGGCGCCGACTCGCTCAATGGGCGGGGTCCGGACGCCGAACGCCGGCTGCCCGTGATGGCCGCCGGTGACCCGCTCGACACCCGCCAGCTGGAGGTGGCGGGTCACGAGACCAGCCCGCCGCCGCGCTACACCGAGGCCAGCCTGGTGAAGGCCCTCGAGGAGCGCGGGATCGGCCGGCCGTCGACGTACGCCTCGACCATCTCGACCATCGTCGACCGCGGGTACGTGAACACCCGGGGCAACGCGCTCGTCCCGTCGTGGCTGGCGTTCGCCGTCACCCGCCTGCTCGAGGAGCATTTCCCGCGGCTGGTCGACTACGACTTCACGGCCGCCATGGAGGGCGACCTCGACCGGATCGCGGGCGGCGACGAGAACCGGGTCCGCTGGCTGCAGCGGTTCTACTTCGGCGAGGACACGGCGGCGGAGGGCCTCAAGGGCCTGGCGGACGACCTCGACGACATCGACGCCCGGGAGATCAGCACGGTGCCGCTCGGCGACGGCGTCGCGCTACGCGTCGGGCGGTACGGGCCGTACGTCGAGGTGACCGGCCCGGACGGGGAGACCCAACGGGCCACCGTCCCGGACGACATCGCTCCCGACGAGCTCACCGTCGACAAGGCGCGCGAGCTGCTGACGATGAGCGGCGACGACGGCCGGGTGCTGGGCGACGACCCGGTCACCGGGCGGCCGATCATCGTCAAGGCCGGCCGCTACGGGCCATACGTCACCGAGGTGATCGACGAGGAGGACGTCCCGGCCGAGGACCCCGCCAAGGGCGCGCGCAAGAAGGCGGCGGCCAAGGCCAAGCCCCGGACGGCGAGCCTGTTCAAGGACATGTCCCCGGAGACCGTGACGCTCGACGACGCGCTGCGCCTGCTGTCACTGCCGCGGGTGGTCGGCACCGACCCCGCGACCGGTGAGGAGATCACCGCGCAGAACGGGCGCTACGGGCCCTACCTGAAGAAGGGCACGGACTCGCGCTCGCTGGCCTCGGAGTCCCAGCTGTTCGACCTGACGCTCGACGACGCGCTGAAGATCTACGCCGAGCCGAAGCGCCGCGGCCGCCAGGCCCAGGCCCCGCTGCGCGAGCTCGGTGCCGACCCGGCGTCCGGGCAGCCGGTGCTCGTCAAGGAGGGCCGGTTCGGCCCGTACGTCACCGACGGCGACGTCAACGCGACCCTGCGCAAGGACGACGACCCGGAGTCGATCACCCTCGAGCGCGCCGCCGAGCTTCTCGCCGACAAGCGGGCTCGCGGTCCGGCCAAGAAGACCGCGCGCAAGGCGGCGAAGAAGGCCCCGGCGAAGAAGGCGGCCGCCAAGAAGTCGACCGCCAAGAAGACGACGGCTCCGCGGGCGACGGCGAAGAAGACGGCTGCGAAGGCGACGACGGCGACTGCGGAGTGAGGTGCGTGTCCACCCCGTGAGGGTGCGGTGCACGTGGGAGCAGGCGGCGCACCGGCCACCACCCGTTGTCGGGGGCCTCACGTAGGCTGCTGGCGTGGTCGATGCCAGCACCAGCGCCCTGCCGCCGACGGCGAAAGACGCCCTGCCGGACGCCCCGGACCACGACGTCCGCGCGGTCCTCGCCATCACCCCGTTCCGTCGGCTGTGGATGGCGCTCGGCCTGTCCAGCTTCGGTGACTGGCTCGGCCTGCTCGCCACCACCGCCCTGGCCGGTGCGCTGCCGACCACGCCGGCCGCCAAGCTCCTGGCGGTCTCCGGCGTGTTCATCCTGCGCCTTGCCCCCGCGGTGCTGTTCGGAGCAGTGGCGGGCGTGGTGGCCGACCGGCTTCCCCGCCGCTGGACTCTCGTGTACGGCGACGTCGCGCGCTTCCTGCTGTTCGCGAGCATCCCTCTGGTCGGCACGCTGTGGTGGCTGTACGTCGCCACCGTGCTCGTCGAGATCGTCGGCCTGTTCTGGATGCCGGCCAAGGACGCCACCGTCCCCAACCTCGTGCCGCGCCGCCGTCTCGAGACGGCGAACCAGCTGAGCCTGGCCGTCACCTACGGCACGGCACCGGTCGCCGCCGTGGTTTTCTCGGGGCTGACGCTGGTCAGCGGCATGGTCGACGAGGTCGTCCCGCACCTGGCCCAGAACCCGACGTACCTCGCGCTGTACGTGAACGCCGTGACCTTCCTGGTGTCCGGACTGGTGATCTGGCGGCTGCAGTTCCCGGAGACGACCACCAGCACGGCACGGCAGGAGTCGGTGTGGCGCACGGCGATGGAGGGCTGGCGCTTCATCGGAAGCACCCCGCTGGTGCGCGGGCTGGTCCTCGGGATGCTGGGGGCGTTCGCTGCCGGCGGGTTCGTCATCGGCCTCGCGCAGAGCTTCGTCACCGATCTCGGCGCGGGCTCACCGGGTTACGGCACGTTGTTCGCCGCGGTCTTCATCGGCCTGGCCGCGGGCATGTGGCTCGGGCCGCGGCTGCTCGCCGACTTCAGCCGTCGTCGGCTGTTCGGGCTCTCGATCGCAGCGGCGGGTGGGTGGCTGGTGCTGCTGTCCCTGGTGCCCAACATCGCCCTGGCCGTTTTCTTCACACTCGGGCTGGGCGCGTGCGCGGGCACGGCCTGGGTCACCGGCTACACCCTGCTCGGGCTGGAGGTGGGTGACGAGGTCCGCGGCCGCACGTTCGCGTTCGTGCAGTCGATGGTGCGGGTCGTGTTGGTCAGCGTGCTCGCGCTCGGACCGGTCGTCGCGGCGCTGTTCTCCAAGGCGCTGTCGCTGCCGCACACCCTCCACTACAAGGACCACGTGGCGCTGACCTACACCGGCGTCATGGCGACCTTCCTGCTCGCCGGCCTGCTGGCCATAGGCATCGGCGTGATCTCCTACCGGCAGATGGACGACCGGCGCGGCGTCTCACTGCGGGCCGACCTGCTGGCGGCGGTCCGGCAGCGCCGGCTGCATCACCCGCCGCGGCGCCAGCCGGCCTACGCCGGACGGTTCATCGCCTTCGAAGGCGGCGACGGTGCCGGCAAGTCCACCCAGGTGCGGCTGCTGGGTCGGTGGCTCAACGCGCAGGGCTACCAGCCGGTGCTGACGCGTGAGCCCGGGGCCACGCCGACCGGTGCGCGGCTGCGGAACGTCCTGCTGGACGGCGGCGACCTGACCCCCCGCGCGGAGGCGCTGCTGTTCGCGGCCGACCGGGCGCACCACGTCGACACCGTGGTGCGCCCCGCGCTGCAGCGCGGCGCGATCGTGGTCACGGACCGGTACGCCGACTCCTCCGTGGCCTACCAGGGCAGCGGCCGCGATCTGGGCACCGCCGAGGTCGCGCAGCTGTCCCGGTGGGCCACCCAGGGGCTGATCCCCGACCTCACGGTCGTGCTGGACGTCGACCCGGCCACCGGACGGGCCCGCCGCGGCGAGGAGCAGGACCGGCTCGAGGCAGAGCCCGACGAGTTCCACGGCCGGGTCAGGGACCGGTTCCTCGAGCTGGCCCGAGGCGCGCCCTCGCGGTACCTGGTGGTCGACGCGTCCCTGCCTCCAGACCAGGTGCACGAGCTCGTCGTGGCGCGGCTGGCCCAGGTACTGCCCGAGTCCCCGGTCGCGCGTGCCGAGCGCGAGGCCCGGGAAGCCCGGGAGGCCAAGGAGCGGGCCCGCCGGGAGGCCGAGGAGCGCGCGCGCCGCGCGGAGGAGGAGCGGCTGGAGCGTGAACGGGCCGCCGAGGAGGCGCGCCAGGCCGAGGCTGAGCGGGTGCGCCGCGAGGCCGAAGAGAAGGCGCGGCGCGAGCAGGAGGAGCGGCTGGCCCGCGAGCGCGCTGAGGCGGAGCGGCTGGCCCGCGAGAAGGCGGCCGAGGAGGCTCGTCGGGCCGAAGAGGAGCGGCGTCGCCAGGAGGCCGAGGCGCGGGCGCGGCGCCAGGCCGAGGAGCAGGCGCGTCGTGAGGCCGAGGCCCAGGCCCGGCGCGAGGCTCAGGAGCGCGCGCGACTCGAGGCCGAGGCGCGCGCCCGACGGCAGGCCGAGGAGCGGGCGCGTCGCGAGGCCGAGGCCCAGGCCCGCCGGGAGGCGCAGGAACAGGCCCGGATCGACGAGCGGGAGCGCGCCCGCGCACTGGCGGCGGAGCGGGCGCGGGAGGCGGCGGAGCAGGCGAGTGCCCGGGACGCGTTCCGGAACGCCGACACCGCGACGACCCCCGTGGTCGACCCCACGGCGCCGCTGCCCGTCGTCCGGCCGGATGCCGCTTCAGGTCGGCCTAAGCGGCGCGCCGAGCGATTCGAGGAGCCGGAGACCATCTCGCTGGACGACGAGATCTTCGGCCTGGGCCGGGACTGACCCGGTGAGCGTCTGGGACGAGGTCGTCGGCCAGGGACCGACGGTCGAGGTGCTTCGGGCCGCGGTGGCCTCCGCCCGCGGCCAGGGCCCGGGGATGACGCACGCGTGGCTGTTCACCGGTCCGCCGGGCTCCGGTCGCTCGGTGGCGGCCCGGGCCTTCGCCGCGGCGCTGGAGTGCGAGCACGCGGAGCCTGGCTGCGGCACCTGCCACAGCTGCCGCACCGTGCTGCAAGGCACGCACGCCGACGTGACCGCGCTGCGCACCGAGGGCCTGCAGATCTCCGTGGACCAGACGAGGGAGCTGCTGCCGCTGGCCGCCCGGCGTCCGTCGGTCGGCCGATGGCGGGTGGTCATCATCGAGGACTCGGACCGGTTGAACGAGTCCTCGGGCAGCGCGCTGCTGAAGGGCATCGAGGAACCGACCGAGCGCACGGTCTGGCTGCTCTGCGCACCGAGCGTGGACGACGTCCTGATCACCTTGCGCAGCCGGTGCCGGCACGTCGGCCTCCGGACGCCCCCACCGGACGCCGTCGCCGAGCTGCTGGTGCGGCGCGAAGGGGTCGACCCCGCGATGGCGGCGTACGCGGCCCGCGCGGCACAGAGCCACATCGGCATGGCCCGTCGTCTCGCGGTGGATGAGGACGCCAGGATCCGGCGGCGCGACGTCGTGCGAGTCCCGATGAACCTACGCGGCGTGGGGGAGAGCGTGCTGCACGCGGCCAACCTGCTGGCGACCGCCACCGCGGAGGCACAGTCAGCCACCACGGACCGGGACGAGGAGGAACGGGCTGACCTGCTGCGGGCCCTGGGCGCGGACCCGGGGGCGCGGACCCAACCCCCGCACGTGCGCGGCCAGCTGCGTGACCTGGAGAAGAACCAGAAGCGCCGGGCGACACGGTTCGTCCGCGACATGGTCGACCGCTCGCTGATCGACATCCTGTCGGTCTACCGCGACGTGCTCGTCCTCCACGCGGACCCGGCCGCCGACCTGGTGAACGCCGAGATGCGGGCCGACCTGGAGCGCATGGTGCGCGCGCTCTCGCCGGAGCAGGTGCTGCAGCGCATGGACGCCGTGCGAGAGGCGCGCGACCGCATCGGCGCCAACGTCAACGTGTTGCTAGCCCTGGAGGCCATGACCCTGCGGCTGCGTCTGGACGCCTGACTCGGGGGCGCTGGGTTACCGTCGGGCGTCACCGTCCGAGGAGAGCCGATGCCGCACCAGCCACGAGCCGTCCGAGGCGTCGCGGCTGTGGCGACCGCCGCTCTGATGGTGCTGGGCGGCTGCACGGTGTCAGGAGGCGGAGCCGGTGACGCCGGGGGCAGCGGGTCCGGGACGGCTACCTCATCTGGGTCGACGAAGCCGTCCGGTTCCGCGTCGGCCGTTGCGCCGGCTCCCGTCCCGGCGGGACTTGAGCGGTACTACTCGCAGCGGCCTGACTGGTCGGGGTGCGGCGGAGGGTTCCAGTGCGCGACGGTGGAGGTGCCGGTGGACTACCGCCGCCCCAAGGGCAAGTCGGTGCGGCTGTCCGTGGTGCGCCTTCCCGTCAGCCGCCGCAGTGACCGGATCGGTTCCCTGGTGCTGAACCCGGGCGGCCCCGGGGCGTCCGGCGTCGGCTACGCGCGGCAAGCCTCGACCGTGGTGAGCGATGCGGTCCGCCGGCGCTACGACGTCGTGGGTTTCGACCCGCGCGGGGTCGGACAGAGCAACCCGCTGCCGTGCCTTGATGACGCGGAGACCGACGCGCTGATCGGCTCGGACCCGACGCCGGACGACGCCTCCGAGGTCCGGGCCATGTCCGCCCAGCTCAAGAACATGGCGGCGCAGTGCAAGGCCAAGGGCGGGGACCTGCTGGCCCACGTGAGCACCGTGGAGGCCGCCCGTGACATGGACGTGCTGCGCGCCGTGCTCGGGGATCGGCGGCTGAACTACCTCGGCAAGTCCTACGGCACCTTCCTGGGGGCGACCTACGCGGAGGAGTTCCCGGGCAACGTCGGCAAGCTAGTGCTGGACGGCGCGCTCGACCCCGCGCTGGACGCCGACGCGATCAACTTGGGCCAGGCGCAGGGCTTCGAGAGGGCCACGCGGGCCTTCGTCAGCGATTGCGTGAGGGAGTCGTCGTGCCCGCTGGGGTCCGACGTCGACGCCGGCGTTGCGCG
>DATFPQ010000240.1:0-28103 GCA_035264765.1 Actinomycetales bacterium | reverse complement strand
ACAGGTCGATGCACTCGTCGCAGATGTAGACCCCGGGGCCGGCGATGAGCTTCTTGACCTGCTTCTGGCTCTTCCCGCAGAACGAGCACTTCAGCAGGTCACCCCCGTCACCGATGCGCGCCACCTGTCGGTCCTCCCTCGTTGCTGAAGGCGGCCGCGAGAGCGGCCAACCTGCCCCGGCACGGTATCCCGCCCCGGTTCATGTCCT
Organism: Actinomycetales bacterium; assembly: GCA_035264765.1. Classification (GTDB taxonomy): domain Bacteria; phylum Actinomycetota; class Actinomycetes; order Actinomycetales; family Angustibacteraceae; genus DATFPQ01. The sequence goes on along the minus strand of DATFPQ010000240.1, from coordinate 27,895 downwards.
GCTCATTCAACGCTGGTGTCGGCGCGCTGCCCAGCCCGTTCCGCCGAAAGCGGACGCCGATTGTGCGTCCCGGGCGCGCCGAGCGCGCCCGGGACGGATCGGCTCAGACCGTCGCCGAGGCCTTCCGACTGACCAGCACCTCGTCGACCAGTCCGTACTCCTTCGCCTGGTCGGCGGTGAGGATCTTGTCGCGCTCGATGTCGGTGCGAACCTGCTCGACACTGCGACCGCTGTGCAGGGCCAGCGTGTCCTCGAGCCAGCCGCGCATGCGCAGAACCTCGTTGGCCTGGATCTCGATGTCGCTCGCCTGGCCGTAGTCACCGCCGGACATCGCCGGCTGGTGGATCAGGATCCGGGCGTTGGGCAGCGCGTAGCGCTTGCCGGCCGCACCGGCGCCGAGCAGCACCGCCGCCGCGGAAGCTGCCTGGCCCAGGCAGTAGGTCTGGATGTCCGGCCGGACGTACTGCATGGTGTCGTAGATCGCCGTCAGCGCCGTGAAGGAGCCGCCGGGCGAGTTGATGTACATGAGGATGTCGCGGTCGGGGTCCTGGGACTCCAGAACGATCAGCTGAGCGATGATGTCGTCAGCCGACGCGTCGTCGACCTGCACGCCGAGGAAGATGATCCGGTCCTCGAACAGCTTGGTGTAGGGGTCGAGGCGCTTCATCCCGTAGGACGTGCGCTCCTCGAACTGGGGCAAGATGTAGCGGCCGTTGGGGCCTGGCACGGCCAGCCTGCCGCTCGCACCGGGGACGTGTAGTCCGCCGTGGGGGGTGGGGACGCTCATCGCGACGCTTTCTCCTGAGTGTTCGACGTGTGGGTGGGCGGCCGGCTCAGGCCGCGGTGCCGCCGCCGCGCGCCTGGGCGGCGTTCGCGACGACGTGGTCGACGAACCCGTAGACCCTGGCCTGGTCGGCGGTGAACCAGCGGTCGCGGTCGGAGTCCTTCTCGATCTGCTCGACGGTCTGCCCGGTGTGCTGGGCGATCAGGTCGGCCATCTGCCTCTTGATGTGCAGCATCTGCTCGGCCTGGATCTTGATGTCGCTCGCGGTACCGCCGATGCCCCCGGACGGCTGGTGCATCATGATCCGCGCATGCGGCGTCGCGTAGCGCTTGCCGGGAGTCCCGGCCGAGAGCAGGAACTGGCCCATCGAGGCCGCGAGCCCCATGGCCACCGTGGCGACGTCCGGCGTGACGAACTGCATGGTGTCGAAGATGGCCATCCCCGCGGTGACGGACCCGCCCGGGGAGTTGATGTAGAGCCAGATGTCCTTGTCGGGGTCCTCGGCGGCGAGCAGGAGCAGCTGGGCGCAGATGGCGTTGGCGTTGTCGTCACGCACGTCCGAGCCGAGGAAGATGATGCGCTCCTTCAGCAGCCGGTTGTAGATGTGGTCGTCCAGGCCGCCGTTGCCCGGCTGGGGGCTGCGGGCCTGCACGATGCCGTTCTCGCTCACGCTGGTCTCCTGATGATCGGTGCGCCGGCGCTGGGACGGTCCGGCCGGCAGGTGGAGATGGTGTCTGTCGTGGACCCTAACGTCCGCCTCCGACAGTCCACTCCCCGTGACCGGCCGTGTTCGCCAGAGGCATACGCGGCGCCCTGGCACCGTCCCCGGCTGCCGACGACGACGCCCCCTGCCGCGGGGGCGTCAGGGGGCGTCGGGGAGCGCCGTCTCGGGCGCCGCGCGGCCCGAGGGGTCAGGCCTCCACGTGGTCGTGGTCGTGCTCATGGTCGTGCTCGTGCTCGTCGTCGCCCTCGGCCTCGTCGAGCGGGCGCAGCGCGGCCAGGTCGACCGGGTTCCCGCTGGCGTCGGTGACCGTGGCTTGCTCCAGGACGACGGCGAGCGCCTTGCGTCGGGCCACCTCGGCGACCATGGCCTGGATCTGGCCCGCCTGGTCGACGGCCTGGGCGAACTGGTCCGGCGTCATGCCGTACTGCTGGGCGGAGATCATCAGGTACTCCACCAGCTCCGGCTGGCTGACCGAGACCTTCTCCTTCTCCACCACAGCGTCCAGCAGGAACTGGGTCTGCAGCGCCTTGGTCGCGCTCTCCCCGACCTCGGCGCGGTGCTCGTCGTCCTCGAGCCGGTTCTCGTTCTCCAGGTGCGAGTGGACCTCGGCCTCGACCAGCGCCGGCGGCACCGGGATCTCGACCGCCTCGAGCATCGCGTCCAGCACCTTGTCACGCGCCTGGACGCCCTGCTCCAGCCGCTTGGCCCGCTCGGCCTTGCTGCGCAGGTCGGCGGTGAGCTCCTCCAGGGTGTCGAACTCGCTCGCCAGCTGGGCGAATTCGTCGTCCAGCTCGGGCAGCTCACGCTCCTTGACCGACTGCACGGTGACCGTGACGTCGGCCTGCTGGCCCTCCCGGTCACCACCGGCGAGCGGCGCGCTGAAGTTCTTGGTCTCGCCCGCGCTCATCCCGACGAGGGCCTCGTCGAGGCCGTCGAGCATGTTGTTGCTGCCGATCTCGTAAGAGACGCCGGTCACCGCGTCGATCTGCTCCCCGTCGATCTCGGCGGACAGGTCGATGGAAACGAAGTCGCCGTCCGCAGCGGCCCGGTCGACGCCCACCAGAGTGCCGAAGCGCTGGCGCAGGGCGGTCAGCTCGCCCTCCACGTCGGCCTCGTCCACCTGGACGTCATCGACCTGCACGGCCAGGGTCGAGTAGTCCGGCACGTCGATCTGCGGCCGCACGTCGACCTCGACGCTGAACTTCAGGTCGCCGCCCTGGGCCGGATCCGGCGCCTCCGTGATCTCCACCTCGGGCTGGCCGAGCGGGCGGATCTTCGACTCCTCGACCGCCTCGCTGTAGAAGCGCGGCAGGGCCTCGTTGACGGCCTCCTCCAGGACGGCGCCGCGGCCGACCCGCTGGTCGATGATCCTCGCGGGCACCTTCCCCTTGCGGAAGCCCGGCACCTGGATCTGGGACCCGATGGTGCGGTAGGCGGCGTCGAGGTCGGGCCGGAGCTCCTCGAACGGCACCTCCACGGACAGCTTGACCCGGGTGGGGTTGAGGGTCTCGACGGCGCTCTTCACTGCGGGGTTCTCCTGCGGTTCGGGGGCGTGCGGCACAGGGCGCGCGCGGCTGCGCGCGGCGCACGAAGTGCCATCGTAGTCGCCGCGCGGCGCGCCACCCAATCGCCGGGCGACGCGCTGTTCTGGTCGGGGTACCCGGATTCGAACCGGGGGCCTTCCGCTCCCAAAGCGGACGCGCTACCAAGCTGCGCCACACCCCGTCGGCCCCCGCGCCGCCGCAAGCGCCGGCGCAACAGGCGCTCGTCACAGCGTAGTGGACGGCGGCCCGGCGCGGAGGGGGCGTGCGGAACGACCCGACCCTGGCGGCTAGGCTGGGGCAGCGTCGCCGCGCCCGAGCGCTCCAGCCCGGGTAGGCGGCCGCGCGGGTGTAGCTCAATGGTAGAGCCCCAGTCTTCCAAACTGGCTACGCGGGTTCGATTCCCGTCACCCGCTCCAAGCCGGCCGGCCAGGCGTATTTCGGCGGGCGAGGAGGAGGCCAGGCGTGAACGCGCAGCAGGACCACCGGTCCAGGTGGCAGCGGGTGTACGACGCCCTGTTCCGGATCTTCGGGCCGGCTCAGGTGTCCGAGGCCGAGTCGCGGCAGACGGAGGTCACCGAGCGGCAGCGGGCGAGCGCCCAGGCCACCGAGCAGTGGGAGAAGGAGACCCGCGACGGACGGACCTACCTCGTCAAGCGCAGTCCGGACGACCCGGACGACGCGCCGCACTGACCGGGCGACGGGCCGGCACCAGCCGGCGCTGACCGCGATACCGGCGCCAACCGCCCTGAAGGTCTCGCTCACTGCCGCCAGATCAGCACGAGGGCGCGGTCGTCGCTTTCCCCCGCGCGAGCTTGCTCGACGATCCGCCCGGCCCCGCCGGCGAAGCCGTCGCGCACCAGGCGCTCGGCATGCCCGAGCATCCGGTCGATGCCCGTGTCCAGGTCGCGGTCCGGGGTCTCGACGACGCCGTCCGTGTAGAGCAGCAGTGCGTCCCCCGGCTCCAGCCGCCCGCTCACGCCGTCGAACTCGACCGCGTCCAGGACGCCCAGCACCGGACTGCCGCCGGTCCGCGTGAGGACCCATCGCCCGGACCCGGCCCGGAACTGCGCGGCGGGCGGGTGGCCCGCGCTCGCGACCCGATAGTCGCCGGTGTCGAGGTCGAGGTTCAGGTGCACCGCCGTCGCGAAGCCCTCGTCCCAGTGCTGCCGGAGCAGGTAGGCGTTCGCCGCGGGCAGGAACCGGTCGGGCGCCATGGCGCCGAGCAGGCCGCCGAAGGCACCGGAGAGCAGCAGCGCGCGCATGCCCGCGGCGGCGCCCTTGCCGGACACGTCGACGAGCACGACCTCCAATTGCCGGCCGCCGTCCGGGTGCGCCGCGATCAGGAAGTCCCCGGAGAACGACTTGCCGTAGGCGGAGCGGAGCACGGTCTCGGCGTGCCACCCGTCCGGCAACGACGGCATCTCGCCCTGGACCGCAGCCGGTCCCGAAGGTCCACGAGCATGCTCCCGCCCAGGGTCCCCTGCAGCCCGAGCCTCCAGCGGCTGCGGGCGAGCAGCCAGGCGAGCAGGGCGGTCGCCGCCAGCAGCAGCAGGATCCCCGTTGCCGACGCGGTTGGTGCGGTTCAGGTGCACGTACGTGACGCCCACCGCAACGAGCGCGTAGAGCATCACCATGTTCCGCGACGTCAGGACGAAGCCGCCGATCAAGAGCACGAGCGTGAACGCCGCAACCGGCACCCAGCCTGGTGACAGGAGCGTGCCGACGGTGACGAGGACCGTGAGCGCGGTCAGACCCAGCAGATGCAGGCCGGTGCTGGTGGCAAGGTAGCGACGTAGCAGCGACCGTGCCCGACGCGAGAGCGAACGCCCCGGACGGGACCTGGAACGGCCACGGCCGTAGTGCCGGCCGAACGCGCGGTCACGGATAACCCGCTGCTCAGGACCGACCTGAGCGACCACCTTAGCGAGGAGGCGAGTGCCGCGTCGGCGTCTGTGCGCGGTTAACCCGTCAACCGCGTTGCACGGTGATGCCCCGCCGGGCAGCCTGACGCCCATGCAGCCACCCCAGCACCGCGTCGTCCCACTTGGACCGGAACGGCGGGCGGACGTCGTCCGGCTCGACCAGACCGCCTTCATGATCCCCGACGAGAGCCTGGACCAGGAGCTCGTCTACTTCGAGTGGGACCGCACCGCGGGGGTGGTGGCCGAGCCCGACGAGCGGCTGATGGGGGTTCACACCGCGTTCAGCCTCGGCGTCTCGGTTCCGGACGGCCCGGACGGTGCCCGCACCCGCAGGGTTCCCATGGCCGGGCTGAGCTGGGTCGGCGTCGACCCGGCATACCGACGCAGGGGTGTGCTGCGGGCGATGATCCGGCACCACCTGCACGGCCTGCACGAGCACGGCGGGGAACCGGTGTCGGGCCTGTACGCGTCGGAGGCCGCCATCTACGGACGGTTCGGCTACGGCTGCGCGGTCGCCGGCGTGGCCCTCGACCTGCCGCGCGGGGCGGACCTGCGGCCGGTGCCGGGAGCCGAGGAGGTCGTGGTCGACTTCGTCGCGGCCGACCCGGACCGGCACGCCGACCGGGTCCACGACCTCTACGAGCGCGCCTGCGCCCGGCGACCGGGAATGGTCTGGCGCAGCGCGGGGCTGAGCCGCCGCGAGCTCGAGGACCCGCCGTCGCGCCGCCTGCGGGCGGAGCCGCTGCGCCTGCTGCTGGCCGAGTCCGGGGGACGTCCGACCGGTTACGCGCTGCTGCGCCGGGAGCTCAACTGGGTCGACGGCGCGCCGGCCGGCAAGGCCCACATCAGCGAGCTGGTGGCGCTGGACGCGGCCACCGCGCGGGCGCTGTGGTCGCGGGTGACCGACCTCGACCTCGTCTCGAGCACCCGCACGCCGACGCTCCCAGGGGACGACCCCTTGCTGGCGCTGCTGGTGGATGCCCGGGGGGCGAAGCCGCACCGTCGGGACGCCCTGTGGCTGCGGCTGGTCGACGTCGACCGGGCGCTCGGCGAGCGGACCTACGCTCACGACGTCGATGTCGTCCTGGCGGTCACCGACGAGCTGTGCCCCTGGAACGCCCGGCGCTGGCGGCTGTCCGGCGGCCCCCACGCAGCCACCTGCGAGCCGACGACGGACGACGCCGACGTCGCGCTCGACGTCCGGGAGCTCGGCGCCGCCTACGCCGGTGGCCTCTCACTGGCCGCCTTGTGCGCCGCGGGGCTGGCCACCGAGCTGACGCCGGGCGCGGTCGGCCGGCTCTCGACCGCCCTGCGCGCAGCCGTCGAGCCGGCGTCCCTGTTCATGTTCTGAGCACCGCAGCGGAGAGGCTCGACGGCCGGGCACACCGGGCACGCGGCAGTCCCGGACGACAACAGTCGCCCGCCAGCCACATATTGTGAGTATCTGCAATCCCGTTCGCTACTGCTGCCGCGAAGTCGTCATGGGCTCCGCCCGGGTGTCAGGGATCTGCCGCGTGGCCGACGGCCTGTCCCCTAAGGGCGTCACGTTTTTCGCTCCGCCGCGGTCGGCGCGCGGTGCACCCTGTTGGCACGCCGACCCGCCGGACTGACCGCCGGGGCTCCCGGCGCCTCCATACAGGACTTCTTCGACTGCCACGACCCGACTCGGTCGTGCCCTCGGGTCCCGGAGAAGACGACAGCTCGATCGGACGGGAGGTCCGAAGCATGTCCGACAAGTCACGGCGAGAATCGATGGTGTCCCGGCGCAATGTGCTTCGGGCGGGGGCCGCGGGGGCAGCCGCCTTCGGCTTGGGCGCGGGGCGCCTGATGCTCGAACCGGCACTGTCCCAACGGGGATTCGCCTCCCCGAACGGGGTGTTCGGCGCCGCCTCGATGGCGTGGGCCGACGCGCTGTACACCGAGGTGTTCCCGACCAGTCCGCTCATCCTGAACCCCTTCAGTGACCCGCTGCCAGTCCCGAAGGCGCTACGTCCTGTGCCGAAGTCCGTCTGGAGCAACTGGCCCCATCCACCCAACAAGAACGTGCAGAGCGTCGACCCCGCGGGCAATCCCGTCGGAACACACCAGATCTGGCCGACGGATATCGCCGGGCTCCCCAACACGCTCCCGCAGCCAACGGCGCCCGAGCCGATTGTCTACAAGATCGACCTGAAGGTGGCCTCGCACGCGTTCACCACGTCGCAGGTGCTGCCGATCGACGAGGGCGGCAAGCCCACGGTGTCCTTCGACGCCACGGGGAGGACGTACCGGGCCGGCACGGTCCGGACCCTGCCGCCCAGCACGATCTACGGTTTCAACGGCACCTTCCCCGGACCCATGATCAACGCCGAGTACTCCAAGCCCGCCCTCGTCCGCTTCGAGAACCGCCTGGACGAGAACCCGTCCAACCTGGTGCGGCAGGACTTCGGGTCTCCCGACCTGATGTTCCTCACCCACCTCCACAACGGACACACCGCCTCGGAGAGCGACGGGAACCCGCACTTCGCCGTGGCCGGCGAGGGCGGGCCGCATGACAAGGGATTCGTGCCCGGGTGGACGGTCGACAACCTCTACCTGAACTGGCCCGCCGGCGGGGACGACCGCGAGAAGCAGAGCTTCTTCTGGTTCCACGACCACGTCATGGACAGCACCGCTTCGAACGTCTACAAGGGGATGGTGGGGCTCTACCCCATCTACGACCCCGTCCTCGACCCGGGGGACGAGACCAAGGGCCTGCGGCTGCCCGGCGTCCGAACCAACAACCCGGACGGGTCCTTCGACGTCAAGTACGACATCCCACTCGCCATCTTCGACTGCTCCCTCGATGACGGGGTCACGACCCACCACGACGTCCACGACAGGGAGGGCGTGTTCGCGAACGTCCCCAACCCCAAGCCGCACCCCGAGTTCTGGGGCAAGACCTTCTTCAAGCACTTCCCGAACCACGGCTTCGTCGGCGACATCTTCACCGTCAACGGCACCGCGTTCCCGACCCTGAAGGTCAAGCGGCGCAAGTACCGCTTCCGCTTCCTGGACGCCTCCGTGTCCCGGATCTACGAGTTCAAGCTGATGAGTTCCACGAAGGGGCCCAAGGCGGCCAGGGACCTGGGTTACTCCGGCGAGGAGCTGCAGGGGCAGTACCGCATCCCGGACGGTCAGCAGAGCATGCAGTTCACCCAGATCGCGACGGACGGCGGGTTGCTGCCCTTCCCCATCAAGCGGGACTCGTTCGAGCTGTGGCCGGCCAAGCGACGCGAGTTCGTCGTCGACTTCACCAGGTACCAGGACGACACCCCGACCACCAAGGGGGATGTCGTCTACCTGACCAACGTCATGAAGATGCCCGACGGCCGGATGTGGTCGAAGTCCACCCGATTCTCGCCCGACCCGAACTACAAGGTGCCGATGCTGAAGTTCGTCATCGACGACATCGCGGAGGACAACAGCCTCACTCCTGCGACGCTGCGTCCGCTTCCCCCTCTGCCGGCCGACTGGCGCACCTTGCTGGACAACCGGCTGATCTTCGAGGTGCAGCGCGGCGGCGGCGGGGGCGAGCTGGAGTGGCTGATCAACGGCGTGCCGTTCGACCCCACCAGGCCTGCCACCAGCCTGAAGAACCCTGCAGGCAACACCCCGTCCGCCAGCCCGAAGCGGGGCAGCTTCAACCTGTGGGAGATCCGCAACGGCGGCGGCGGCTGGGTGCATCCCATCCACATGCACCAGGAGGAGCACCGCACCGTCATGCGCAACGGCAGAGACGTGTCGCAGCGGGCGGACGCCGGGCATCCCGACGACGTCTCCCGCGAGGACCTCGTGGCACTCGACCCGAGCGAGTCGACGATTCTCTACCGCGGGTTCCGGGACTTCCTCGGACCGTACGTCGCGCACTGCCACAACCTGACGCACGAGGACCACGCCATGATGTTCGGCTGGGACATCGTGCCGTAGCCGCTCGGCGGCCTCACCGCGCCGCACCGACAGGAGCAACGTCGAACGCGCCCCCGACGCGGGGGCGAAAAAGCCCCGTTGCTCCTGTCGGTGGGGCGCGACCTCGACCCGGTCTACGCAGCCTGGCAGACCGGACACCGGTAGAGGGTGCGGGCGACGAACGGCTCGGCGACCACCGGAGTGCCGCAGACTCGGCAGGGCAGCCCGGTGCGGCGGTACACGTAGTGCGCGTCCTCCCGGCTGGCCGGTCCTGACCGGCGGACCCGGTGCTCCGGGCGGGTGGTCACGATCCGCCCGGCCCGGACGCCGGCGCGCATCAGGGCGACCAGGTCGGCCCACAGCCGGTCCCACATCTCCCGATCGACGGCGGAGCCGGGGCGGTGTGGATCCAGGCCGGCCCGGAAGAGGACCTCCGCCCGGTAGACGTTGCCCACGCCGGCGACGAGGTCCTGCTGCATGAGCAGCGCACCGACGGGCGTGCGCGACCGGCGCAGCCGCTGCCAGGCCGCCTCGGGGTCGGCGTCCCTCCGCAGTGGGTCGGCACCGAGCCGGTCATGGACGTCCCGCACCTGCGGCGCCGTCAGGACCTCGCACGCCGTCGGGCCCCGCAGGTCCGCGGTCGTGGAGCCGGCAGTGAGCCGGAGCCGGACCGCACCGCGTGGCGGTTCCGGCCCTTCCGGGTCGTGGTCCTGCTCCAGCCACACCCCATAGAGCCCCAGGTGGACGTGCAGCCACCGGTCCGGGCGAGCCGTCTCGGACGTCGCGAAACCGGCGAACAGGTGCTTGCCGTGGGCGTCGGTGGAGCGCAGCACCCGGCCGTCCAGCAGCCGGGCTCCATCGGCGAAGCGACCCTGCGGGCTGCTGGCCCGGACCCGTCGCCCCCCGAGCACCCGCAGCAGCCGGGTCGCCTGCCGGCGGACGGTGTGCCCCTCCGGCAAGGAGTCAGCCCTCGGTGCCGACGATCGGCGGCAGCTCGCCGGTGCTCTCGTACCGCGCCACCATCTGCAGCCGCCGGCGGTGCCGGTCCTCGCCGGAGAAGGCGGTCGACAGGAAGGTGTCGACGATGGCGGCGGCGTCCTCGACCGAGACCATCCGGCCGCCGAGCGACACCACCTGCGCGTCGTTGTGCTCACGGGCCAACCGGGCGGTCTCGACGGTCCAGGCGAGGGCGCAGCGGATCCCCTCGACCTTGTTCGCGGCGATCTGCTCGCCGTTGCCGGACCCGCCAAGCACGACGCCGAGGCTCCCCTCGTCGCTGCGCACTCCCATCGCGGCCCGAAGCACGGCGACCGGGTAGTCGTCCTCGGGGTCGTAGCTGTCCGGCCCGTGGTCGACGACGTCGTGGCCCTGCTCCAGCAGGTGCCGGACGAGCTCGACCTTCAGGTCGTACGCGGCGTGGTCGCCGCCGATGTGCACGCGCATGGCCGCAGTGTGTCAGGTCGCCCCGCGTCGCACCTCCTGCGCGACCGGCCCTCACGGGGAGCCGACGTCAGCGGCCGCCCGGCCGAGCCTCGCAGCGGTAGGTGCAGGCCACCACGTTGGTGATGTCGTCGACCCAGTAGCTGCGCCCCCCGCTCGTGTACATCACCGATATGCCGTCGATCCGGCTCTTGCCCTTGCGCAGCACGGTGATGGGCAGGAGCACCTCGACGCCGAGGTCGTCCCCCACCCCCGACCCGGGCGGCACGACGTAACCGCGCAGCGGCCTCGTGCCCTTGGGGCAGGCGTCCGCGGTGGCGATGGTCTCGGGGCGTCTGGGTCCCATGACGCGGGGGGTCCCCACCTGTAGACCCTCCCCGCCGTGCACCTGTACCCGCTTGAGCGTGACCTGCCGTCGGGACGCGTTGCGCAGGACCACCAGGCCGTAGCAGAAGGTCTGACCGAGACTGAGCGACCGCAGACCGACGCCGGCCTCCACGCTCTCGTTACCTCCAGACAACGGACCCGCAGTCGGGGCTTGGGCGCCCCTCACCGTCGTCACCCCACCGACCGCAAGCGCGATGGCAAGGGCGGCCAACGGCAGGATGAGACGACGGCGGTGCCACGGCCGGCGCTCGGGTCTCGTGGTCATGAAGACGTGGCGCCCTCCTGCACGCTCGTCATCGAGCGTAGATGATCTTGGAGGACAGGATGTCGGGCCTACCGCACAGGTAATGACGTACCTTCTTGTTGCCCCCGAAGTGATAGTTCATGTCAACAAACTTCGAGAAGCCGCTCGTTGCGCTGAGCGACGCACCCCAGGCCTTGGCTGCGGCTCCGTACGTGTAGGCGCGCTTGGAGCCCCGGTAGAAGTCGCTGTTCGGGGCGAACGACCGGCGCCCCGCAGCGCTCTTGCAGAAGCTGCCCTTGACCACCGGACCCAGCTCGCTGCCGGACTGCCAGCTCGATGGCGTGACCTTCTGGTAGCGCTGGCCCCACCTGCTGGCACTGGCGCAGCTCGGGCCCAGGGTGAGGTGCCAGTGGACGTACTGGAACGTCGACCGCAGCTGGCGGTGGAAGTTCGAGCTCTGGTTGAAGCGGATGTACGTGGACCGGCTGTTGCCGACGTGCCCGCTGCCGCCCACCGACCAGCCGCGGCCGTAGTTGTAGCCGACCCCGATGTCGGAGTCCGAGCTGGAGCCGTACGTGAAGCTGCCCTTGGTGTTGGCGCCGGTGTGGAACTCCCCGATCGTGGTCAGGGCGTTGCCCGCGCTGTCGTCGTACCACACGCAGGCGACCTCGCCCCTCGACGCCTGCCGCGCGACCGAGACGTCGGTCATGGCAAGACCCGCGGGCGCCTCGGCGGTCACCGTCGGCGCGGCCGTGCTCATCGTTAGCGGCACCGCGGCCGGCCTGCCGTCGCGGTCGGCCCAGTCGGTGCCGGTCCACCGCCGCGAGAACGAGGTGAAGCGCGGCTCGCCGTCCACCAGAACCTGGGACTCGAAGTTGACCCACCCCGTGTCGTCGACGAAGGCCGCCAGCGCCTGCGGTTCAGCCGCCAGCACGGCGGCGCCTCGGTCGCTGGTCGTGGCCGTGGCGAGCACCTGCGCGACTTGCCGGGCCCCGCGCGACCCGGTGTTGTCGACGGCCCGGACGACGACGGCGCGCCCGTCGACGTCCGGGCCGGACAGCTGCATGCTGAGCACCGTGGTGCTGTAGCCATCCGCACGGGCCTGGCTCGCTGTGACACCGACCACCGCGAGCGCCATGACCACGGTCACCTCCGCGAATGGACCTGCAGCACGGGCGGCCCGGCTGAGCGTTGCTCGTGATCTGGGGACCATGGATGCCCCTTACAAAAGGGAGCCCCGCGCCCCCCTCCCGAGCTGGAGCGTAGTCCACAATGTGGGACGCGCGTAAGGGCCGAATCCTGACGACCGGTACGACCCCGGCGGACGCTCAGTCGAAGATCGGGCCCTCGGTGCGCGTGCGCTTGAGCTCGTAGAAACCGGGGGTGCCGGCCACGAGCACCGCGCCGTCCCAGAGCCGCCCGGCGGCCTCGCCCTTGGGGGCCGGGGTCACGACCGGCCCGAAGAACGCCACCCCGTTGACCGACACGACCGGCGTGCCGACGTCCTCACCGACCTGGGTGATGCCCTCCTGGTGGCTGGCGCGCAGCAGCTCGTCGTACTCGGTCGAGTCGGCCGCCTCGATCAGCTCGGCCGGGAGTCCGACCTCGTCCAGGGCACCGACGACGGCGGTGCGGAAGTCCTTCTCTCCGCCGGGGTGCAGACGCGTGCCGATCGCGTCGTACAGCTTCTTGACGACGTCCTCGCCGTGCTTCTCGCGGGCGGCGATGACGACCCGCACCGGACCCCACGCCTGCTTCATCATCTCGAGGTACTCCTCGGGCAGGTCGCGCCCCTCGTTGAGCACCGCCAGGCTCATGACGTGCCAGCGCACCTGGATGTCGCGGACCTTCTCGACCTCGCCGATCCACCGTGACGTCATCCAGGCCCAGGGGCAGATCGGGTCGAACCAGAAGTCCACCACGTTCTTCCCGGCGTCCTTCGAGGCGTCCTCGGAAACCCCGGTCGACGTGGTGCCAGCGGGCTGAGCGGTCACGGGTGCTCCTGTTCAGGTCGGGACGGCAGCCAGCGGGCCGCCGTGGTCACCGGCATCAAGACCGCGGGATGCACCCGCATTCCCGCCGACGTGCGACCATGACCGCCGGGCCCGCCACGAGCGGGCGCGGGGGGCTGACCACGACACCCTGAGGAGCAGCTGTGCCTGGCATGAACCTGACCCGTGACGAGGTGGCGGAGCGGGCCGGCCACCTCGCCGTCCAGGGCTACGACATCACCCTCGACGTCACCACGGGAGAGGAGGTCTTCCGTTCCACGACGGTACTGACCTTCACCACCAGCCGGCCCGGCAGCAGCACGTTCGTTGACCTGGTGGCCCGCACGGTCCACGAGGTGACCCTCAACGGCCGCAGCCTCGACCCGGCCGAGGTCGCCGACGGCGTGCGGATCGGGCTGGACGATCTCGCCGCCGAGAACGAGCTGCGCGTCGTGGCCGACTGCCGCTACATGAACACCGGCGAGGGCCTGCACCGGTTCGTCGACCCCGTCGACAACGAGGTGTACCTGTACAGCCAGTTCGAGGTCGCCGACTCCCGCCGGGTCTTCGCGGTCTTCGAGCAGCCTGACCTCAAGGCCCGCTTCACCTTCACCGTGACCGCACCCGACCACTGGGTCGTCGTCTCGGCCTCTCCTACGCCCGAGCCCACGCCCGGCGCGGCGGACGGCTCACCCCGGGACGGCGTGGCGACCTGGCGCTTCGCACCGACGCCGGTGCTCTCGTCGTATGTGAACTCGGTCGTGGCCGGTCCCTACCACCGCGAGACCTCCAAGGTCACGAGCACGGACGGCCGCACCATCCCGCTCGGCGTCTTCTGCCGCCGGTCGCTCGCCGAGTACCTCGACGCGGAGGAGATCTTCGAGGTGACCCGGCAGGGCTTCGAGTACTTCGAGCGGACGTTCGACCTGCCGTACCCGTTCGAGAAGTACGACCAGCTCTTCGTGCCCGAGTTCAACGCCGGCGCGATGGAGAACGTCGGAGCGGTCACCTTCGCCGAGATCTACGTCTTCCGCTCCAAGGTCGCCCAGGCCATCGTCGAGCGCCGCGCCCTGACGATCCTGCACGAGCTGGCGCACATGTGGTTCGGCGACCTCGTAACCATGCGCTGGTGGGACGACTTGTGGCTGAACGAGTCGTTCGCCGAGTGGGCCTCGACCATGGCCCAGGCCGAGAACACGCGCTGGCCGTGGGCGTGGACGACGTTCGGCACCGCCGAGAAGTCGTGGGCCTACCGCCAGGACCAGCTGCCCTCCACCCACCCGATCGTCGCCGACATCCGCGACCTCGAGGACGTCGAGGTCAACTTCGACGGCATCACCTACGCCAAGGGCGCGTCGGTGCTCAAGCAGCTGGTGGCGTACGTCGGCCAGGACGCGTTCGTGGCCGGGCTGCGTCAGTACTTCCGTACCCACGCGTGGGGCAACACCGAGCTGTCCGACCTGCTGCGGGAGCTCGAGGCCACCAGCGGCCGGGACCTGCGCGGCTGGAGCGCCCTGTGGCTGCAGCGCGCCGGAGTCAACACGCTGACCCCCGAGGTCGAGGTGAACGACGACGGGACGCTGCGGTCGGTGGCCATCGTGCAGTCCGCTCCCGTCGCCCACGCCGTCCTGCGCCCGCACCGGCTCGCGGTCGGCTGCTACGACCTCGTGGACGGACGGCTGCGGCGGACCAGCCGAGTCGAGGTGGACGTCGTGGGCGAGCGCACGGACGTCCCCGCGCTCGCCGGCCGGCGCCGCCCGGACCTGCTGCTCGTCAACGACGACGACCTGGGCTACGCCAAGATCCGGCTCGACCAGCACTCCTTCGAGACGGGCGTGCGGCACCTGGACGCCTTCGCCGACTCGATGCCGCGGTCGCTGGTGCTGGGCGCGGCCTGGGACATGACGCGGGACGCCGAGACCCCGGCGCGCGCGTTCGTGGAGCTGGTGCTGCGGGCCGTGGCGACCGAGTCCGACTCGACCGTGCTCCGCCTGCTGCTGGCGCAGCTCAGCACGACGGTCCGGATGTACGTGGCGCGCGAGCACCGCGAGGACGTCCGGGCCCACGTCGGCGAGTGTCTGCACGAGCTCGCCGTCGCCGCCGAGCCGGGCAGCGACCGACAGCTCCAGCTGGTCACAGCCTTCGCGGCGCAGGCCACCTCACCGGAACAGGTCGCGGTGGTCCGGGGCCTGCTGGACGGCTCGCAGCCGCTCGAGGGCCTGGCCGTCGACACCGACATGCGCTGGTCGTTGCTGACGTCCCTCGTGGCCGCCGGCGGCGCGGGCGAGGCCGAGATCGAGGCCGAGCTGCGGCGCGACCCCACCGCGGACGGCCAGCGCGCCGCGGCCGCGGCCCGCGCGGCGGTGCCGAGCGCGGACGCGAAGCAGGCGGCCTGGAACGGGGTGGTGGAGTCCCCCGACCTGCCGAACGCCGTGCAGGAGTCCGTGATCCACGGGTTCTCGCGGGTGCACGACGGCGAGCTGCTCCGGTCGTTCGTCAAGCCGTACTTCGCCGCCATCGAGCGGGTGTGGGCCGAGCGCACCAACGAGATCGCCCAGCAGGTCGTCGTCGGGCTGTACCCGACGGTGCTGGCCGACGAGGAGCTGCTCGACGCCAGCGACGCGTGGCTGAACGGCGCGCCCGGCGCCGTGCCTGCCCTGCGCCGCCTGGTCTCGGAGAACCGCGACGCCGTGGCGCGCGCGCTGCGGGTGCAGGCCCGCGACCACGAGGCCTGACCCCGCGTCGCGCGTTACTCCCCAGCAGCGCCGTTGCTCCTCAGCGACGCCACATTCGGCGCCTTGCGAGGCCGATCTCGGCGTCGCTCATGAGCAACGGCAGCTGCCACGATCGCGCTCAGGCCTCGTGGTCTACGGCGCGGGCCAGCGAGCGGGCGCGGCGGCTGCGGACGACGTCCTCGAGCAGCAGCGGCTGACCGGACCCGTCGGCCAAGCCGACCCGCCAGTTCGGGTACTCCTCGTGGGTGCCCGGCTGGTTGATCGTGCGACGATCGCCGACGGCGTCCGCCAGCGAGACACCGAGCAGGCGCGACGGCGTCCAGGTGAGGTACCGGTGCAGCGCCTCGACGACCTGCTGCTCGCTCCCCTCGCGGTCGAGCAGGCCACGCGAGCGCAACACCTGCAGCACGCTCTCGCGCTCGGCGTCGTCGACCCTGCGCTCCTCTTCGACCGAGCGGGTCAGCAGGCCGAGCCGGTCGCGCAGGTCGACGTGCTCGCCGGCGAGGTACCCGGCGGTGGGCGGCAGGTCGTGCGTGGTGACGGTGGCCAGGCACAGCTCGCGCCACTTCTCCGGCGGCAGCGGTCGGCCCTTCTCGTCCTTCTCGAACCACAGGATCGACGTCCCGAAGACGCCCCGCTCGGCCAGGTAGGTCCGCACCCAGGGCTCGACGACTCCCAGGTCCTCGCCCACCACCACCGCGCCGCTGCGCTCGGCCTCCAGGGCGAGGATGCCGACGAGCGCCTCGTGGTCGTAGCGGACGTAGGTGCCCTCCTTGGGGGACTTGCCCTGCGGCACCCACCACAGCCGGAACAGGCCGATGATGTGGTCGACCCGGATGCCCCCTGCGTGGCGAAGAACGGTCCGGAGCATGTCCCGGTACGGCGCGTACCCGAGCTCGGCCAGCTGGTCCGGGCGCCACGGGGGCTGGCTCCAGTCCTGGCCCTGCTGGTTGAAGGCGTCCGGGGGCGCGCCGACCGTGACGCCTCGGGCCAGAGCAGGTCCGAGCCCCCAGGTGTCGGCCCCCTCGGGGTGGACGCCGACCGCGAGGTCGTGGACGACGCCGAGCCGCATGCCCGCCGCGCGGGCCCGCCGGTGCGCGTCCGCGAGCTGCTCGTCGGCGACCCACTGCAGCCAGCAGTGGAACGCCACCTCGTCGGCCAGCCGCTCCCGCTCCGCGGCGACCGCGGGGGACGTCGGGTCGTGCAGCTCCTGCGGCCAGGACCCCCAGGGCAGCCCGTGGGCCTCGGCCAGCGCGCACCAGGTCGCGAAGTCGACCAGCCCCTGGCCCTGGTCGGCGCGGTAGGCGGCGAACGCCTGCTCCCGTCCGGCGTCGCGGGGCCGGTCGAAGACGGTGCGCAGCGCGGCGCGCTTGGCCCGCCAGGATGCGTCCCGGTCCAGCTCCGACGACCGGTTCGAAGCCCGGACCTCCTCCGCCTGCTGCTCCAGCTGCCGGCGCTCCGCCGCAGGCATGTACTCCACCTCGGGCACGGACTCCACCCGGATGTAGAGCGGGTTGACGAACCGCCGGGTGGTCGGAAGGTACGGCGAGGGCTCCATCTCCCCCACCGGCTCGGCGGCGTGCAGCGGGTTCACCAGCACGAAGTCCGCACCGAGGTCCGCGGCCGACCACACCGACAGGTCGGCGAGGTCCTCGAGGTCGCCGACGCCCCACGACCGGGACGAGCGCACCTGGTACAGCTGCGTCATCAGGCCCCAGCGGTGCCCCTCCTCGCGCAGGGACGCCGGGAGCTCTAGCCGGTCCGGCGTCACGACGAGCGGCGCGGACGCCGCGGCGTCGCCGGAGGTCGCGTGCAGGCTGTGCCAGCCGAGCGGCAGGTCGTCCGGGATGTCGAACGTGGCCTCACCGATCTGGGCGCCGTCGACGAACCGGGGGTCGACCCAGTGCGGGGCCTGCACGAGCGGACGTCGCTCGCCGGACTCCAGCACGACCTCCAGGGTCACCTCGGCGCCGTGCGGGACGTGCACGGGCACGGTGGGCGTCTCCCCCGACCGGGTGACCAGCACCGGCGGCAGCATCCGCCGCCAGGTGCTGTCGACGTGCTCGCGCAGCGAGACGGCGACCCGCTCCTCGGTGGCGGCGTCGACGCCGAGGGCGCCCAGCACCGTGCGCACGGTCGCCGCGCTCACGGCAACGTGCTCGCCCTGCCAGTCCCAGTACTCGGTGGAAACCCCGTAGGCGCGGGCCAGCTGGAGTAGCTGGGCGCTCGGAGCCTCCACCGCGGGTCGCTCGGTCACGTGGTCTCTCGTTCGCTCACAGAGTCGACCGGGCACGACGGAACCCCACCGCGCTCGGGCGCGGTTCGGGCCCGCGACGGTTCGAATCCTGCCATCTGCCCCGGTAGGTCGCTCTATAAGGTGCCTCCCATGCCGTCGTCCGCGCAGCCGTCAGACCCGTCCGCCTCCGTGGGCCCGGGGGGCTATCCGTCGGCCCCCCGGCTGCCGCTGGTGGAGCGGCTCCCCGAGAGCGACCCCACCTACGAGGTGGCGGACCCTTACCGCTGGCTCGAGGACGCCGACAGCGTCCAGACCGTGGCCTGGAGCGCCGCGCAGGACAAGCTGCTCGAGGCGCACCGCGCCGGGTGGCCCGCGCGGGACCACTTCCGCACGCGCGTCGCCGAGCTGCTCGCCGCCGGCGTCGTGAGCGCCCCGGTCTGGCGCCGGGACCGGCAGTTCTTCCTTCGCCGGGTCGCCGGCCAGGAGCACGGCGTTCTCCTGACGGTCGACCCGGACGGCACCGAGCGGGTCCTCGTCGACCCGATCGCCGTGGACCCCTCCGGCGCCACGACGCTGGACTCCTGGCAGCCCAGCAAGGAGGGCGAGCTGCTCGCCTACCAGCTGTCCGAGGGCGGCCGGGAGGAGTCCGTGCTGCGGGTGATGGACGTCGCGAGCGGACGCGACGTGGACGGCCCAATCGACCGCGCCCGCTACTCCCCCGTCGCCTGGCTGCCCGGCGCCGAGGCGTTCTACTACGTCCGCCGCCTGGACCCCGCCGGGCTGCCGGAGGACGAGCACCAGTACCACCGCAGGGTATGGCTGCACGTCGTCGGCACCGACCCCGCCGACGACGTCCTGGTGTTCGGCGACGGCCGGCCGATGACCAGCTACTACGGCCTCTCGGTGTCGATGGACGGACGCTGGCTGGTGGTGACGGCCGCCGAGGGCACCGCTCCGCGCAACGACCTGTGGCTGGCGGACCTGCAGGAGAGCGACCTGCGGGAGCCACGGCTGAGGGTGGTCCAGGAGGGCGTCGACGCGCAGACCTCGCTCTACGTGGGCAGGGACGGGCGCGGCTACGTCTTCACCGACCGCGACGCGCCGCGCGGTCGGCTGGCGGTCGTCGACCCGCAGGACCCCTCGTACGAGCGCTGGTCCGACCTGGTGCCGGAGGACCGCGAGGCGGTGCTGGACGGCTTCGTCGTGCTCGACGGCGCCGAGCTGGAGCAGCCGCTGCTGTTGACCGCGTGGACCCGGCACGCCGTCGGGGAGGTGACCGTCCATGACCTTGCCACCGGGATAGCGCGCAGCCAGGTGCCGCTGCCCGGCGTCGGGTCGGTGGGGGCGCTCAGCGAGCACCCGGAGGGCGGCCATGAGGCGTGGATCGGCTACACCGACTCGGTCACCCCCAGCAGCGTGCTCCGCTACGACGCCCGCACCGGCGAGACGAGTACCTGGGCCACGGCTCCGGGGGCGGTCGAGGTGCCCCAGGTCAGCACCCGTCAGCTCGTCTACCGCAGCGACGACGGCACACCCGTGCACCTGCTGGTCGTGTCGCCGGAGCAGGAGCCGGACACGCCGCGGCCGACGATCCTGTACGGGTACGGCGGGTTCGGCCTGCCGATGACGCCGGGGTACTCCGCCGGCGTGCTGGCGTGGGTGGAGGCCGGTGGCGTGTACGCCGTCGCCGGACTGCGCGGCGGCGGCGAGGAGGGCGAGCAATGGCACCGGGACGGCATGCTCGCCGCCAAGCAGAACGTCTTCGACGACTTCGCGGCGGCCGCCCGCTACCTGGTGCAGCAGGGCTGGACCACCCCGGAGCAGCTCTCCGTGTCCGGCGGCTCCAACGGCGGGCTGCTGGTGGGCGCCGCCGTGGCCCAGCACCCCGAGCTGTTCGCGGCCGCGGTGTGCTCGGCGCCGCTGCTGGACATGGTGCGGTTCGAGCGGTTCGGCCTCGGCGCCACCTGGGCGAGCGAGTACGGCACGGCCTCCGACGTCGAGCAGCTCGGCTGGCTGCTCGGTTACTCGCCGTACCACCACGTCCACGAGGGCACGGCGTACCCGGCGGTCCTCTTCACGGTGTTCGACGGCGACACGCGCGTGGACCCGCTGCACGCCCGCAAGATGGCGGCCGCGCTCCAGCACGCGACGTCCTCGGACCCGGCCACCGCGCCGATCCTGGTGCGCCGGGAGGCGGACGTGGGCCACGGCGCACGGGCGCTGTCACGCTCGGTGGAGCTGACGGCCGACACGCTGGCCTTCGCCGCGCACCACACGGGGCTCGTCGTTCCCTGACGCGGGTCCCACTCGCTCGGACCGTAGGCTGGACCGGACGGTTGGCCGCTGCGTGCGCCGGCCTCCACCCGCCCCCGTCGTCCCGGAGGACGTTTTCCCGTGCTCGACCTCGACGCGCGTGCCCTCGCGGCCGCACCCGAGCTCCTCACCGACTGGCTGCTGACCAGCGGTCTGCGGATCGCGCTGATCGTCGTCCTCGCCGTGGTGGTGCGCTGGCTGGTGCTGCGCGCGATCGGCCGACTGGTTCGCCGGACCGTCGAGTCCGGCGAGCGGCTGCGCTCCGGCAAGGGCGCGGTGCGGGTACTGGCCACGGCGACGGGCGCGATGAGCGAGCGCCGGGTGCAGCGCACCGAGACGCTGGGGTCGGTGCTGCGCAGCATCGTCACCGTCCTCGTCTTCGGCGTCGCGGGGCTGATGGTCCTGGACGTGCTGAGGGTTCCGATCGGCCCGGCGCTCGCGTCGGCCGGCGTGGCCGGCGTGGCGCTCGGCTTCGGCGCCCAGAGCCTGGTGAAGGACGTCCTGTCCGGCGTCTTCATGCTCGTCGAGGACCAGTACGGCGTCGGGGACGTCGTCGACGTCGGCGACGCGGTCGGCACCGTCGAGCAGGTCACGCTGCGGGTCACCAAGCTGCGGGACGGCAGCGGCGTGGCCTGGTACATCCGCAACGGCGAGATCGTGCGCGTGGCCAACAAGAGCCAGGGCTGGTCGACGGCGATCGTCGACCTGCCGGTGGCCCTGGGCCAGGACCTCGACCACGTGCAGCGGGTCGTCGCCGAGGCGCTGGAGCGGTTCTACGCCGACGAGGAGTGGCGCGAGCTGCTGTTGGAGGAGCCTACGGTAGCCGGCGTCGAGCAGGTCGTCGGCGCCACCGTGACGATCCGGGTGCTGGCCAAGACCGCACCGAACGAGCACCTCGGCGTGCAGCGGGCGATCCGCGAGCGCGTGCTGACGGCGTTCGAGGGCGCTGGCGTGCGCGCGCCGCTGCCCTACCCCGCCGCGCCAGGCGGCCCAGACGCCGCCGGCACACCGGGCACCATCTCGGGCACTGTCTGACGACAACCCTTTCCGGGCCAGCCACGACCGGGTCCAGCGGCGATCGGCAAAGCGGTGCACGGCGATGCGCGCCTGGTGGTCCGGCCGCAGGCTGGGGGTATGACGACGGGTACCACCACACGCACCGCCCTGGTCACCGGGGCTACCGGCTACATCGGCGGCCGGCTGGTGCCGGAGCTGCTGCGAGCCGGCTTCCGGGTCCGCTGCCTCGCGCGACGTCCGGCCAAGCTTCGTGACCAGCCGTGGCTGGCCGACGTCGAGGTGTACGAGGGGGACGCAGGCGACCCGGAGGCGGTCGAGCGGGCCGCGCGCGGCGCCGACGTCGCCTACTACCTGGTGCACAGCCTCGCGTCCGGGCCGCGCTTCGAGCGTCGCGACCGCGACATGGCACGGACCTTCGGTCGTGGGGTGCGCCGCGCCGGCGCCGGGCGGGTCGTGTACCTCGGCGGCCTCTACCCGGACGGCGTCGAGCTGTCGCCGCACCTGGACTCCCGCAAGGAGGTCGGCGAGATCCTGCTCGACTGCGGCGTCCCTACGGCGGTCCTGCGGGCCGCGGTCATCCTCGGTTCCGGGTCGGCGTCGTTCGAGATGCTGCGGTACCTGACCGAGCGGCTCCCGGGCATGGTGACGCCGCGCTGGGTCGACAACCGGGTGCAACCGATCGCCGTGCGGGACGTCCTGCGCTACCTCGTCGGCGCGGCCGACCTGCCGTCCGACGTGAGCCGCGGCTTCGACGTCGGCGGCCCGGACGTCCTGACCTACCGCGACATGATGCAGCGCTACGCCCGCGTGGCCGGCCTGCCCCGGCGGCGGATCGTCCCGGTCCCGATCCTCAGCCCGCGCCTGTCCAGCCACTGGGTCGGCGTGGTGACCCCGGTGCCGAGCGGCATCGCGAGGCCGCTCGTCGAGAGCCTGGTGCACGAGGTGGTGTGCAAGGAGGACGACATCGCGCGGTACGTCCCCGACCCGCCCGGTGGGCTGACCGGCTTCGACCAGGCGGTCACCCTCGCGCTGGCGAAGGTGCAGAACCTCGACGTCGCGACGTCCTGGACGTCGGCCGACGCGCCCGGCGCCCCGAGCGACCCGATGCCCACCGACCCGGACTGGGCCGGTGGCTCGCTGTACGTCGACGAGCGGGCGAGCGTGGTGCCGGCCTCGCCGCAGAACCTGTGGCGCGTCCTGGAGGGCATCGGTGGTCGAAAAGGCTGGTACAGCTGGCCGGTCGGCTGGTGGGCGCGGGGCGTCCTCGACCGGATGACCGGCGGCCCGGGACTGCGGCGTGGCCGAAGGCACCCCGACGACCTCGTCGTCGGGGACGCCCTGGACTGGTGGCGGGTCGAGGAGATCGAGCACCTGCGGCTGCTGCGGCTGCGGGCCGAGATGCGCCTGCCCGGCCTCGCCTGGCTGGAGCTGCGGGTCGAGCAGGACGCCTCCGGCCGCACCGTGTTCCGGCAGCGGGCGCTGTTCCACCCCAGGGGCCTGGCCGGCCACGCCTACTGGGCGGCGATCAAGCCGTTCCACGGCATCGTCTTCGGCGGCATGCAGCGCGGCATCGCGCAGGCGGCGGCCCGGTCCGAGCAGGCAGCGGAGCGAGGTCCGGTCGGCCCGGTGCCGTCTGAGAAACTGGTGGGGTGAGCCAGCAGCCGACGTTCTACGACGAGGTGGGCGGCCACGAGACGTTCGACCGCCTCGTGCACCGCTTCTACCAGGGCGTCCGCAGCGACCCCGAGCTGCGCGCGCTCTACCCCGAGGAGGACCTCGTCCCGGCGGAGCGGCGGCTGCGGATGTTCCTCGAGCAGTACTGGGGCGGCCCGACGACGTACGGCCAGGAGCGTGGCCACCCCCGGCTGCGGATGCGCCACCACCCGTTTCCCGTGACGCTGCACATGCGCGACCGCTGGCTGCACCACATGCGCGAGGCGGTCGACGAGCTGAACCTCGCGCCCGCGCACGAGCTGCTGCTGTGGGACTACCTGGAGCGGGCCGCGCACTCGCTGGTCAACACGCCGGGATGACAAAGCACACTCGACAACCCCTTACGCTTTTTCGGTGACCTCCCCCCTTTCCACCTCGCTCCTGCACGCCCGTACCCAGGACGACGTCCCGTGGTGGCGTTCCGCGGTCATCTACCAGGTGTACCCGCGGTCCTGGGCCGACTCCAACGGCGACGGCATCGGCGATCTGCCCGGCATCACCTCGCGCCTCGAGCACCTGGCTGCTCTCGGCGTCGACGCGCTATGGCTGTCCCCCTTCTACGTCTCGCCCCAGGCGGACGCCGGCTACGACGTCGCCGACTACCGCGCGGTCGACCCCGTCTTCGGGTCGCTGTCGGACGCCGACGCGCTCGTCGCCCGGGCCCACGAGCTGGGCCTGCGCGTGCTGGTCGACCTGGTGCCCAACCACACCAGTGACGAGCACATCTGGTTCCAGGCCGCGCTGGCGGCCGGGCCGGGCAGCCGCGAGCGGGCCCGCTACCTGTTCCGGGACGGCACGGGACCGGACGGCAGCCAGCCGCCGAACGGCTGGCGGTCGGTCTTCGGCGGCCCCGCCTGGGAGCGCGTCACCGAGCCCGACGGCACCCCGGGCCAGTGGTACCTGCACCTGTTCGACGTCAAGCAGCCGGATTTGGACTGGACCAACCCCGAGGTTCGGGCCGAGTTCGAGTCGGTGATCCGGTTCTGGCTGGACCGGGGCGTCGACGGCTTCCGCATCGACGTCGCGCACGGCATGGTCAAGGCCGAGGGCTTGCCCGAGTGGACGCAGGAGCAGGAGCTCCTGCACGGCGCCGACGCCCACGCACCCAAGCCGCCGTACTGGGACCAGGAGGGCGTGCACGACATCTACCGCGACTGGCACCGGATCGTCGAGAAGTACGACGGCGACCGGGTGCTCGTGGCCGAGGCCTGGGTCGAGCCCCCCGAGCGGCTGGCCCGGTACGTCCGCGACGACGAGCTGCACCAGTCGTTCAACTTCTCCTACCTCGTGACGCCGTGGCGCGCCGAGGACCTGCGCGACGTCATCACGACGTCGGTCCGGGCCACCGACGCGGTGGGCGCCCCGACCACCTGGGTCCTCAGCAACCACGACGTGATCCGGCACGCCACCCGGTTCGGGTTCGAGGCCGGCACCAAGCTGCCGACCGGCATCGGCGCGCACCACGAGCAGCCGGACCGCGAGGCCGGCCTCCGGCGGGCGCGCGCGGCCACTCTGGTCATGCTGGCGCTGCCCGGCAGCGCGTACCTCTACCAGGGCGAGGAGCTCGGGCTGCCCGAGCACACGACCCTGCCGGACGAGGTCCGCCAGGACCCCACCTGGGTGCGGTCCAGCTACGACCACCGCGGCCGCGACGGCTGCCGCGTGCCGGTGCCGTGGGAGGCGGACGCGCCGTCCTTCGGCTTCGGGCCGACCGACGCCGGCTGGCTGCCCCAGCCGGCCGAGTGGCGTGAGCTCGCACTGGACCAGCAGCGTGGCGTCGAGGGCTCGACGTACGAGGTCTACCGGCAGGCGCTACGGCTGCGCCGCGAGCACGGTCTCGGCCTCGGCTCCCTGGAGTGGGTCGAGGGCGCCTTCGGCCGGGATGTGCTGGCCTTCGTCAACGACGGCGTGCTCGTCCTGGCGAACACCGGCACGACCCCGGTCGCGCTGCCTCAGGGCGCCAAGGTGCTGCTGGCGAGCGGCGAGCTGGCCGGGAGCGCTGACCAGGTGCTCGTGCCGGCCGATGTCACGGTGTGGGCGCGGGTGCGCTGAACAGCGGAGTCAGGACGTCGAGCAGCCGGCGGACAGCGCCGTCCGCCTGCTGCTCGGTCGTCATGACGATCGTGCCCTCGGCGACGATCTTGTAGCGGTACACGTCCGCCTCGGCCGCCGTCGGGCGCGGCGGCGTCCGCACGGGGCGCAGGTCGATCGCCTTCACCGCGCTGACGACGGCGGCCAGCTCGGCCTCGCTCAGCTGCCGGGTGACCGGCTTGCTGCCGAGGGTGCTGACCGTGATGGTGCCGTCGGGACGGACCTCCAGGACGTCCTTGCGGCCGGCGATGCCCCCCGAGCGCTCCAGCAGCACCGGCGAGGTCAGACCCTGCGTCATCCGGCCGGCGGGACCGGGGGTGCTCGGCGATGCGGACGGCGTGGTGCTGGTGCCCGTACTGGTCCTGCCGTTGCTCGTGGTGGACGGGCTCGGCCCGGTGGCGCTGGTGCCACCGCCACCGCATGCGGTCACCGCGCCCAGCAGCAGCGCACTCAGCAGCACAGTGGGCAGCGCGGTGGGCAGGGCGGGGTTCAGTCGCTGGGTCCGTCGGCTGGTGGCTGCTCGCACGGCCGTCTGACGTGCCGCCCGCGGCCGGGGTTCCCCGAGCGGGTCAGATCAGGGCCGTGCGCGAGAGGACGTGGCCGTGCTGCGTCGTGAGCCGGCGCCAGGCACCGGTGCGATGCAGGGCCACCGGCTCGTGCGGCGCCAGGAACCCCAAGGCCTCCGCCGTGAAGGCCGCACCGGCCGGCAGTCCCGGGACGCCATCCACATCACGACCCCACACCATCGCGCGCAGCCGCGTGACCGCATGCGCTCCGGCCCCCTCCCCGGCGCCGGCCGCGATCTCCTCGACGCCGGCCCGGGCGGCCGAGCGCAGCACCGGTTCGGGAACCGTGCCGACGACCTCCCATCCGGAGCGGGGCGGCGTCATGCCGGCCCACGGCTCGGCCACCTCCTGCGGCGGGAGCGACAGCCGCACCGGCGCGTCCGGGCCCACCAGGCCCCCAGAGACGATCCGCGCGAACCGGTCGGACAGCGCGGCCAGCGGCACGGTCGTGTCGATCTCGACCGGGTCCGCCAGCCGCAGCACCCGCAGGCCGAGCACGGTCGGACCCCCACCCCCGTGCACCGGCGAGACGAAGACGGCGGCGACGTCCCCGTGCGCGACCAGCCGGGCCGCTCCGGCGGAGTCCACCCGACCGGCGCGACCGACGAACGTGGCGAGGTCCTGCAGCGCGGCCCGACCGGTCAGCCGCACCGAGTCCTGCGCCGAGTGCCCGTTGCGCCCGGCGGACCCGGCGTCCGCCCCGACGCTCACCGGGACGCCCCCGCGGCGGCTCGACGCCGGCTGCGGAACGGCACCGGCTCACCGCGCAGCGTCTCGAGGCGGGCGAGGTCCGCAGGCGCGAGCCGCTTCGGCCGCTCGTTCTTCAGGTCGTAGATCACCAGCGTGGACTCCGCGACGGCGTAGCGGATCCGATCGCCGTCCACCGGTTCGTCGTAGACCTCGTACCCGACGTCGATCTGCGCCCCCGACAGCTTGGTGATCCACAGGTCGATATGCACGGGCTCGGGCCGCCACTTCAGCGGCTTCAGGTACTCGATCTGGTGGCCCGCGACCAGGATGCCGGTGTCCAGCATGCTGCCGCCGTCCTCGTAGGCCCGGTGCGCGCCGAACGCCTCGATCCGCGCGTCCTCGAAGAACCGCAGGTACTGCACGTTGTTGACGTGCCCGTATGCGTCCATGTCGGACCAGCGCATCGGGTAGTCGCAGCGGTAGTGAGCCATGGCCCCATGCTGCCGCAGGCGTCCGCTGTTCTCAGCAGGGGCCGAGCGACCCCTAAGCCGTGGTGGTATCACGGTGATACCGTACCTGTCATGGCCATGACCCTTCGCGTCGACGACGAGCTCGAGTCCGCACTGCAGACCCTGGTGAAGGCCCACGGCGTCTCCCGTCAGGAGATCGTCAAGCGCGCAGTCCTCGCGCTCGCACAACGTGAGGGCCACACCGAGCGAGTCTCCGCGAGCGCCGACGCCCTCGCGGACCGCTGGAGCGATGTCCTGCACCGGTTGGGCACTGTGTGACCGAACCGGAGTACCTGACCACCGAGGATCTGCTCCTACTCACCCGAAAGCTCGGTGTGGGCCCTGTGCGTGACGTCGGATTGCTGGATTCATGCGCAGCCAGACCGCGGTCTTCGCCGTTCGGCGAGGACGCCTACCTGACGCTGGAGCTCAAGGCGGCGGCGCTGTTGCATTCCGTCGCCGCGAACCACTGCCTGGTGGTCGGCAACAAGCGACTCGCCTTTCTTGCCGCCATGGTGTTTCTCGACCTCAACGGGCGGGACGTTGCCCTGACCGACGACGAGGCCTTCACGGTAACCATGGACGTCGCCTGCGGTGGGCTCTCTGACGTCGCGGAGATTGCACAGAGGCTGAAGGTGACGACCCGCTGGCCACCGCCTCGGCGGGGCTCGGAGCCGAAGCCGGTACGTTGCGAGCGTGACTGAACGCGCCGGACTGCCGGGTCTGGACCTCGCGGCGCTGACCAGGTGGCTGGACACCGAGCACCCGGGCACCCGCAGTGGCCCGCTGCGGGCCGAGCTCGTGGCCGGCGGACGGTCGAACCTCACCTACCGCGTGGACGACGACGTCCATTCCTGGGTGCTGCGCCGGCCGCCGCTCGGTCACGTGCTCGCCACCGCGCACGACATGGCCCGCGAGCACCGGGTGATCGGCGCCCTGGCGTCCACCGCGGTGCCGGTACCGACGCCGGTGGCGCTGTGCGCCGACGCCGAGCACTCGCCGATCGGTGCGCCGTTCTACCTGATGGAGCGGGTGGAAGGCCTCGTCCTGCGGACCGCAGCC
>DATFPQ010000239.1:0-8332 GCA_035264765.1 Actinomycetales bacterium | reverse complement strand
CGGCGGCGGCGGTGGCGCGGACCGCCGAGAAGGTGAAGGTGGCGGTCACCTTGCCGCCCACCTGGTAGACCGGCTTCCCCGTGACCCCACGGGGCAGAGTGGCCACCTCCGGCACGTCCAGACCGGACTTCGCGGCCGCGGCCGCCGCGTCGGGGACCTCAGTCAGGTTCTCGTCGCCGGTCACCACGAGGTCGCCGTACGTGCTCAGGTCGGGGAGCGCGATGAGGTCGTCGGTGGCGATGCTGACCGGAGCGATCTGCTCGGTCCGGAAGATCTGCAGCCAGCCATTGGCGGCAGCGGTGCCCGCGCCGGTCAGGACGAGGACGACGGCAAGGGCAGCGACGACGGGCCGGCGCAGCACCTCGCGGGTGCGACCAGCACGAGGCGGCACCGCCGCCCGCCCCGGTCCGGTGGCTGCCACAGCCCGCCCCGGTCGGGTTGCTGCCGCAGCCGTCGACAGGCGCTGCCACGCGGCGGCGACGTCGAGGTCCGTGGCCCCCTCGGTCGCCAGCGCCGCGTGGGCGAAGGCGGCGTCCTCGCGGATGGCGGCCAGCCCGCCGAGGCACTGCGGGCAGGCGGCGACGTGCTCGCGGTCGGAGTCGGCCACCCCGGCCGGTTCGTCGAGCAGCCGGCGCAGAACCCCTTCAGTCGGATGACGCATGACGGTTCAACTCCTTGCGCAGAGCGGATTCGGCGCGCCGGACGGTGGTGCCGACGCTGCCGGGAGACATATCGAGCGCCGCCGCGATGTCGGCGTAGCTCAGGCCGCTGTGCCGCAGCACGAGGGCGACGGCCTGCTTGCGGGGCAGGCCGGCGAGCGCCGCGCGCACACGGCTGCGCTCCTCGAGCGTCACCACCGCCTCGGCCACGTCCGAGACGACGGCGTCGTGCGCCGCGGCGGCGGTCTCCTCCCGGGAGGCGCGACGGCGCCCGGAACGGAGCAGGTTCAGCGCGGTGTGGGCGGCGGCGACGGAGAGCCAGCCGCGCGCCTCCCCCGCCGGCACCGAGGAGCGACCGAAGGCGAGGAAGACGTCCTGTGCGACGTCCTCGGCGTGGTCGCGCGAGCCCAGCACCCGGGCGGCCACGCCGACGACCCGCTGGTAGTCGCGGCGGAAGATCTCGTCCAGGTCGGCGCGCACGGCACCGCGGAGCGAAGCCGACACCGCCACCCGCTCGTCCCTCTCGTTCGGCCCCTCCGCGGCACCAACCACCGATCGAGGGGCCGCGAGGACGGCCGCAGCCGCTGCTTCCTCCCCAACCTGGTCCATGCCCCTACAGCACCGCCGGGCTCAGGAATGTGACATCCGGCGTCGCAGTCTGTCGGCGACCAGGCCGGATCGGAACGTCAGGGCGTCCGGCATCGTCCGGAAGACCGGGCGGGAAAGGCGGTCCCGACGTGCCCCGGAAGACCGCCGCCCACAGGCCGGTCTTCCTGAGGGCACCTCAGACGAACCGTCGGTCAGCGATCGGACAGCGGGGTGTAGGCCCGCTCGGTCTCGCCGATGTACAGCTGGCGGGGGCGGCCGATCTTCGTCTCGGGGTCTTCCATCATCTCCCGCCACTGCGCGATCCAGCCCGGGAGCCGGCCGAGGGCGAACAGGACCGTGAACATCTTGGAGGGGAAGCCCATCGCCTTGTAGATCAGGCCGGTGTAGAAGTCCACGTTCGGGTAGAGCTTGCGCGAGACGAAGTAGTCGTCGGCCAGCGCGATCTCCTCCAGCCGAACGGCGATGTCGAGCAGCTCGTCACCGCCGGCCAGCTTGCCGAGGATCTCGTCCGCCGTCTTCTTGATGATGGCGGCGCGCGGGTCGTAGTTCTTGTAGACGCGGTGGCCGAAGCCCATCAGCCGGACGCCGTCCTCCTTGTTCTTCACCTTCCGCATGAAGGTGTCGACGTCGTCGTCGCTCTCCTTGATCCGCTGCAGCATCTCGAGCACGGCGGAGTTGGCGCCGCCGTGCAGCGGGCCGGACAGCGCGTGGATGCCGGCGGACACCGAGGCGAACAGGTTGGCCTGCCCGGAGCCGACCAGGCGCACGGTCGACGTCGAGCAGTTCTGCTCATGGTCGGCGTGCAGGATGAACAGCTGGTCGAGCGCCTTGGCCATGGCCGGGTCGACGTCGTAGGGCTCGGCCGGGAAGCCGAACGTCATCCGCAGGAAGTTCTCGACCAGGCCGCAGGAGTTGTCCGGGTACAGGAAGGGTTGGCCCATGCTCTTCTTGTAGGCGTACGCCGCAATGGTGGGCAGCTTGGCCAGCAGCCGGGTCGTCGACAGCTCGATCTGGTCGCGGTCCCGGATGCTGAGGCTGTCCTGGTAGAAGGTCGACAGGGCCGACACCGCCGACGACAGCACCGGCATCGGGTGCGCGTCCCGCGGGAAGCCGTCGAAGAAGTTCTTCAGGTCCTCGTGCAGCAGGGTGTGCCGGCTGATCCGGCGGGTGAACGCCTCGAGCTCCTCGGACGTGGGCAGCTCGCCGTAGATGAGCAGGTAGCTGACCTCGAGAAAGCTCGAGCTCTCGGCAAGCTGCTCGATCGGGTAGCCCCGGTAGCGCAGGATGCCGGCGTCACCGTCGATGTAGGTGATCGCCGAGCGGCAGGCGGCGGTGTTGACGAACCCCGGGTCGAGCGTGACGTGTCCGGTCTGCTTGAGCAGCGGCCCGATGTCGAACGCGTCGTTGCCCTCGGTCGCCTGTACCCCCTTGAGCGTCAGCTCGCCGCCGGCGTGCTGGAGTACCGCGTCCTTCGCCATGTGCGTGCTCCTTCGTCCTCGTTCCCGCTGCAGGCGGGTCTCGCAAGCAGCGCCCCGCCGCTGTCGCGTCGACCGTTCGGCGGGAGTTCCGCCGCGATCGGTCGGGTGCAGCCCGGCAGCCCCGTGCAGGCCGACGCTACCCGCCCGTAGGCCGTCGTGACCAACCGGGGATCACGCTGCGGACGCCAGCGGTGACAACTGTCACGGGCCTGGCTCCGCCAGGTCGGCAGCCGGGTCAGAGTCCGGACAGCCGCTTCGCCGCAGCGGCCACGCGATCGTCGGTCGCGGTCAGGGCCACCCGGACGTGCCGGGCCCCGGCCACGCCGTAGAACGAGCCGGGCGCCACCAGGATCCCGAGCTCGGCCAGGGCGTCCACGGTGACGCTGGCGGGCTCGTCACGGGTCGCCCACAGGTACAGCCCCGCGCCGGAGTGATCGACCCGGAACCCCGCGGCAGTCAGGGCCTCCAGCAGCGGTGTGCGCCGGTCGGCGTAGCGCTGCTTCTGCTCGGCCACGTGCGCGTCGTCGTCCAGAGCGGCGATCATCGCCTGCTGCACCGGCCAGGGGACGATCATCCCGGCGTGCTTGCGGATGGCCAGCAGCCGCTGCACCAGCGCCGGGTCCCCGGCCACGAAGGCGGCCCGGTACCCGGCCAGGTTGGACTGCTTGGACAGCGAGTACACCGCCAGCAGGCCCTCGTGCGAGCCGCCGCAGACCCGCGGGTCGAGGATGCTGGGCACCTCCTGCCCGTCCCAGCCGAACTCGGCGTAGCACTCGTCGCTCGCGACCACGACGCCGCGCGAGCGAGCCCAGGCCACCACCTTCGCGAGGTGACCGACGCCGAGGACGCGGCCGGTGGGGTTGGACGGCGAGTTGACCCACAGCAGCCTCACCCGCCCACCCGTCGTCGCCGGCCCGAGCTGGGCCGTGCCGTCAGCCGCGACCGGGGTCGCGCCGGCGATCCGGGCACCGACGTCGTACGTCGGGTAGGCGACCTCCGGGTGCACCACGACGTCCCCGGCGCCGAGCTCGAGCAGTGTGGGCAGCCAGGCCACGAGCTCCTTGGACCCC
Source organism: Actinomycetales bacterium (assembly GCA_035264765.1). Taxonomy (GTDB): domain Bacteria; phylum Actinomycetota; class Actinomycetes; order Actinomycetales; family Angustibacteraceae; genus DATFPQ01. The sequence goes on along the minus strand of DATFPQ010000239.1, from coordinate 4,516 downwards.
ACGGTCGGGAGCACCGCGTCCGGGTCGACGTCAGGGACGCCGCGCCGCCGCGTGAACCACCGGACGACCGCGTCCCGCAGCGCCGGAGTGCCCCAGGTCTGCGGGTAGCCGGGCGCGTCGGCAGCGGCGCGCAGCGCCTCCTGGACCACCTGCGGGGTCGGGTCGACCGGCGTGCCGACCGACAGGTCGACGATGCCGCCGGGGTGCGACCGGGCGCGAGCGGCCGCGGGCGCGAGGGTGTCCCAGGGGAAGTCTGGAAGCTGCACCCTTACTCGTCGTGCTCCTGCGGCGGCAGGGCCGCGATGAGCGGGTGGTCCTTGTTGATCAGGCCCATCTTGGCGGCGCCACCGGGCGAGCCCAGGTCGTCGAAGAACTCCACGTTCGCGGTGTAGTAGTCCTTCCACTGGTCGGGGACGTCGTCCTCGTAGTAGATGGCCTCGACCGGGCAGACCGGCTCGCAGGCCCCGCAGTCGACGCACTCGTCAGGGTGGATGTACAGCGACCGCTCACCCTCGTAGATGCAGTCGACGGGGCACTCCTCGATGCACGCCTTGTCCTTGAGGTCGACGCAGGGCTGTGCGATGACGTACGTCACTGGTGCGGTCCTCCTCGTGCGGCGGGCACCCGACGGCACCCGGTGGTCTCCGCCTAGTATCGCGGACGCTTGGTGCTACGGGCGCGGGGAGGGTCGGATGTCGGGACGCATCGGCCCGCGGGTAGGACCCTCCGACGTCGGGCAGCGGGTCGTGCTCCGCCGGCGCGCCGCCGGCGGCAGGTTCGCGGACGTCCTGGGCGACCTGCTGGCGTGGGACGTGGAGGCGGCCACCGCCCGAGTGCGCACGCGCGCCGGCGAGGTGGCGGTGCCCCTCGCGGACGTCGTGGCCGGCAAGGTGGTCCCTCCCCCGCCGCCCCGACGCGGCGCGCCCCACCGCGTTCTCGGCTGGGCCGCCCTGGAGGACGTGGCGGCCGACGGCTGGCGCCCGCTGGAGACCGCCTGGCTCGGTACGCCCGGCCGGTCCTGGCGGCTGCGGGCGGCCGAGGGCTTCACCGGCCGGGCCAACTCGGTGCTCGCGGTCGGGGAACCCGATGACGTCGGCACCCCGGTGGCCGTCGCGGTCGACGCGGTCGAGCGGTGGTACGGCGAGCGCGGGCTGCCCGCGCGGTTCGCCGTGCCGTGGCCGCTGGACGCGCCACGGCTGGACGACGGCGCGCGCGACGTCGCGCCGGATCCCGAGCTGCGCGCCCGCGGGTACCTGCTGGACACCCCGACGCTGTTCCTCACGGCGTCCCTGCGTGAGGTCGCGGCCGCCCTCGCACGGGATGTGGCGGCGGACCAGCTGGCCTTGAGCCTGTCGGACTCCCCCGACGACGGCTGGCTGGGTGTCTACCGGTACCGGGGTCAGGAGCTGCCCGCCGTCGCGCCGCGCGTGCTGGTGTCGGCTCCGGCCCAGGCGTTCGTGCAGCTCCGGGACGGCGGGCGGACCGTCGCGGTGGGCCGGGCGGCGTCCGCGCGCGGCTGGACCGGGCTGAGCGCCGTCGACGTCCTGCCCGAGTACCGGCGTCGCGGGCTGGCCCGTCGAGTCGTCGCCGCGGCGGTCGAGTGGGGCCTGCAGCGTGGCGACCGCAGCGGCTACCTGCAGGTGGCGGAGGCGAACGCGGCCGGCCGCGCGCTGTACGAGTCGATCGGCTGGGCGCCGCACCACGGCTACCACTACCGCGTGCGCCCCTGAGGCATTCCGTCTGCGAGGCCGCCGCGACCCGCTTTACGCGCGCAATGCCGGTGAAATGCCCCACCGGCCTCCGGATTCACCGGCACACGGGACGCAAAGCGGCCGGGCAGCAACGCAGCGGCGCAGAGGAGGCAGCGGTCCTCACACGAGGTGGGTGTAGCTGCCGCGGTGGTAGACGAGCGGCCGGGCCGGGGAGTCCGGCAGCTCGACTCCTATGACCTCGCCCACGACGATCGAGTGGTCGCCGCCGGGATGCAGCGCGGTCGTGCGACACTCGAACGCGGCAAGCGACTGCTCCAGCAGCGGGACGCCGGTGACCTCGCCGCGGTGGTGCGGCACCCGGTCCAGCTGGCCGTGCAGGGGCCGGCCGCGGGTCGCGAGCCACTGCGACACCGCCCGGGCCGACTCGTCCAGGACGCTCACGCCCCAGACGCCGGCCGCCTCCACCGCATCGTGGAACCGGGCGTCCTGCTCGACGCAGATGAGCACGAGCAACGGCTCCAGCGAGACCGAGGTGAAGGCGTTGGCGGTCATCGCGTGGTCGGTGCTGCCGACCCGGGTGCTGACCACGGTCACCCCGGTGACGAAGCGCGCCGCCGCCCGCCGGAAGCGTGCGACCTGCAGGTCTGGACTGGCCACGGTGCCCAGGTCGGGTCCGCTCGGCACGGGGTCCACGCTCACGAGGTGACCCTAACCTCGCCTTCCGGACGCCGGCCCGCGGGGAGCACCAGGGCACCGACGAGGACCACGAGGCCGAGCCCCAGCCAGGCCAGCCCCCGGCCGTTCTGCACCAGGAGCAGGTCACCCTCCGGGCGACGCGACATGGCGAAGAACACGACCACCAGCCAGCCGATCACCAGGCCGCCCGCGGCGCCCGGGGGCAGCGGCAGCGCCCGCACAGTGAGGGCCACCGACGCGGTCAGCAGCAGTGCGAGCAGGACGCCGGCCGGCCAGCGCCCGGAGCCCACCACCACCAGGTGCGCGTAGGTCCCGAGCAGCGCGGTCGCCGCTCCCGCGGCCGCGGTCCCCAGCACCGCGGCGAAGCGGGCGACGCTCACGCCGGTCAGCGTACGCGGGGCTCGGGCCCGGTCAGGTCGAGCACCGCGTCCGGCCCGGCCAGCGCCGCCGCCTGCAGGACGTCGGTGATCTGCGAACCCACCAGCTCGCGACGCTCCAGCAGCGCGTCGCGCAGCGCGGCCACCAGGTGACGGTGCGTCCCCAGCAGCCCGTGCACCGCCGCCCGCTGCTGCTGCAGCAGGTCCTCGACCATCGCCCGGCCCTGCGGGTCCCCGAGCACGCGCCCGACGATCCCGGCGTCCGAGAAGGCGCCGCCCTCGATCGCGGCGTACGACACCAGCGTGTCCACCATGCCGGCCTGGCCGACCATCTGGGCCGCCACGTTGGTCGCGTACACGAGGTCGCCGCTCGGGCCGGTCGAGACGTCGTCGAAGAACAGCTCCTCGGCGACCTGGCCGCCGAACGCGATCTGCACCAGCCCCTTCAGCTCGGACCGGGAGCGCGTGTGCACCTCCTCGGCGTCCCCGTGCGCGAGCAGGCCGAGCGACTGGCGCCGCTTGACGATGGTCAGCACCTCCAGCCGGCGCGTCGGCGCCACGAGCCACGCCGTCACCGCGTGTCCGGCCTCGTGCGTCGCGATCAGCCGGGCCTCGTGCTCGGTGTACTCGACCGGCTGACCGAGCCCGACCTCGGTCACCAACCGAGCCCGCTCGACGTCGACCCAGCGCATCGCGGTGCGCCCGTCCTGCACGGCCTGCACCAGCGCCTCGTCGAGCAGCCCCTCGATCGCCGCCGGGCTGTAGCCGTGGGTGATCGCGGCCAGGGCATCCCGGCGCTCCGGGTCGTCAAGCTGGGCCTCGTGCGCCTTGCGGCCCAGGAAGTGGTCGACGAGCTGCCGCCGGCCGCTGCGTCCAGGCAGCTCGAACGAGAGCCGCTGGTCGAACCGGCCCGGCCGCAGCAGGGCGGGGTCGAGCCGCTCGGCGGTGTTGGTGGAGGCCAGCAGCAGCACGTTCGCGGGCACGGTGGCCGGGCCGCGCAGCCGGCGGTGCGCGGGCAGCAGCAGGTTGGCGGCGTCGACCAGCGCGCCGAGCAGCCGCTGCCCGCCGGTCGGCTGCTCGAAGGACTGCAGCTGCACGAGCAGCTCGTTCACCGTCATCTGGGCGTCGCCACCGGAGGTGTACCCGGACCGCAGCAGCCCCGCGGACGAAGCGGGTGTGGCGGGTAGCCCGGTGAGGCCGCCGCAGCCGAGCACGGACGACGAAGCCGTGGGCTGCAGCGCGGACCCGGCGGGCACGGCGGTCATTGCCGTGCCCGGCCGGCGGAGCGCGATCGCGTCGAACTCGTCGATGAACCCGATGGCGCCGCCGTACTGCCGGGCGGCCCGGCGCAGCGCGCGGAAGTAGCTGCGCACCTTCCGTTGCGAGGCCCCCTGCAGCCCGGACTGGAAGGAGGTGGCGGTGGCCATCAGGAACGGGACGCCGGCCTCCTTCGCCAGCGCCTTGGCGGTGTGCGTCTTGCCGGTGCCGGGAGCGCCCTCGAACAGGACCCCGCGCCGGTGGCGCCCGCCCATCTCGCGGGCGAAGGTGCGGTGGGCCAGGAACAGGTTCAGCGTCCGGACGACCTCGGCCTTCACGACGTCGATGCCCACCACGTCGTCGAGCCCGACGTCGATCTGCTCCGGCCGCACCACCACGTGCGGGGAGCGGCCGGCGCCCAGCGTCGTCGCGGCCAGGACCAGCATCAGAACCACGAAGAACCCACCACTAAGC
>DATFPQ010000238.1:0-4775 GCA_035264765.1 Actinomycetales bacterium | reverse complement strand
CCCACACGATTCAGGAGTGACCACACCCGTGGCCGTCAAGATCCGTCTCAAGCGCCTGGGCAAGATCCGGGCCCCGTACTACCGCATCGTCGTCGCCGACTCGCGCACCAAGCGCGATGGCCGCGCGATCGAGGAGATCGGCAAGTACGACCCGATGCGCGAGCCGTCGCTCATCGAGATCGACTCCGAGCGGGCGCAGTACTGGCTGGGCGTCGGCGCCCAGCCGAGCGACCAGGTCCTCGCCCTGCTCAAGGTCACCGGCGACTGGCAGAAGTACAAGGGCCTGCCGGGCGCCGAGGGGACGCTGCGCGTCGCCGCGCCCAAGGCCGACCGCGATGAGATCTTCAACTCGATCGCGCGCAAGTCGCTGGAGGAGCCGAAGGACGCCACCACCACCGCGCGTGGCAAGCGATCGCCCGAGGCCGGCGAGAACGTCGTCGAGCACGACCCGTCCGACCAGCCGGCGGGCTCCGAGCCCACCCCGGTGCCCGCCGAGGCGCCCCAGACCTCTGAGGACGCCGCGAAGGCGGAGGCCTGAGCGTGCTCGAGGAGGCGCTCGAGCACCTGGTCCGCGGCATCGTGGAGCACCCGGACGAGGTTGTGGTGCGCCGGCAGAATGGTCGCCGCGGCGAGATGCTTGAGGTCCGCGTGCACCCAGACGACCTCGGCCGGGTCATCGGGCGCTCGGGTCGCACTGCGAGCGCCCTGCGCACGGTCGTCGGGGCACTCGCGAACGGCCGGTCGGTGCGGGTCGACATCGTCGACACCGACCGCTCTCGCTGAGGGCACCACACCGGGCCGGGAGAGCACCGGACTCATCGGCGGGGACGTCGGGCTTGCGGCCCGGCGTCCCCGCCGCCGTTTGGCCGCCCCCGTCCCAGGGCCATTTTCCAGAGCAGTTCACGGTGGTCGTGACAAGGCCGTTTGACAGGGCCGTTCCGCACGGGCGGTCCGCAGGACAGGAAGGTGCCATGGAGCGCGTCGTCGCCCGCATCGGACGGGCCCACGGCCTGCACGGCGAGGTGAGCATCGAGGTCCGCACCGACGTGCCCGAGCAGCGCTTCGTGCCCGGTGCGGTGTTCGACACCGAGCCGGCCGACCGTGGACCACTCACCCTGGTCAGCGCCCGCGACCACCGCGGCGTGCTCCTGCTCGCGTTCGAGCAGGCGGCCGACCGGGCCGCCGCCGAGGCGCTGCGCGACACGATGCTCGTGGTGCAGGCGGACGCCTCGGATGAGGAGGACGCCTGGTACGAGGACGAGCTCGTCGGACTGCGGGTCGAGGACCCCGAGGGGCAGGTCCTCGGCGAGCTGGTGCAGCTGGAGACTGGCGGCGCGCAGGACCTGCTTGTCGTCCGGCCGGCGGCGGGGGGTGCGCACGTGCGCGTGCCGTTCGTCTCGGCCCTGGTTCCGGTGGTCGACGTCGCCGGAGGCCGGGTCGTCGTCGACCCTCCCGGCGGGCTGTTCGACCGGAACGAGTCCTGATGCGGGTCGGTCGATGAGGGTCGACGTCGTCACGATCTTCCCGGGCTACCTGGACCCGCTGGGACTCTCCCTGATCGGCAAGGCGCGCGAGCAGGGACTGCTCGACGTCGCCGTGCACGACCTGCGCGACTTCACCCACGACCGGCACCGGACGGTGGACGACGCCCCGTACGGGGGCGGGGCCGGCATGGTGATGCGGCCGGAGCCGTGGGGTGAGGCCCTCGACGAGGTCGAGCGGGTCGGCCGCGAGGCGCTCGGCGACCCCCGCGCCACACCGCACCTGCTGGTGCCGAGCCCTTCCGGGCAGCAGTTCACCCAGGCCATGGCGCACGAGCTGGCCGCGGAGCCGTGGCTGGCCTTCGCCTGCGGCCGGTACGAGGGCATCGACGAGCGGGTGCTGGAGCATGCGGCCTCGCGGTGGCGGGTCAGCCCGGTGAGCCTGGGGGACTACGTCCTCAACGGCGGTGAGGTGGCGGTGCTGGCGGTCGTCGAGGCGGTGGCCCGGCTGCTGCCCGGCGTCGTCGGCAATGCTGAGAGCCTGGTGGAGGAGAGCCACGAGGGCGGCCTGCTGGAGTACCCGGTGTACACCAAGCCGGCGTCGTGGCGGGGGTTGGACGTCCCGGAGGTGCTCCTGTCCGGCCACCACGGCCGGGTGGCCCGGTGGCGGCGCGACGAGAGGCTGCGGCGCACGGCGGCGCGGCGTCCGGACCTGCTGGCGGCCCTGGATCCCGACCTGCTGGACCCTGCCGATCGCGCGGTGGTGGACGGATTTCAGCAGGCACCGCCCGCTGTGGCAGACTAGGTCCTCGCGCCACGAGCCGGCCGCGGGCCCGCCACGGGGGGACCGCACGCCGATCGGCTGGCGACCCGACCGTTCTCGAGAACGTGGGTGACCCGTGGCACCCATGAGAAAGCGACGCGCCATGCACATCCTCGACTCCCTCGACGCCGCCAGCCTGCGCGACGACATCCCGGAGTTCCGGCCCGGCGACTCACTCAAGGTTCACGTGAAGGTCGTCGAGGGCAACCGCTCGCGCGTCCAGGTCTTCCAGGGCGCCGTCATCCGCCGCCAGGGCGAGGGCGTCCGCGAGACGTTCACCGTCCGCAAGGTCAGTTTCGGCGTCGGCGTCGAGCGCACCTTCCCGGTGCATTCGCCGATCCTGGACAAGATCGAGGTCGTCAGCCGCGGCGACGTCCGCCGCGCCAAGCTCTACTACCTGCGCGACCTGCGCGGCAAGGCCGCCAAGATCAAGGAGAAGCGCGAGACCCCCGTCTCCCGCTGACGCTCCGACAGCACTCTCGACCGCACGACCACGCCCGGGAAACGCGGCTTCCGCGTCCTGGGCGTTGTCATGACCGCACCGGGATAGGCTCGACCGGATGGACGTCGCACCGCACGGCATGCTCAACCAGGAGCCCGTGCCCACCGCTGACGGGCGCGGCTCGACCAGCAGCCGGTCCCGACCGCTCTCGCGCGACCTGCCGGTGCTCCTGCTCGTGGCCGCGGCGCTCACCCTGGTGGTGCGCCTGCTGCTCGTGCAGGCCTTCTACATCCCCTCGACCTCGATGCGGCCGACGCTCCAGGTCGGTGACCGGGTGCTCGTCTCCAAGCTGTCGTACGTCGTCGGCCAGGTGCGCCGGGGGGACGTCGTGGTCTTCGACGGCCGAGACTCCTTCGCCGCCGAGCCGGCAGCCGGCACCCATCGCGGGCCGCTGGGACGGCTAGCGGGCGCGGTCGGCGGCTTCCTGGGGGTCGCACCGTCCGAGCAGGACTTCGTCAAGCGGGTAGTCGGCGTGGGAGGCGACCGCGTCGTCTGCTGCGACGCCTCCGGACGGCTCACGGTCAACGGCCGGGCCGTCGACGAGCCCTACCTGGCTGCCGGGGACGCCCCGAGTGACGTTCGCTTCGACGTCGTGGTCCCGCCCGGACGGCTGTGGGTCATGGGCGACCACCGCAGCGACTCGGCCGACTCCCGCGCCCACCTCGGCGACCCGGGCGGGGGCACCGTGCCGCTGGACCGGGTCGTCGGCGAGGTCGTCCTGAGGTTCTGGCCGGTCGACCGCGCCGGCCGCCTGTCCACACCGAGCACCGGAGATCCCTCGTGACCGAACCGACGCCGGGCCGCTGGTCCGACGACCAGGCCACGGGGTCGTCCGTGCCGGCCGCCGCCGCGCACCCACCGACGGCGCAGCCCCCGACGGCGCAGCCCCCGACGGCGCAGCCCCCGGCCGCGCCGCCTCCGACGTCCGAGGGACCGCCCACCGGCTCTTCCGCCGACCGGCCGCCCCAGCACTCCGGCACGGGGTTCCTCGCCCTGGTGCGCGAGACCGTCATCGTGGTGGCGGTCGCGCTCGCGCTCTCGTTGCTGGTCAAGACGTTCCTGGTGCAGGCGTTCTTCATCCCCTCGCAGTCGATGGAGGACACGCTGCTGATCGGCGACCGGGTGATCGTGAGCAAGCTGACGCCCGGCCCGTTCGAGCTCCAGCGCGGAGACGTCGTGGTGTTCGTGGACCCCGGCGGCTGGCTCGGCCCGACCGAGGCCGTCCCGAAGCCGGGACCGGTGCGCCGTGCGCTTGCCTTCGTGGGGCTGCTGCCCAACGACTCCAACAACCACCTGATCAAGCGCATCATCGGCATGCCGGGAGACCACGTGGTGTGCTGCGACGACGGAGGATTGCTCACGGTGAACGGGGAGCCGATAGACGAGCCCTACGTCCGCGACGGGTCGGTGCCGTCGGAGCGCGACTTCGACATCCGAGTTCCCGCCGGCCGGGTCTGGGTCATGGGCGACAACCGGCAGGAGTCCGAGGACTCGCGGTACCACGACGACGGGAAGGGCAACACCGGCTCGGTCCCGATCTCGTTCGTCACCGGTCGGGCGGTGGCCGTCGTCTGGCCACTGCCGCACCTGTCCCGCCTGACCCGGCCGGGTGAGGTGTTCGCCAGCGTACCGGCACCGTCGTCATGACCGACGTGGTCTCCCCGCCGCGCGCCGGTCGCCGTCCGGCACCGGGCCGACCCCCGTCGCTGCGGGTGGAGCGCTCGCTGCTGCGGGAGCACTGCCGGCTGCTGGCGGCGGTCGACGAGGTGGGCCGCGGCGCGCTGGCGGGGCCGGCGAGTGTCGGCATCGTCCTGGTGGACGCCTCGGTGCGCACCGCGCCGTCCGGCGTCCGTGACTCCAAGCTCCTGACCCCGGCCGCCCGTCAGGCCCTGGTTCCCAGGATCCGGCGGTGGGCCCTCGCGAGCGCGGTCGGGCACGCCGGACCGGACGAGGTCGATGCGGTCGGCAT
>DATFPQ010000237.1:0-2856 GCA_035264765.1 Actinomycetales bacterium | reverse complement strand
TCCGCGGAGTCCTCGACCTTGGTTTTGAGTCGCTCGGGCAGGCGCAGGCTGAGGCGGGCCGTGCCGCCGTCGTCGACGCCCTCATCGGCTCGGTCGCTTGCCGTGGTGCCGGCGACCGCGGCCGGGGTCGAGCTACCTTCCGTCGACGTCACCGCGAAGGCCACGTCGCGACCGCGGAGCCGCACCTCGACGGTGCCCGGGGCCAGGTCGTGGGTGATCTCGCCGGCGGCCTCGACGAGCGCGTCGAGCAGAACGAGCCGGATCGACGACTCCAGCCCGGATGCCAGGCGCTCGGCGACTGCGAGAGCCTCGTCGCCTGCGGTCTCGGCGGCGACGCGCAGGTCTTGGTGGAGCCGCGCGACGTAGGGAAGGAGATCCATGACGCCACTGTGACACGAGGATGGCGTCATGGCAACCCCCATGTGACGTCAGTTTGGCGTCACATGGGGGTTGGGTCGGAGAACCAAGCACCGACCATGGACCGCCTCGGCCGAGCACGGGCAGCATTCGAAGCTGGCGCCGCGTCTGCTCGTCGCTCAGCGCGTGCGAGCGCCGGGACGGCTCCGCAGCACCAGTGCCGACGCAGGGCCAGCGGCACGGCTACGAAGGCCGCGTAGTGCGCAAAGTACAAAGGCCCCCGATGCACCATTGCGCGGGAGCCCGGGCCGGTCTGCGCCCGTCATCCGCAATGCAGCTCCGAGCCGTGAGATCAGGAGCGGCCCCATCACCGCGGCCCCGGCCATGGCCGTCCCCGGTGCGAGACGCGCGGCTGCGCGTGGTCCGTGGGCGGCCAGCAGGGCGGCTGCGATGCTCGGACCACCGCAGGCGCGTCCGTCCCACCGGAGGCGGTGGTGCCCTGCCGCTTCGGCTAGACCGGCATCAATTCATGATGCTGCGGATTCAGGTCGCGTCCCTCTTGCGTCTCCCCAAACGTTGTCGCGGCCGCTAGCAACCGGCACAAGCCTAGGTGGAACGCCATTGCTCCGACGAGAACGGCGGCGATGGTCTTGGTGTTCACGAGTCCTCCTCCTAGTGGGACCGGACGATGCGCGGTCCGCTCGGCCGGTGAGGGGCCTTGCTGACTTCACCCTCCCCCAGTGCCGGCGTCGCCCGTCAGGGCACTAGGTCCCGCCACTTCTCCGCACGAGCGGCTGTGGCGAACCATCGAAGACAGCGGTCGTGCGTGCGGTCCTCGGGAGCCGGCACCCGGATCTCCCTCGATCGGCCGAGTCGGCGGCACGCCTTCTCGGGACCAAGGGCCCGCCGGGTCACCCACCAGGACGAGAGCCTGGATCCCGGGACAACCGCGAAGGAGCAAATGAGCGCCGTGTCACGTCACGAGCGGCGGTGGACCGCCGAGATCCGGGTCGCACCAGACGGCGGCACGGCACCGGCAGGCAGCGTCGTCGTCGGTGTCGACCGAACCAGCTCCAGCGCCGCACTGGCCTGGGGCGCCAGAGAAGCCACTCGGCGGCGGTTGCCACTTCACCTCGTCCAAGGCGACGACGTGCAACCGGCAGCACGCAGCGCAGGCCCCCCGCCCAGCGTGGGCGACACGTCGGAGGCGTCCTCCAGCGACGCCCTGGTCGCGGCGGTGAACGCCGTGCAGAGCCTGGCGCCGGGGCTTGCCATCACCGCTGAGCGGTGCCTGCGGCCCGCCGCCGAGGCGCTGGTCGAGGCGTCCTCTACGGCGGGCATGGTGGTCCTGGCGGCACGCGGGCGTGGCCCCCTCGCTGCCGCTCTTCTCGGCTCCGTGTCGCTGCACGTGGCCGGGAACGCGAGGTCTCCTGTCGTCGTCGTAAAGGACGTCGAGGATCCCGACCGTCCGCGCGACTCCGTAGTGGTGGGGGTGGACGGCTCGGAGGATTCCCAGGCCTGCCTCGCGTACGGGTTCGAGCAGGCGTCGTCCCGCGGCACCAGCCTGGACGTCGTCCATGCCTGGTCCTCCCGCATGACGGCCGCGTACCGGATGGAGCAACAAGGGCACCTGCTGCTCGCCGAGGCCCTGGCCGGCTGGGTGCCGAGCTACCCCAGCGTGGAGGTCAGACGCTCCGTGGTCCACGACGAGCCAGTCAGCGCGCTAATCCGGCATGCCGACGGCGCGCACCTCCTGGTCGTGGGCAGCCGGGGCCGCGGCGCCGTCAGCAGTCTGGTTCTCGGATCCGTCAGCCAGGGGGTTCTGCAGCGGGCGGGCGGCCCGGTCGCGGTGGTGCGCGCTCGGCAGCACACCGTGTCGGGCGACGCCTCGGTTGCATCCCCGCGCTGACCTGGGGAGAGGAGCGCCACGGCGTCTTTCGGAAGTTGTCGGGTGCTCGGCTCCTGAGCGGCCCAAGCCTAAGTCTCGTAGCAATGATTGCGGTGTCGCCAGCGTATGCCGGACTCGTACCCGGATACGCCCAGCATTCGGCCCACCGGACCCTTCTGGGTCCGGTGGGCCGGACAGCTGACGGCTTAGCGCCGTTCAGGTCACTTCAGGAAAGCGTGATCGCGGACGATGGGGAGGCGCTCCCACATCCGCCCGAGTCCGAGGGTGTGCCCGGCTCCTGCGAGGGTGATGGCCACGAGGGTGAGCGCGTAGATGATGTGGTCGTCGATGAACGGGTTGTTCTCCGGAGGCAGGACCGCGCTCCACATCATGAGCAGGAGAACCACGCCCGCCGTCGCCGTGAGCCGCATTGCGACGCCCGCCATCAGCGCCACACCGATGCCGGCCAGGGCCGCCATGAACAGCCAGTCGGCCCAGGCCGCGCCCGCCAAGGACTGGTAGAACTGGGCGAACGGGCCCTTGGTCCCGAACTTCAGGAAGCCCAGCGTGGGGTGCCCGCCGTTGATCCACGCGTCCTTGGCAGCGGTCCC
>DATFPQ010000236.1:0-12423 GCA_035264765.1 Actinomycetales bacterium | reverse complement strand
GACGTCCTGCGCCGGCCAGCCGAGACGGGCGCACGCGAGCGACACCGACGACGGGTGCACGTGCACCCGCAGCCGCTCGGCGCCCACCAGGCGCGCGAGCGTGGCCCCGATGCCGTGCAGCATGGGGTCGCCGCTCGCCAGCACGCACACCCGGCGGTCGGCGTGCTCCTCCAGCAGTGGTTGCAGGGCGGGAAGCAGTGGGCTCGGCCAGGCGACCCGCCGGCCCGGCAGGTCCGGCGGCAGCAGCGCCAGCTGACGGGTGCTGCCGAGCAGCACCTCGGCGTCGCGGAGGGCGGCGCGCGCGTCGTCCCCGAGGCCGCGCCAGCCGTCGGCGCCGATCCCCACGACGTCGAGGAGGTCGGCCGCGTTCACGTGCGCCAACGCTACCGCCTGGCGGACGAGGTCGAGCCCGGACGGGGTCTCGTCCAGCGGTGCTCTCGGACACCTCGGCGGTTCGTGCGCAGGTGCCACTGGAGCCACGAAGGCCGCGGGCCGGAAAGCAGGGGACACACCCGGCGTGACTGCGACGTTGGATGCGACGAACCGGTGGTGAGCGCCGCCGATTCGTCGCACCCACCACCGCACCGACGCCGGGCCCGGCCCGGAACGCGGCGTGGCCCAGCCCCTGTGAGAGCATCGGGACTCGCGACAGGGCCGGCGAGGAGAGGTGGCGAGCGTGCCCGACGTCCCCCGGCTGGTGGTCGCGGCCCCAGGGTCGGGACACGGCAAGACCACCATCGCCACCGGGCTGATGGCCGCGCTGCGGTCGCGGGGGCTGGAGGTCTCCGGCCACAAGGTCGGCCCGGACTACATCGACCCCGGCTATCACGCCCTCGCCCACGGCCGGCACCCGCGCAACCTCGATCCCGTGCTGCAGGGCGAGCACCGGGTGGCGCCGCTGTTCCTGCACGGTGCGCGAACGCCGCAGCCGGCCGACGTCGCGGTCGTCGAGGGGGTGATGGGCCTGTTCGACGGCGCGATCGGTCGTCATGGCACCGCCTCCACGGCGCACGTCGCCCGGCTTCTCGACGCCCCGGTCGTCCTCGTCGTCGACGTGTCCGGCGCCAGTCGCAGCGTCGCCGCTACCGTGCTCGGCTTCGCCTCCTTCGACCCGGACGTCCGGCTCGCGGGCGTCGTCCTCAACCGGGTGGCGACCCGGCGGCACGAGGACGAGATCCGCGCGGCCCTCGCGCCGACCGGCATCCCGGTGCTCGGGGCCCTGGGGCGCAACGAGGCCCTCAGCACCCCGAGCCGGCACCTGGGCCTGGTGCCGGCGGTCGAGCGCGCGGCGGACGCGCGGGCGGCCGTCGGGCTGCTGGGCGAGCAGGTTGCCGAGGGCGTCGACCTGGAGGCGATCCTGCGGGTCGCGCGGTCCGCGCCGCCCCTGGACGCGGTCGCCTGGGACCCCGAGCGCGAGGTCGAACGAGTGGACGCCGGGCGGCCGGTCCGGGTCGCCTCGGCCGGAGGTCGCGCGTTCAGCTTCCGGTACCGCGAGACCGACGAGCTGCTCGCGGCGGCGGGCGCCGAGGTCGTCGACCTCGATCCCCTCCACGACGAGCTCCCGGCCGGCACGGACGCCCTGTACCTGGGCGGGGGCTTCCCCGAGGTGTACGCCGAGGGGCTGGCCGCCAACATCGCGCTGCTCGGGCAGGTGCGGGACACCGTGACCGCGGGCGTGCCGGTCGTCGCGGAGTGCGCCGGGCTGCTCTACCTGTGCCGCGAGCTGGACGGCCACCGGATGGCCGGGGTGCTGGACGCGGCCGCGACGATGACCGGCCGCCTCACCCTGGGCTACCGGCAGGCGCGCACGGCCGCGTGGACACTCGTCGCGGAGCCGGGCGAGCTCGTCACCGGCCACGAGTTCCACCGCACGCGGGTCGAACCGGGCCACGGGGACACGCCCGCCTGGGCCTTCGACGACCTGGGCTACGGCGGTCGCACCGAGGGCTTCACCGCTGGCCCCCCCGGAGCGCCGGCAACGGTCCACGCCTCCTACCTGCACGTCCACTGGGCCGGCCACCCGCACGCGGCCGAGCGGCTGGTCCGGGCGGCCGTGGCCGCGCGGAACCGCCGCGCCGCAGCGGGTCGGGCGGCGGATGCCGACCTGCAGCCCGCCCGTGGCTGACCGGCCGGCCGCGGACCCATTCCGGCAGAGGGCAGACTCGCGCCGGTCGCCCGCCGACCGGAGTCGGCCGGCAGCCGACCCGAGCCGGCTGGCCGCCGACCCGTACGATCCGGCCCCCGACGCCCGCCAGCAGCCCGCCGACCCGCTGCGCCACCACGGCGACCGCGAGGTGGGCGAGGGACTCGTCGACCTCGCGGTCAACGTGCAGGTGCCCGCGCCGCCCGGCTGGCTGCTGGACCAGCTGACGGCGGGCCTCGCCGGGCTCGCGGCCTACCCCGACGCCACGGCCGCGACCGCCGCCGTCGCGGCCCGGCACGGCCGCCGCACCGACGAGGTGCTGCTGACGTCCGGCGCCGCAGAGGCGTTCACCCTGCTGGCGCGGGCGCTGCGCCCCGGCCACGAGGTCAAGCGCGCCGTCGTCGTCCACCCGCAGTTCACCGAGCCGGAGGTCGCGCTGTCGGTAGCCGGGCACGCGGTCGAGCGGGTGCTGCTGGACCCGAGCGACGGCTTCGCGCTGCACCCGGGAGCCGTGCCGGACGACGCCGACCTCGTGGTCGTCGGCAATCCCACCAACCCGACGTCCGTGCTGCATCCGGCAGCAACGCTGCGTCAGCTGGCGCGCGCGGGCCGGGTCCTGGTGGTCGACGAGGCGTTCATGGACGCGGTGCCCGGGGAGCCCGAGTCGCTGACCGGCGAGCGGCTGCCGGGGCTGGTCGTCGTGCGCAGCCTCACCAAGACCTGGGGACTGGCCGGCCTGCGCGCCGGGTACCTCGTCGGGGACGCCGACGTCCTCGCGCGCTGCGCGCAGGTCCAGCCCGCCTGGTCGGTCTCCTCGCTGGCGCTGCTGGCGACGGTGGCGTGCTGCACACCACAGGCCGCCGCGGAGGCGCGGGCGATGGCCGACCGGCTGGTGGGGGAGCGCGAGCACCTCGTCCGCGGGCTTACCGGCGCCGGCCTGCACGTCGTCACGCCGGCCGCGGCACCGTTCGTGCTGGTGCGCGCCGAAGGAGCCCAGGGGCTACGCGTGGCATTGCGAGACAAGGGTTTTGCGGTCCGCCGGGGCGACACATTCCCTGGGCTCGGCGCCGACTGGCTGCGGGTCGCCGTCCGGCCGCGAGAGGTCACGGACGCCTTGGTGGCGGCCGTGAGGGACGCCGTCTCGACCCCGACCGGGGCTCGGTGACAGCGCCGGCTCTCAGCGGTTGGGCAGGTCAGCGGCCCGTCCAGTCGGCCGTGCACCATGAGCGGGGGCGAGCGTCGCCCGCCGAGGAGGAGGTCCGGTGTCGCTGCTGCAGCAGGCGGTCGTGGCGGGTCGTGCGGCCGACCGCGTGGCCGTCGACCAGGGCTGGCGTCGCCGGCACGCGCTGACCAAGCAGCCGACGTTCGGCGCCACTGACACGAAGGGCGTCGCGTGAGCCCGCGGGTGGGGAGCGAGGGCGCCCCGGTGCTGCCGCTCGGACTGCGGCTCGCCGGTCGGCCGGTGGTCGTGATCGGGGCCGGACCGGTCGCGATGCGCCGGGTCACGGCGGTGCTGGACGCCGGGGCGCACGTCCACCTGGTGGCGCCCGAGGCGGTGCCCGTGCTCGCCGACCTGGCCGAGCGCGGCCTGCTGCGCTGGAGCCGCCGCGGCTACCGCCCGGGTGACCTCGACGGCGCCTGGCTGGCGATGGCCTGCACCGACGTCCCCGAGGTCAACGAGGCCGTGCTGGCGGAGGCCGACGCCGCTCACACCTTCTGCCTTCGGGTGGACGACGCCTCCTCGGCGTCCGCCTGGATGCCGGCCACCGCAACCGTCGGCGACGCCACCGCGGTGGCCGTCCACGCCGGGGGAGACCCGGTCCGCGCCGCGGCCCTCCGGGACGTCGCCGCGGCCGCGGTCGAGCACGAGCTGCGCACCGGCCGGGTGCCGGCGCGCGAGCGGCGCGACCCGACGCCCGGCGGCGGCCGCGTGGTGCTCGTCGGCGGCGGCCCCGGCGACCCCGGGCTGCTGACCCGGCGCGGGTGGGAGGCGCTCACCCGTGCCGACGTCGTGGTCGTCGACCGGCTGGCGCCGCTGCAGCTGCTCGACGACCTGCCGGACGACGTCGTGGTCATTGACGTCTCCAAGGTGCCGCGCGGGCCCTTCGTGCCGCAGGAGCGGATCAACGAGATCCTGGTCGAGCACGCCCTGGCCGGCCGCACCGTGGTGCGGTTCAAGGGCGGCGACCCGTACGTGTTCGGCCGCGGCATGGAGGAGGCGCAGGCGTGCGTCGCCGCCGGGGTCCCGGTCGAGGTGGTTCCCGGCGTGACGAGCGCCGTGGCGGTGCCCGCGCTGGCCGGCGTGCCGGTGACCCACCGGGGGCTGTCGCAGGGGTTCACGGTGGTGTCGGGTCACGTGCCGCCGGGTGACCCGCGCAGCACGCTCGACTGGGGTGCGCTGGCGCGCGGCGGCACGACGCTGGTGCTGATGATGGCGGTGCAGACGTTGCCGGACATCGCCGCCGAGCTGCTGGCGCAGGGCATGGACCCGGCGACGCCGGTCGCCTGCGTGCAGGACGGCGGGCTGGCCAGCCAGCGGGTCGAGCGCGGTCGCCTCGACGAGGCGGCGGTGCTGGCGGCCAGGGTGCGCGCGCCCGCCGTCGTGGTGGTCGGCGCCGTGGCGGGCCTGGCACCATCGCCGGCATGACGATCTGGGTCGCGCTGCTGCGCGGCATCAACGTGGGTGGCAACCGCAAGGTCCCGATGGCCAGGCTCCGTGACCTGTGCGCCGACGCCGGACTGGCCGACGTCCGCACCTACATCGCCAGCGGGAACCTCGTCTTCCGCTCGTCGCACGGCTCGTCGTCCGAGGTCGAGGACCTCATCGCGGACGTCGTCGAGCGCGAGCACGGGTTCCGGATCTCGGTGGTCGTCCGGTCGGCGGCCGAGCTGGAGAAGTCGATGGCGCAGGCGCCGGACGACGACGTCGACCATCGGCACATGGCGTTCCTCACCCAGCAGCCGTCACCGGACGCCGTCGCCGCAGCGACCGCGGCGATGGTGCCGCCCGCCCGGCTGGACGTCGTGGGAAGGGACGCCCATCTGCTGCTGCCCGGCGGCATGGCGTCCGACTGGATCCGGTCGCCTGGCCTGGAGCGGCTGCTCGGCGTCGGTGCCACGGTGCGGAACCGCCGTACCGTCGCCAAGGTCCTCTCGATGGCTCAGGAGCTGACGGACGACGCGTAGGGTCGGCCGCATGAGCGAGACCTGGACCTGGCGCTACGAGGACGCGGAGGGGCGAGAGATCGTCCCGGACGGCGCATTCACCGGCGGCTTCCCGACCCAGTCGGACGCCGAGAGCTGGCTCGGGGAGGAGTGGCGGGCGCTGCTCTCCAACGGGGTCGACGCCGTGCACCTGCTGCAGGGCGGGGCGGTGGTCTACGGCCCGATGAGCCTTCGGCCGGCGGAGTAGCGCCTCGACTCGACAGCTGGTGGTTCGCGGGGACCAGGCACCAGGCCAGGGACTTTCCCTGGGTCGAACCAGGCCGGGGCGCGCAAGCGTGGTCGCGCCGGCGATCGGTTCGGCACGAGAACCTCGGGAGCCGTCATGACCACCGCAGTCGACAGCGCGACCCGCACGCGAGAGCCGGCCCTGCTCGGGCAGACCGTCGTGGTTCTCGGCGGCAGCTCCGGCATCGGGCTCGAGACGGCTCGACGGGCTCGCGCCGAAGGCGCCGAGGTCGTTCTCACCGGCCGGAACCCGGAGCGGCTGCGACGCGCCGCTGCCGATGTCGGGGCGCGTAGCCACGACGTGTTCGACGCTCACGATCCCGACCGTCTCGACGCCTTCTTCCGGTCCTTGCCGGCGCCCGTCGACCACGTGATGGTCACCGCCGGCGGCCCGTACTACGCGCCGCTCGCCGAGATGGATGTCCCGAAGGCGCGCGGCTACGTCGCCGAACACGTCGGGCTGATCCTCCAAGTCGCCCAGCAGGTGCGGACGACGGTGCGACCGGGCGGCACCCTGCTGCTGATGGGCGGGACCGGGGGCCGCCGACCAGCCATCGGCATCAGCCTCACGGCGCTGTTGACCGCCGGGCTGCCCGCACTGACGGCCAACCTCGCGCTCGAGCTCGCGCCGGTGCGCGTCAACCTTCTCGCCGCCGGCTTCGTGGACACGCCCCTCTCCGCGTCGCTGCTCGGGGACGCCCTCGAGGAGCGGCGCAACGAGCTGCGCGCCACGCTCCCCATCGGACGGGTCGTCGTACCGGAGGACGTCGCCGCGCTCGCCGTGCATGTCATGACGAACGGCGCGCTGACCGGCGCCACGTTCGACGTGGACGGCGGCCAGCAGCTCACCTGACTCCGCGAGATGGCGACGGAGGCCAGGCCCGACATCCATGTGCACGAGCTGCCGGGAGAGGCGCGACGCCAGGCTGGAAATCCCGGCGCAGGAAGGGCTTCCCATGGAATTCCTCGTGACGATGACCACCCACGTCCCGGAGGGGACGTCGCAAGCAGCCGTCGAGGACGTCCGGAGCCGCGAGGCTGCTCACTCGGGTGAGCTCGCGGCACAGGGGAACCTCCTGCGCCTGTGGCGCCCACCGCTGCAGCCGGGCGAATGGCGCACGCTGGGGCTGTTCGCCGCCGCCGACGCCGCCGCGCTGGAGAAGGTCCTCGCCTCGATGCCGCTGCGGGTATGGCGCACCGACGAGGTCACGCCGCTCTCGCCGCACCCGAACGACCCGCCCCACACCGCGAGACTCGGGTCGCTCTCCTCGGAAGCCGGCAATCGCGAGTTCCTCACCACGCTCACTCTCACCGTCCCGGCGGGCACACCCAGCGAGACCGTCGACGCCACCACGGCACGCGAGGCAGATCGCGCGCGAACGCTCGGCGGCGAGGGACGCCTCGTCCGGCTGTGGAGGCTGCCCGGCGAGGGCCGCGCGCTGGGCCTCTGGCGCGCGCACGACGAGGCCGACGTGCAGGAGATCATGGCGTCGCTACCGCTGTACCCGTGGCTGAGCGTGGAGACCACGCCGCTCACGCGACACCCCAGTGACCCGGTTTCAGGAGCCGTCTGAAGCACGAGAGCGCACGGCCTCATGTGCCGGACTGGCGAACCAGGGCAGTCCACGGGCGCGAGCCGACAGGGCAAGGCGCGACCGTGGACGCCATGACCACCAAGATCACCGTGATCTACGACAACCCCAAGGACCCGGACGCATTCGAGGCCGGGTACGACGACGCGGTGGCGCTGGCTACGGCGATACCCGGGGTCCAGCGCATCGAGTCGTCGAAGGTCTGGCCCAAGGAGGATGGCAGCCCGACCCCGGCGTACCGCCTGCTGGACCTCTACTTCAACGGCTACGACGACGCGAGCGCGGCGGTAACCACCGACGCGGCCGGCGCCTTCCTCGCCGACGCCTTCGAGCGTGCCACTGGCGGCGTGCGCATCCTCTTCGCGGACGTCGAAGGGGCCTGAGGCGTACGACGGGCGCAACCTTTGGCGCAACGGTTGCCGGAACGACTTCGGAACGTCGAGCCCCGCGGCCCCGGGAACCACGACGTCCGGCGTCAGCGGGCCGACCGCACCGGCTCGCCGTGCACCGCGGCATCGCGGTCCCGCGGCCCGGTGCCGCGCCGCATCCCGACGCTGACGACGGCCGCGACGGCGCACAAGGCGGCGGCTGCGACCCAGGCTGCGGTGTACGTGCCCGTGCGGTCGCGCACGTAGCCGGCACCGAAGGCGGCGAGCGCCGCACCGACCTGGTGTGCCGCGAACACCCAGCCGAACACCACCGCGCCGTTGGCGCCGAACACCTCCCGGCACAAGGCGATCGTGGGCGGCACGGTCGCGACCCAGTCCAGCCCGTAGATCACGACGAACAGCACGATGCTGGGGTGGACGGTGGCGGAGAGCAGGGTCGGCAGCAGCAGCAGGGACACGCCGCGGAAGGCGTAGTAGCCCCCGAGCAGCAGCCGCGGGTCGACGCGGTCGGTGAGCCAACCGGAGGCGATGGTGCCCACGACGTCGAAGACCCCGACCACTGCGAGGAGCCCGGCCGCTGTGGTCTCGGCCATCCCGTGGTCGTGGGCGGACGGGATGAAGTGCGTGCCGATCAGGCCGTTCGTGGTTGCGCCGCAGATCGCGAACCCCGCCACGAGCGCCCAGAAGGTCCGGACGCGGCCGGCCTGCAGCAGGCTGGCGACCGCCCGCCGCGCGGGTCCATGCCCCGATGCCGAGCCTGTGGCGACCGGAACCGGCTGGACGTCGCCCAGCGGTGGGACGTACCCGTACCGCTCCACGCCCAGGTCGGCCGGTGAGTTCCGCAGCCAGCCAAGCACCAGCCCGACCGCGACGAGTGCGGCCGCCGACACCAGCAACGAGGCCGCACGCCACCCGTAGCGCTCCGTGAGCACCGCCATGAGCGGCAGGAAGACGAGCTGGCCCGTGGCGCTGCCGGCCGTGAGGACCCCGGACACCAGGCCGCGACGGTGGGCGAACCAGGTGTCCGTGACGACCGCGGCGAAGACAAGGGCCATCGAGCCGGTGCCGAGCCCGATCAGCACGCCCCAGGTCAGGATGATCTGCCACGGGGCGACGACGAACACGCTGAGCGCCGCCCCAGCCGCCACGACGGCCAGCGCCGTCGCCGTCACCGCACGGATCCCGAACCGCTCCATCAGCGCGGCCGCGAAGGGCGCGGTCAGCCCGAACAGCACCAGGTTCACCGCGACGGCGGTCGACAGGGTCGCGCGCGACCAGCCGAACTCCTCCTGCATCGGCACCATCATCACGCTGGGCGCCGCCCGGAACCCCGCGGCACCGACGAGCGCCAGGAAGGCGACGCCGGCCACGACCCACGCGGGGTGCAACCGGCGGCGGGTGCTAGCCACGTGCGCCCTGGAGCTGCCTCAACACACCGGGCTCGGAGGGCTTCTCCCAGGCCACGTTGTCCGGCGTCAGCGCCACCCCGCAGGCGTCGCACCAGTCTGCGGACGTCGCCTCGGCGCCGCAGCCGCGGTGCACGATCCGCAGCGGTCCCCGCGGCGCCGGGGTGTGGCGGTTTCCCCACTGCGCCAGGGCGTGCAGCACGGGGAGGGCGTCCGCGCCGGCCTCGGTGAGGTGGTACTCCCACCGGCGAGCGCCGGAGCCGTACGGCTGCCGGGTCAGCAGACCGGCGTCCACGAGCCGGCGTAGCCGGTTGCTCAGCACGTTGTCGGCCGCCCCGAGCGATCTGTGGAGCTCGTCGTAGCGGTGCGCGCCGAGCATCACCTCGCGCAGGACGAGGACCACCCACGGGTCGCCGAGGACGTCCAGCCCGCGGGCGATGGGGCAGGCCTTCGTCGACCAGTCGGACCGCAGCGCCACGGGCTCCACCTCGGATCTCTTCAAGCAACTTTCTTCAAGCAAGTTGGAGTGACCGTAGGCAGCGCCGACCCGCCGCGTCAAGGGTCGACGCGGCGGGTCGGAGGAAGCGCCGGCTCAGCTCGCGGTAACCCCGTCGGCCGCCGCCCGCAGTGCGGCGATGTCGAGCTTGCCCATCCCTAGCATCGCCGTCATCGCGCGCTGGGCGCGCGACCGGTCCGGGTCGGCGAACAGCTCATCCATGCCTTCGGGCACGACCTGCCAGGACAAGCCGTACCTGTCCTTGAGCCAGCCGCACGGCCCTTCCTGGCCACCGTCGCCCAGCCGCTGCCAGTAGTAGTCGACGTCGTCCTGGTCCTTGCAGTCGATCTGGAAGGAGACCGCCTCGGTGAAGGTGAAGTCGGGGCCACCGTTGATGCCCACGAACCGCTGGCCGTCGAGCTCGAACTCCACGCTCATCACCATGCCGGCCGGCCGGGGTCCGGCTTCGGTGTAGCGGGTCACGTTCACGACGCGAGAGTTCGGAAAGACCGTGGTGTAGAAGGCCGCGGCCTCCTCGGCCTGCGTGTCGAACCACAGGTTGGGGATGATCTTCGGCATGGGAATGGGTCCTCTCCTGCGGCGGGAGCCGGCTGCGTATCCGACCTGCCTGTAGACCTCTGGACGCCGGAGAACTCATCGGCTCCGCCGGCCAGTCGAGCGCCTGCGGAACGTCCGGCCGCGTGCTCAGGCCGGCGCCGGGGTCCAGGCCGGGTCGCGACCGGCGAGGCCGAGCGCCCGGTCCAGAGGCGGAGCGTCCGGCGGGACGTCGACGACCGGGCCGAACAGGCCGGCGCGCAGCCCCGCGTTCTCCGGCCGGGCCGAAACCGTCGTGAACTCCAGGACTGCTGCGGCGCTCGCCGGGTCGCAGGCGAATGGCTGGCCGGTGGCGCGGGCCAGGTCCCAGCCGTGCAGCACCACCTCGTCCAGGGCGACGACGCCCATCTGGTCCGCCGGCATCCGCACGCCCCCGGCCACGGTCTCACCGGTCCACGCGGCCGGGTCGCGCCAGGCGTCGGCGAGCTCGCGGAGCCGCTCCGGGAGGACCGCGCGCCAGTCGGGGTCGAGGTGCTCGGCCGTCGCCCGGCCCGGCCCGGGCACGGTGCCGCGGTCCTCCGCCGGCGTGGTCTTGCGGGCGGCCCAGGTGAAGGCGAGGGACAGGCCCATCAGGTGGTCGAGCAAGGCGGCCACCGGCGTGTCCGCGCAGGGCGTGGGCGCGGCCAGGTGGTCGTCTCCCACGCCGTCCAGCAGTCGGGCCACCTCACGCGTGGCCGGTTCGAGGTCGAGCATCAGTCCTCCGGTGGGGTCGGGTCGGCCTTCTGCCGACTCCCGGGGGCGCCGGAAGTCATCGCCCATCAGGTCTCCAGCTTGCGAGCCCGCTCCACCAGCGCGGTCAGCAGCTCGACCAGCTCGGCGACCGGCCACTCCAGCGTGGCGGGGCCGACGACCACCTCGGTGGCGGCCCAGCCGGGGACGTCCCCCTCCGCCACCCGGCCCAGCGCCCAGGTGCCGGAGGCCTCGGCCAGCTGGAGGGCGGCCTCCTCCAGGTCGGACGCCGGCACGTCGGCGTACATGACGAAGGCGTTCGTGTGCGGGGGCCAAGGATGGACCCGAAGTCCCGGGACCTCGGCCAGGCCGGCTGCGAGCGCTCGGGCGCGTTCGGCGTAGCAGGAGAACTGGTCGAGCCGCTGCAGACCCAGCCGCGCCGCCACGGCGTACGGGTACAGGGAGTACAGGGTGCCGCCGTGCCGGTGCTGCCACTGCCGGCAGGCGTCGATGACGTCCTGCGGTCCGGCGAGAGCCGCACCGGCGATGCCGCCCAGACCCTTGTAGAACGACACGTAAATGCTGTCGAAGATGGCGGCGATCTCGGCGTGGCTGCGCCCGTAGAACGGCTGGCTCTCCCAGAGCCGGGCACCGTCCAGGTGAACGGGCGTCCGGCGGTCCCGAGCAGCCCCGGCAAGGGCCACGAGGTTCTCCCAGGAGGGGAGGAGGTAGCCGGCGTCACGCAGCGGCAGCTCGACGCACAGTGCGCCGAACGGTCCGGGGGCACTCGTGAGGTCGGCCTCCGTGAGCGGGCGGCGCTCGGACGTGAGCTGCTCCATCCGCACGCCGTGCAGCACCTCGAGGGCGTTCTCCTCGTGCCGCACGAGGTGCGAGAGGCCGTGCAGGGCGACGACCGGGTGGCCGGTGCGGTCGGTCCACACGCGCAGGGCGCACTGCTGGGCCATCGTGCCGCTGGGCATGAACACCGCTGCCGGTTTGCCCAGCAGCCTCGCCACCTCACGCTCGAGCTCTGCCAGGTCACCCGACTCCCCGTAGAGGTCGGGCACCTGGCTCTGCGCGGCGTCCGCGAGCCGGCGCAGCCGCTCACTGACGATGAGCGGCGCCTCTCCCATGGCGAACCGGGTGGCTCCGGCCCAGGCCCGGTCGCGACGGTCGCGGTTGGATGATGTGCTCCTCATGGCGCGATTGTCCCCGACAACCGATGCCATGGACTCGACGTCGTCCTGCCGCGGGTCTTCCAGGAACCGCCGCGCGTGACATGGTCCCGGCCGCCTGGCCGGCTCCTCGGAAGGAACGGCATCGTGACCCGACCCGCTCGATTGGCGCGTCCACACTCAGCCGGGGGCCGCTGCGCGCCGCGGTCACCTGCGTGGCGGACTGGTACGCCACGTCCTACACCTCGGCGCCGCACTGCCTGCGGACACTCGTCCGCAACAAGCATTACCCCGAGGACGTGCGCGGCGAGGTCCACGCGGACGGCCAGATCTGGTCGCTGGCGCTGTGGGCCATCCGGTCCGCGCTTGGGCCCGTCGTCGCGGACCGGATCATCGTCAAGGCCCAGTTCAAGTTCGCCCCGGACATGACCTTCCGGGCGGCCGCCGCGACGACCGTCGACACGGCTCAGCGCATGTACGGCGCCGCC
>DATFPQ010000235.1:0-15008 GCA_035264765.1 Actinomycetales bacterium | reverse complement strand
GCTCACGAGGAACGCCATTGCTCCTGAGCAGCGCCACCGCGGGGGCGCGGGGGGCCTTCCGTGGCGTTCCTCGTGATCAACGGCGTTGCCCATGAGCACGGCCGGCGGGAGCGCGCAGGCGGTCAGGGTGCGCCGGGCGGGACGAGCGGCAGGCCCGGCGGGACGCCCTGGTCCAGCAGCTTCAGCAGCGCCGCGGTGTCGAGGTGCTCCTCGACCGCGTCGGCGAGCGCGTCGACCATCGCCTCGCGCCGAACCGCGAAGCCGGGCCCGGACGCCGGCACGAACTTCACGCCGGCCTGAGCTGCGGCGGCGGACAGCCAGGCGCGGCGGAACCCGTCGTTCTCGAAGGCGCCGTGCCAGGTCGTGCCCCACACCGACCCCAGCCGCCAGCCGTCCAGGAACGGATCGGCGACCCGGGCGCGCGGGTCTTCAGAGGCGAGCGATGCGACGCCGTGGTGGATCTCGTACGCGGTGACGTCGTGCCCGGCCCAACGCCCGCTGGGCCGTCCCAGGTGCTTGGCCCGGTCGAACCGGACGGCGGTCGGGAGCAGGTCCAGCCCGGGCACCGTGCCCGCGCCGGACTCGACCTCGTCCGTGATGACGGCCGCGAGGGCCTGGTAGCCGCCGCAGATCCCGAGCACCGGACGACCCGCCGCCGCCCGGGCTCGCACCGCCTCGGCCAGCCCGCTCGTCCGCAGCCAGCCCAGGTCGCTCACGGTGGAGCGGCTGCCGGGCAGCACGGCGATGTCGCTCGCCGCGACGACGTCCGGGTCCGTGGTCACGCTGACGTGCACGCCCGGCTCGAGCGCCAGCGCGTCGACGTCGGTCGCGTTGGACACCCGCGGGAAGCGCACCACCGCCACTTGCAGCGTCTCGCCACCCGCCGGCGGCGCGGCGTCGCTCCGCCAGCCGGCGATCGCGAGCGCGTCCTCGGAGTCCGACCAGACACCGGAGAGCCAGGGCAGCACGCCGAGCACCGGCCGCCCAGTGGCCCGCTCCAGGGTCTCCAGGCCCGGCCGCAGCAGCCCGACGTCGCCACGGAACTTGTTGACGACCCACCCGGCCAGCAGCGCCTGGTCAGCCGCGTCCAGCAGGGCGAGCGTGCCGTACATGGCGGCGAGCACGCCCCCGCGGTCGATGTCGCCGACGACCACCACCGGCATCCTCGCGTGCTGCGCGAGGCCCAGGTTCACGTAGTCCCCGGCCCGCAGGTTGACCTCGGCCGGGCTGCCCGCCCCCTCCGCGACGACGACGTCGAACCGTCCGCGCAGCCCGTCGAAGGCCTCCCACGCGGCCGCGGCCAGGGCACGGCGTCCGGACGCGAACTCGCCCGCCTCCAGCTCACCCCACGGCCGACCCAGCAGCACCACGTGGCTGCGTCGGTCGCTGCCGGGCTTGAGCAGCACGGGGTTCATCGCCACCTCGGGCTCCACCCCGGCGGCCACCGCCTGCAGCCACTGTGCCCGCCCGATCTCGCCCCCATCCGCGCAGACCATCGAGTTGTTGGACATGTTCTGCGCCTTGTACGGCGCCACCCGCACGCCCCGTCGGGCCAGCCACCGGCACAGCCCCGTGGTCACCAGGCTCTTCCCCGCGTCGGACGTCGTCCCGGCCACGAGCAGGGCGCCGCTCACCGCGCTCCCCCGGCACCACGAGTGACCGCGACCGCGAGCGCGGCGGCGGCGACCGTTGTCGCGATGCCGACGGCGGCGGCGAGCCGGACGGCCCGGGCCAGGTCGGGGACGTCGGCGGCAGGCCCGTCGCCGAGCGTGCCACGGTGCTCCACCCGGCCCGAGTACACGTTGGTGCCGCCGAGCCGGACGCCGAGGGCGCCAGCGAAGGCGGCCTCGACCGGGCCGGCGTTGGGGCTGGGGTGCCGACCGGCGTCCCGGCGCCAGGTCCGCCAGGCGACATCCGGGCGGCCGTCGACCAACGGCGCCAGTGCCGCGGCCAGCAGCGCCGTCACCCGGGCCGGCACCAAGTTTGCGGCGTCGTCCAGCCGTGCCGCCGCCCAGCCGAAGCGTTCGTGCCGGGGGTTGCGGTGCCCGACCATCGCGTCGAGCGTGTTGGCGGCGCGGTAGCCGAGCAGCCCGGGCAGCCCGGCGGCGGCGCCCCAGAGCAGCGGGGCCACGACGGCGTCCGAGGTGTTCTCGGCAACCGACTCGACGCTGGCTCGGGCCAGCCCGGCGAGGTCGAGCGCGCTGGGGTCACGCCCCGCCAGGTGCGACAGCCGGCGCCGCGCACCGGGGAGGTCGCCGTCCTCCAGCAGCCGCGCCATCGCCGAGGCCTCCCGCGCGAGACTGCGCCCGCCGAGCACCGACCAGGTGGCCACGGCGGTCGCCGCCAGCCGTGCAGCCGGGCTGCGCCGGGTCGCCCGCTCACCGAGCACGCCCACCGCGACCGGGACGCCCACAGCGATCGCCAGGTACCCAGCGCCGCGAGGCCGCGACGGCGCCCACAGCGTCCGCTCCAGCCATCCCGCCAGGCGCCCGAACCCCGCGACCGGGTGCCCGCGGCGCGGGTCGCCCAGCACTGCATCCGCCGCCACGCCCAGCAGGAGGCCGAGGGCGCGTACGGCACCATCCGAAACGCGGCGTGGGCGGTCCGGCACGGCTCCCCTTCCTCTCGCTCGAGGCCGCTTTGACACCCCCGTGGCCGCGGTGGGACGGTTCGCAGACCTGACACCCGCGGTCGGGGGAAGCCGGTCGGACGCCGGCGCTGACCCGCAACCGTAGGCCGCCTCCGGGCCGCGCATCCCGCCAGGGTCGCGACCGGAGCCGGGCGGCGAGCCGGAGCACCGGACGGCGGGAAGACGGTCCTGCTTGTCGTCCGCCGAGGTCTGCGGCGCGGGACCCGGTGCCGGGACGTCCCCTCGTGGGCGCCGGAGCCGGCCGCGCCCGGGCTCCACCGCACCAGGAAGGCCGCCGTGACCACACCCGCCCGCACGACGCTTGTCCTGGGCGGCAGCCGGTCCGGAAAGTCGGTGGTGGCCGAGCGGCTGCTTCGCCACGAGTCGACCGTGACCTACGTCGCGACCGGGCCCGTTCCCGACAGCGGCGACCTCGAGTGGTCCCGACGGGTCGAGCGGCACCGGGCCCGGCGCCCGGCTGGCTGGACCACGGTCGAGACGGCCGACCTTGCCGGCGCGCTCCGGCGGGCTCCCGGCGCCGTCCTCATCGACGCGGTCGGAAGCTGGCTGACCGGCGTCCTCGACCAGACCGGCGCGTGGGACGACTCCCCGGGCTGGTCCGCCGCCTGCACCGCCCGCACCGACGAGCTGGAGCGGGCGTGGGGCGACGCGCGCGGGCCGGTCGTGGCGGTCAGCGACGAGGTGGGCTCCGGCGTCGTCCCGGCCACGGCGTCCGGGCGGCTGTTCCGCGACCTACTTGGCGAGCTGAACGCGAGGCTGTCCCTGGCCGCAGACCGGGCGGTGCTCGTGGTCGCCGGCCGCCTGCTGGACCTGTCTCACCCCGACGCCCTCCTGGGCGACCCGACGTCCCTCCTGGAGGCACCGTGAGCCCCATCGACATCGGCGAGCTGCAGATGGCGACCGTCTCGCGCGACGCCGAGGCGGCCAGCCTGACCCGAGCCCGGATGGACGGCCTGGTGAAGCCGGTCGGCTCGCTCGGCCGGCTCGAGGAGCTGGCCGCCTGGCTGGCCGGCGCGCAGGGGCAGAGCCCGCCGCAGCCGCTCGACCGGGTGCGCATCGTCGTCTTCGCGGGCGACCACGGCATCGCCCGGAACGGCGTGTCGGCGTACCCGCCCGAGGTGACCGCGGCCATGGTGCGGACGTTCGTGTCCGGGCTGGCCGGAGTCAGTGTGCTCGCCCGTCAGCACGGCGCCGGCGTCCGGGTGCTCGACCTCGGAGTGGACGCCGACCTGTCCGACCTCGGCCCGGACGTCACCCGGTTCAAGGTCCGCCGGGGCTCGGGGTCGATCGACCGCGAGGACGCGCTCACGCCGGAGGAGTTGGAGGCCGCCTTCCGAGCCGGCATGACCGTGGCGGACGAGGAGGTGGACGCCGGGGCCGACCTGCTCGTGGCCGGCGACATGGGCATCGGCAACACGACCGTGGCCGCGGCCCTCGTCGGCTCCTTGCTGGGACTCACGCCGCTGGACGTGGTCGGCTCCGGAACCGGCGTGGACGACGCCGCCTGGGCCCGCAAGGTCGCCGCCCTGCGCGACGCGCTGCACCGCGCGCGGCCGTACCGCGGCGACGGCCTGGGACTGCTGCGCGCAGTGGGCAGCCCGGACACCGCGGCGATGACCGGCCTGCTGCTGCAGGCGGCGGCCCGGCGCACGCCGGTCCTGCTGGACGGCGTGGTGTCGTGCGCGTGTGCCCTCATCGGGCGCTACATGGTCGAGGACGCCCGGCACTGGTGGCTGGCGGGCCACCGCTCCACCGAGCCGGCGCAGCACAAGGCGCTGGACTACCTGGACCTAGAGCCCCTCGTCGACCTCGGCATGCGGCTGGGCGAGGGCACGGGCGCGCTCGTCGCGTTGCCGATCCTGCGGTCGGCCCAGGCGCTCAGCGCGGAGATGGGGTTGCTGGCGGACGTCCTGCCGGAGCCGGCTCCCGAGGCTCCTGACGAGGTGGCGGCCGACTTCGCTGCCGAAGCCACCACCGAGCCCGCCGCAGAGCCCGAGACCGAGCCGGCCGCGCAGCCCGCCGACGAGCCGGCCGCGCAGCCCGCCGGCCCGGGAAGCGAACCTGCCGACCTCACCGACGAGCCGGCCGCACCAGTCGCCGCTACCGAAGCCACCACCGAGCCCGAACCCGAGCCGGCCGCGGAGCCTGAGGCTGAGCCGGCCGCGGAGCCTGAGCCTGAGCCGGCCGCCGAGCCGGCCGCCGAACGCAGACCCGGACCCGAGTCGTGACCGCGGACCCCCTTCGGCTGGCTCTCGGCACGCTGACCGCCGTGCCGGTACGCCCGCCGTCCCGGCTCGACCGGTCGACCGCGGGGCGCGCGATGTCCCTGGCTCCGCTGGCCTGCGTGCCGCTCGCCGTCCTCGTCGGCGCGGTCTGCGGCCTAGGCGCGCTGTCGCCCGTGCCACCGCTGGTGGTGGGCGCGGCGGCCGTCGGCGCACTTGGGCTCGGGTCGCGCGGCCTGCACCTGGACGGGCTCGCCGACACGGCCGACGGCCTCGCCAGTAGCTACGACCGCGACCGGGCGCTTGCGGTCATGCGCACCGGCGACGTCGGTCCGGTCGGCGCCGCGACGCTCGTGCTGGTCCTGCTGGCACAGGCGGCGTCGCT
Source organism: Actinomycetales bacterium (assembly GCA_035264765.1). GTDB lineage: Bacteria > Actinomycetota > Actinomycetes > Actinomycetales > Angustibacteraceae > DATFPQ01. The sequence goes on along the minus strand of DATFPQ010000235.1, from coordinate 9,751 downwards.
GCAGGCCCTGGTGTCGAGCGGCGGGTGGGCTGCGGCCGTGGGTCCGGCCATCGCGGTCGTTCTGTCGCGATCGGTGCTCGTACTGGTCTGCGCCCGCGGGGTCCCGGCGGCGCGACCGTCGGGGCTTGGCGCCACCGTGGCCGGCTCGGTAGGACGCCTCCGGGTGGCCCTCGTCCTGGCCGGCACGGGGCTCGCAGCGTCTCTCGCGCTCGCCGCGGTCGGGGAATGGTGGTGGGCGGGGCCGGCCGCCCTTGCCGCGGCGCTGCTCGTCTGCGCGCTGCTGCTGGCTCGGTGCGTGCGCCGCCTCGGCGGCGTGACCGGCGACGTCATGGGGGCCTGCGTCGAGGCCGCTCTCACCGCGGCACTCGTCGTCCTCGCCGCGACTGTGGCCTAACGCCCTCCCCCGCAGTAGCCCGGGGTTTCACCGAGTCCGTGCCGCACAACCCTGCTGCCTACGTGTCGCAGCACCAGGCGTCAGGTCCGTGTGTGCAGCCGCACGAACGGCGGCCGGACCACGCGCGCCCGCAGCTCGCGGCCCCGGACGTCGACCACGAGCTCGTCGTCCTCGGCCACCGACCGGTCGAGCAGCGCGAGCGCGATCCCTTGACGCAACGTCGGCGAGAACGTGCCGGACGTCGTGGTGCCCACCGCGACCCCGTCCGGCGTCCGGACCTCGCACCCGTCGCGCGGGATGCCGCGACCCAGCGCCAGCAGCCCGCGCAGCACTCGGGCCGGTCCCGCCTCCCGCTCGGCCAGTAGCGCATCGCGTCCCCAGAACGCCGGCTTCGACCAGCCCACCGCCCAGCCGGCCCGCGCCTGTACCGGACTGATCTCCAGGGTGAGCTCGTGACCGTGCAGCGGGTACCCCATCTCGGTGCGCAGGGTGTCCCGCGCTCCCAGCCCCGCCGGCAGGCCGTCGAGATCCGCCGCGGCCTCGAGCAGGGCGTCCCACAGCTCGCCCGCGGCGTCCCAGCGCGGCAGCAGCTCGTACCCGCGCTCGCCGGTGTACCCGGTGCGGCAGACCTCCACCGGCGTACCGCGCCAGGACGCGTCGACGAAGCTCATGTAGTCGTGTCCGACGGGCAGCCCGAGCGAAGTCAGGACGTCGTCGCTGCGCGGTCCCTGCACCGCCAGCACTCCGAACGACTCATGCTCGTCGACAACCTCCACCCCCTCGGGCGCGGCCGCGCGCAGCCGGCGCACGACTTCCGCGGAGTTCGCCGCGTTCGGCACCAGCAGCACCTCGTCGTCCGAGCGCCGGTAGGCGATCAGGTCGTCGACCACGCCCCCGGAGGCGTCGCAGCACAGCGTGTACTGCGCCTGGCCGGCGCCGACCTTGTCGAAGTCCGCGGTCAGGACCGAGTTCACGAAGGCGGCCGCTCCGGGACCCCGCACGAGCGCCTTGCCGAGGTGGCTGACGTCGAAGACGCCGACCCGCTCGCGCACCGCCGTGTGCTCGCGGACGACGCCGCCGCCGGGGTACTCGATCGGCATCAGCCAGCCGCCGAAGTCGGCCATCTTGGCGCCGAGCGCCAGGTGCCGGTCGTGCAACGGCGAGCGGCGCAGCCCGTCACTGCCGGACGTCGTGGGGTCGGCCATGCGGGCAAACCTAGCGGCCACGTCGTCGATGGCGGGACGACGGCGCGGGCCGCAAATGCTCGGCGCGGCGGGTGCGAACACCACCGGCACCACCAAGCACGGCGAACCCGAACTCGCAGGCGCACCATGGAGCACGGCGAACGCGAACGCACACGCACTCCATGTCGATGCTCGCGCAGCTGCTGCCGCTGATGCTCAGCCTTGCCCCGCGCGACATCGACGACAGCACGGGTTGGCGATGCAGAGCGCTGGAGCTGCCGGCCGTCGCTCTTTGCGCGCGGTGTGCCGGTTGAGACCCCCCAAAAACGGGTCGGCGGACCGGCAGAGCGCGCGCAAAGGTGCCCGATCACGGCCGCAAGGGGTGTGAGGACGACGGGGCGGAGGGTTGCTAGCCAGATCCCCGGGCCGCCGCGCCGGCCATCGCGCGGGTATAGCCAGAGCTGCCGGACGCGCTCATCGTGCCGACGACAACCGAGCTCGAGGCCGGTGCCGGTGGCCCCACGAACGTCGCCCGGGCTGCGACGCCGATCGTGGCAACGGCACACGCCCCGGCGACCCTGGTTGCCTCGATCAGGCAGTCAGCAGCGGATGGTGTTCCCCCACCGTCCCGCCGGGACCGCGCGGCGCTGCGACGCCTCCCACTAGCATCGCTGCACCGCTTCGCATCCTCCGGAAGGACAACTTCGTGACCTCGCTCAGCCTGTCCGAGAAGGACGTCACGTCTCTCAAGGTCGACGCGCTCGTCGTGGGCGTCGCCCGCGGCGAGAACGGGCCGGTCCTGGTAGAGGGACCGTCGCTTCCCAAGGGCCTGCGGTCGGCGCTGACCGACGCGCTGGGCGCCCTCGGCGTCAGCGGCAAGGAGGACGAGGTCACCAAGGTGCCGTCCGCGGGCCTGGCCAAGGCCCCCGTCGTCGTCCTCACCGGGCTGGGGTCGGAGGCGACCGGCCGTCGGGCCACCTACCCGGCGGAGACGCTGCGCCGCGCGGCCGGTGCGGCTACCCGCTCGCTGGCCGGCACCGGGTCCGTCGCGATGGCGCTGCCGACCGCAGACGTGCCGGCGGTCGCCGCCGTAGCCGAGGGCGCGCTGCTGGGCGCGTACGCCTTCACCCGGCACCGCGCCCGCACCGACGCCGACGTCAAGCGCCCAGTCGCCGACGTCACCGTGGTCACGCCGCACGCCAAGGCCAAGGCCGCGACCGCCGCCGCAACACGGGCGGAGCAGGTGGCCGCCGCCGTGCACCTGACCCGTGACCTGGTCAACACCGCCCCGGGCGACCTGCCCCCGGCGGCCTTCGCCGACGAGGTGACCACGGCCGCCAAGGGCCTCCCGGTCAAGGTCACGGTGCTCGACGAGAAGGCCCTCGCCAAGGGTGGCTACGGCGGCATCCTGGGCGTCGGTATGGGGTCCGCACGGCCGCCGCGGCTGGTCAAGCTCGAGTACCACCCGCGCGGCGCCCGGCGTCACCTGGCGTTCGTCGGCAAGGGGATCACCTTCGACTCCGGCGGCCTGTCGCTCAAGCCGCCGGCCGGCATGGAGGCGATGAAGTCCGACATGGCCGGGGGTGCGGCGGTCGCTGCCGCCGTCCTTGCCGCCGCCCGGCTAGCCCTGAAGGTCCGGCTCACCGGCTGGGTGCCGCTCGCGGAGAACATGCCGTCGGCCACGGCGCAGCGCCCGTCCGACGTCCTCACGACGTACGGCGGCCGGACCGTCGAAGTGCTGAACACCGACGCCGAGGGACGGCTCGTGCTGGCCGACGCCCTCTTCGCCGCCAGCGAGGAGCACCCGGACAGCATCGTCGACGTCGCGACGCTCACCGGTGCCCAGGTGCTGGCCCTGGGCAACCGGATCGCCGCGATCATGAGCAACGACGACGACTTCCGCGAGCGGGTGCACGCAGCCGCCGAGCAGGCCGGCGAAAGCATGTGGCCCATGCCGCTCCCCCCGGACCTGCGCGCCAGCATGGACTCGCCGGTCGCGGACATCGCCAACATGGGGGAGCGGATGGGCGGGATGCTCGTCGCCGGGCTGTTCCTCAAGGAGTTCGTCGGCTCGAAGGGCGACGGCGACGGCCAGATCCCGTGGGCGCACCTCGACATCGCGGGTCCGTCCTTCAACACCGGCTCGCCGTGGGGCTACACCCCCAAGGGCGGCACCGGGCACGCCGTCCGCACGCTGGTCACGCTCGCCGAGGAGGCGGCGGGCTGACGCTCACGCCCGATGGGTGCCCAGGCCGCTCCCGCCTGCTCCGTCCCACACCTGCTCGCCCCGTGCCCGTACCGCTCGTGCCCGCTGCCCCACCGGTGCCTGCTCCACCCAGGCCGCTGCCTGCCTCACGCCCAGCGGCCTGGGTGGAGCAACGCCGTCGGGTCAGCGGCCTGGGTCGACCAAACGCCGTAGGTCAGCCGCTGGCCGGGCCCTCGCGTCGCTGCCGGGACGTCCACTCGCGCATCCGGGCCGGGTACCCGGTCTGCTGGACGTCGTAGACCGGGATGCCGAGGTCGCGGGCCAGCTGGCCGGCGGCGGACGGGTCGCTCACCCGGCGCCGCGTCCACTCGCCGCTGGTCGCGATCAGGACGACGGTCGTGGGGGTCACCGAGGTCCGCGGCTCGACGTACATCTCGACGCCGCGACGGGAGCTGACGAACTGTCGCAGGTGCGCCAGCGCCGCCTCGACGTCCGCCTTCGTCGGCCCGTCCGACGGAGCCGGTGTGCGGCCGCGTCGCCTGAACCAGCGCACTGCGCCTCCCGGTCCTTGGGCCGTCGCGACGTCCGCGGCGGGTCGCGCACCAGGATGCCGGATGCGGGCGCGCCGCGCCGTCAGGAACGGGCGAGGACTGGTTGTGTGCGCGGAGCACGACAGTGACAGGATGAGCGCGCATGCCGCCCGGGCATGCGCACCACCCGATGGACGAGGGAGCAGGCGACGTGGCCGACAGCACCAGCGAGGTCTTCGATGTCGTGATCCTCGGAGGTGGCAGCGGCGGCTACGCCTGCGCCTTCCGTGCCGCGGAACTGGGCCTGTCCGTGGCCGTGGTGGAGCGGGACAAGCTGGGCGGCACCTGCCTGCACCGCGGCTGCATCCCGACCAAGGCGCTGCTGCACGCCGCCGAGGTTGCGGACGCGGCCCGCGAGAGCGCCAACTTCGGCGTGCGGACCTCGCTCGAGGGCATCGACATGGCGGGGGTCAACAAGTACAAGGACACCGTCGTGGGCCGCCTGTACAAGGGCCTGCAGGGCCTGGCCAAGGCGCACAAGGTCACGCTCGTCGAGGGCGACGGCCGCTTGGTCGCGAAGGACACGGTGCAGGTCGGCGACCGGCAGGTGAAGGGACGCAACGTCGTCCTGGCCACCGGCTCTTACGCGCGCAGCCTGCCGGGACTGGAGATCGGCGGCCGGATCATCACCAGCGACCAGGCGCTGACCCTCGACTACGTGCCGAACAGCATCATCGTGCTGGGCGGCGGCGTTATCGGCGTCGAGTTCGCGAGTGTCTACAAGTCCTTCGGCACGGACGTCACGATCATCGAGGCGCTCCCCCGGCTGGTGGCTGCCGAGGACGAGTCGGCGTCCAAGGTCCTCGAGCGCGCGTACCGCAAGCGCAAGATCGCGTTCAAGACCGGCGTGAAGTTCACGGGGGCCACGCAGGACGACGACGCGGTGCACGTGTCGCTGGAGTCAGGGGAGACCCTCGACGCCGACCTGCTGCTCGTGGCGGTCGGCCGCGGCCCGACGTCGGCGGGGCTGGGGTACGAGGAGGTCGGCGTCACGGTCGACCGCGGATTCGTGCCCACCGACGAGCGGCTGCGCACCAACGTCGACGGGGTGTACGCGGTCGGCGACCTGGTGCCCGGCCTGCAGCTGGCCCACCGCGGCTTCGCCCACGGGATCTTCGTGGCCGAGGAGATCGCCGGGCTCAAGCCGGTGCCGGTCGTCGACTCGGGCATCCCACGGGTGACCTACTGCGACCCCGAGATCGCGTCCGTGGGGCTCACCGAGGCACAGGCCATCGAGCAGTACGGCCAGGAGAAGGTGAGCACCTTCGAGTACAACCTCGGCGGCAACGGTCGCAGCCAGATCCTCGGGACCACGGGGTTCGTGAAGCTGATCCGCGTGGTCGACGGCCCGGTGGTCGGCTTCGTCGCGGTCGGCGCCCGGATGGGCGAGCAGGTCGGCGAGGCCTCGCTGATCGTGAACTGGGAGGCGTACCCCGAGGAGGTCGCGCAGCTCATCCACGCGCACCCCACGCAGACCGAGTCGCTCGGCGAGGCGCACCTCGCGCTGGCCGGCAAGCCGCTGCACGTCCACGCCTGACGGCGGCCGCGCCGCCGCCCCGGCGGTGCGCACGCACCGCCGGCACCACCGCACGCCCGCACCACCGCACGACCGACCGCACGCCAGATGAAGGAGACCGCAGCCCATGTCCGAACGGGTGACCATGCCGGCCCTCGGGGAGTCCGTGACCGAAGGAACCGTGACCCGCTGGCTCAAGCAGGTCGGCGACAACGTCGCGGTCGACGAGCCGCTGCTCGAGGTCTCCACCGACAAGGTCGACACCGAGATCCCCAGCCCGGTCGCCGGTGTGCTGCAGGAGGTGCTCGTCGGCGAGGACGACACCGTGCCGGTCGGCGCCGACCTCGCGGTGATCGGCGACGGGCAGGCGGGGTCCTCCGACGGCGGCGGGGGCGCGCAGGCCGGCCAGGCCGCGGCGCCGGACGAGGCCACGCAGGACCCGGTGTCGAGCCACTCCACCCAGCCGAGCGTCAGCCCGGCCGTGGTGCAGGGGCGCGAGGAGCAGGGCGAGCCGACCCAGGCGTCGGGACAGGTACCCGACACCTCGCCTGAGGGCGCAGCGGATGTGTCGTCCTCCGACAGCACCAGCGAGGAGCCCGCCCGTCGCCCGAGCGGCCGCGCGCAGGAGGGCGACGGCGGCACCACGGTGACCATGCCGGCGCTCGGCGAGTCCGTCACCGAGGGCACCGTGACCCGGTGGCTGAAGGCCGAGGGAGACACGGTGGAGGTCGACGAGCCGCTGCTCGAGGTCTCCACCGACAAGGTCGACACCGAGATCCCCAGCCCGGTGGCGGGCAAGGTCACCCGGCTGTTGGCGGCCGAGGACGAGACGGTGCCGGTCGGCGCCGACCTCGCGGTCATCGGCGGCGCGACCGGTGGTGCCGCCGGTGGAGCTGGCGGCGGTGGTGCTGCCGCGCAGGCGCAGGGTGAACCCGCTGGCGGTGTCGACCTCGGTGACGAGGCACGCGAGCAGGCTGAGGAGCGGGAGAAGGCCGCGCAGGTGGAGTCCCCCGCTGCGCAGCCCGCTCACGCCGAGCAGGAGCGGGCCGAGCAGGCTGAGCAGACCGCGCCGCAGGAGGCAGCACCGTCCAGTCAGCAGGCTCCGGCTCCGGCCCAGCAGGCTTCGGCCCAGCAGGCTTCGGCCCAGCAGGCTCCCGCGCAGCAGGGCCAGCCGCAGCAGCCGCCGCCCACCGATGCCTCGGCGTACGTGACTCCCCTGGTCCGCAAGCTTGCCGCGGAGCAGGGCGTCGACCTCGGTTCGGTGACGGGCACTGGGGTGGGCGGCCGGATCCGCAAGCAGGACGTGCTGGAGGCCGCAGCCGCGCAGCAGAAGGCGAAGGAGCAGGCGGCGGCCCCTCAGCCGGCGGCCGCAGCGCCGGCCGGGGCGCCGGCTGGAGCGCCGTCCCGGCCCTCCGTGCCCGCCTCGGTGTCGGCGAAGCGCGGGACGACCGAGAAGATGTCCCGGCTGCGGAAGCTGATCGCCACGCGGATGGTGGAGTCGCTGCAGACGTCGGCCCAGCTGACGACGGTGATCGAGGTCGACGTCACGCGCATCTCGCGCCTGCGGGACCGCGCCAAGGCGGAGTTCCAGGCCCGCGAGGGCGTCAAGCTGTCGTTCCTGCCGTTCTTCGCGCTGGCCGCGGTGGAGGCGCTCAAGGCGCACCCGACCGTGAACGCCAGCATCGAGGGCGACCAGATCGTGTACCACGCCCAGGAGAACCTCGGCATCGCGGTGGACACCGAGAAGGGCCTGATCGTCCCGGTGATCCGCGACGCGGGCGACCTCAACATCGCCGGCATCGCCCGCAAGATCGCCGACCTCGCCGACCGGACCCGGCGCAACAAGATCGGGCCGGACGAGCTCGGCGGTGGAACCTTCACCCTCACCAACACCGGCAGCCGCGGGGCGCTGTTCGACACGCCGATCATCAACCAGCCGCAGGTGGGCATCCTGGGCACCGGCGCCGTCGTCAAGCGCCCGGTCATCGTCAAGGACGCCGACGGCGTCGAGAGCATCGGGATCCGGTCGATGGTGTACCTGGCCCTCAGCTACGACCATCGGATCGTGGACGGCGCAGACGCGGCGCGGTTCCTGGTCGCGATGAAGGAGCGACTGGAGGAGGGCGCGTTCGAGGCCGACCTGGGCCTCTGACGCCAGCCCTCTGACGCCAGGCCTCTGAAGCGGCCTCTGACGCCCGGCCTTCGACGCCCGGCCTTCGAAGCGGCCTCTAAGACCTGGCCCGCGGAAAGGGCGGTCGGTCGGCGCGAATGGGCGGCGATCGGTTGCGCTGGCCACGGGCCCGCACGACAGTGGACGGCCGGGAACGAGAATCTCGTTGCCGGCCGTTCCGTGTTGTCCGCGTCCCTGCGGGTCCTCCCGAACGTCACGCGCAGGCCGCTCGGCACGCCGGGCTACGCCCCCGACCAGGAGGTTGCTGACGTGAAGGTGGCTGTGACCGGTGCCTCCGGGCTGATCGGCTCGAGCCTGGTCCCCTACCTTCGCCGCCAGGGCCACGACGTGGTCTCGCTCGTGCGTGCGGAGCCGCGTAACCCATGGGAGGCGCGGTGGAACCCCGGCTCGGGCGACGTCGATCTGGCCCCCCTGCAAGGGACGGACGGCGTGGTGCACCTCGCCGCGGCGAACGTGGCGAGCCGACCGTGGACCGGTGGGTACAAGCAGCAGATTCTGTCCTCGCGGGTCCAGGGCACGCGCGTCATAGCCGAGGCCATCGGCAGGCTGGAACCGCGACCGGCGGTCCTGGTGAGCGCATCCGCGATGGGCTTGTACGGCGAGCGCGGCGACGAGCCGCTCGACGACCGGGCCCCTGGGGCCTCCGGCTTCCTCGCTGACGTGATCCGAGCCTGGGAGGGGGCCGCAGACCCGGCGCGCGACGCCGGCGTCCGCGTCGTGCACCCGCGCACCGGCCTGATGCTCTCCCGCCGTGGCGGCGCCTACGGGTCACTGCGGCCGCTGCTGCAGTTCGGGCTCGGTGGACCGATCGGCTCGGGCCAGCAGTGGTGGAGCTGGATCACCCTGCGGGACGAAGTGCGCGCCCTCGCCTGGCTGCTCGAGCACCCGTTGGGCGGCCCGGTGAACCTCACCGGACCCTCCCCGGAGCGACAGCGCGACGTCGTCCGAGCCCTCGCGCAGGCCCTGCACCGCCCTGCGGTCGTCCCCGTGCCTGCCGCGGCGATTCGGCTGGTCATGCGCGAGTTCGGCGACGAGCTGCTCGACAGCCGACGAGTGCTCCCGGTGGCGTTGCAGGGGTCGGGCTTCTCCTTCGACCACCCGGACCTGGACTCGGCCGTTCGCTGGGTAACCGGCCCTTGAGTCCTGCCGGCTCACGAAAGCCCGCCCGGGCCGAACTGCAGGGGGATCCGATCCGCAGTCCGAGCAGGCGGATCGAATCCGCACGCACAGCAGTCCCATCGCATCCGCACTGAGAGCAGTCGATCCGATTCCGCCCCTAGGGCCGTCCGATCCGATCCGCGCTCAGCGCAGGCCGTGCCGGGCCGTGGGCCGAACCGGCGCGCACAGCAGCCAGGGTGCGGCCCCACGACGGGGACACGACCCGCAAGGACGGCTGCCGCCTCCAGCCGCGCAAGGACGCCTGCCGCGTCCAGCCGCGAAAGCACGCCTGCCCCGTCCAGCCGGATAGGACTCTGTGGATCTTTACGCGTAGCGCTTCCTAGGATGCCGATGTGACGAAGCAACCGGAGCCGGCCCGTCCGCTGGGGTGGTGGCTCAAGGAGGCGGACGCCAGGCTCGACGATGCCTTCGATCGAGCGTTCGCAACCGTGGGCAGGACCCGTCGCGAGTGGCAGGTGCTGAACACGCTGGCCGCCCGTCCCACGGCCCGA
>DATFPQ010000234.1:0-34299 GCA_035264765.1 Actinomycetales bacterium | reverse complement strand
TCGACCGGCTGGCTGAGCTGGCCGCCCGGCTGCTGGGTGCCGTGGCCGCTCAGGTGTCCCTGCTCACCGACGTCGACGTGGTGGCCGGCGCGTCCGGTCCCAAGGCCGGCCCGGCGGGCGCGACGGTGTCCCTCGAGGAGTCGCTCGCAATGGTGGTCGCGACGTCCAATGGCCCGTTGGTGGCACCGGACGCTCGCGCGGATCCACGGGTCTGCGACCTGCCATCGGTGTCGTCCGGTCATGTACGGGCCTACCTGGGCGTGCCGTTGACCGGAGACGACGGGACGACCGTCGGCGCGCTGAGCGTCATCGACCTGGTGCCGCGCAGGTGGTCGGGCTCAGAGGTGGCGATCCTGCAGGAGCTCGCCGCGTCGGTCGTGACCGAGCTCGAGCTTGCGGCGCTGGCCAGGGACTACGAGGCCGGCCGGGCCCGGTGGGAGTCTGCCATCGACGCCGGGGGCATCGGCACGTTCGACCTCGACGTGGCCACCGGCGTCCTGTCGTGGGACGACCGGATGATCGAGCTGTTCGGCTACGACAGGGAAACGTTCGACCACAGCCTGCAGGCGTTCACCTCGCGGCTGCATCCGGACGACCTGGTGCGGGTCATGCAGACTCTCGACGAGGCGCTGGCATCCGGCGACGAGCTCGACATGGAGTACCGGGTGCTCGCGCCGGGGGCTCCCCTCCGCTGGGTGCACGCGCACGGCCGCGTGGTCCGTGACGCCACCGGGGCCGCCGTCCGGGTCTTGGGGACGTCGTACGACGCGACGGACGTCCGGGCGGGGGAGGCGCGGGTCGCCCGCGTGCTGGAGGCCATGTCGGCGGGTTTCATCTCCGTGAACCGCGGCTGGGTCGTGACCTACGTCAACGCCGAGGGTGAGCGGATGCTCGGCCGAAGGCGCGAGGAGCTGGTCGGCCAGCTGCTCTGGGACGTCTTCCCCGAGACCACCGGGACGCCGTCCGAGGCCGACTACCGCCGCGCCATGGAGACCCAGACCCCGGTGAGCTTCGACATCTACCGGCCCCCGCCGCTTGACGTGTGGCACGAGGTCCGCGCCTGGCCCAGCTCGGACGGGCTGTCCCTGTACTTCCTCGACGTCACGGCGCAGCGCAGCGCGCAGCGCGAGGCGCAGCGGACCGGCCTGCGCACCGCCCTGCTGGCCCAGGTGGCTTCGGAGCTCACCGGCACTCTGGACGCCGAGGAGGCCGTCGCCCGGCTGGCCCGGCTCGTGGTGCCGGCCCTGGGGGACTGGAGCATCGTCACGCTGGTCGACGACGACCCACCCGGGCCGGCGTGGACCAGGCTGCGCGACATCGGCTGGTGGCACGCCGACCCGGACAAGCGCGAGCAGGTGCGGCGCTACGCGAACCTGCGGCTCGGTTCGCTGACCGAGGACTCCTTCCTGGCCCGGGCGCTGTCCACCGGACGCCGGGTCAGCGTGCCCGTGCGGGCGGCCGCGGCCATCGCGGAGGTGCTGGAGCCGGGCGAGGCGCGCGAGCTCGTCCGAGAGCTCGCGCCGGAGTCGGTGCTGTTCCTGCCGCTGCGGGCCCGCGGGCGAATCCTCGGGGTGCTCTCGGTCTTCCGCGGCCGCGAGTGGCCGGGCGCCGGGGACGCGGAGGTGGACGCCACCGCGGTCGAGGTGGCCGACCGCGTCGGCCTGGCCCTTGACAGCGCCCGGCTCTACACCCAGCAGCGGCGACTCGCGGAGGCGCTCCAGCGCTCGCTGCTGACCGCGCCACCGCAGCCGGACCACCTGGAGGTGGCGGTGCGCTACGAGCCGGCGGCCGAGGCGGCTCAGGTCGGCGGCGACTGGTACGACGCCTTCCTGCAGGCGGACGGCTCCACCGTGCTGGTCATCGGTGACGTCCTTGGCCACGACACCGCGGCCGCGGTCGCCATGGGCCAGGTCCGTGGCCTGCTCCGCGGCATCGCGGTGACGACCGGAGAGGGCCCGGCACGGGTCCTGACCAGGCTGGACGAGGCGATGGAGGTGCTCCGCGTCGGCACGATCGCCACGGTGGTGGTCGCCCGGCTGGAGCAGACGGCCGACGAGGTGGAGCGCGGCGTCACCCGGCTGCGCTGGTCGAACGCCGGGCACCCGCCGCCCATGTCGATCGACCCGGACGGAACCGTGCGGGTGCTCGGCTGGCTGGACGGCGTGGACCCCGACCTGCTGCTCGGCATCGACCCCAAGACGCCGCGCACGGAGTTCCAGGCCGTGCTGGAGCGCGGCGCGACGGTCCTGCTGTACACCGACGGCCTGGTCGAGCGGCGGGACCAGTCCATCGACGAGGGGCTGAACCGGCTCCGGGGGGCGCTGTCCAACCTGGCGGCGTACGAGCTGGACGACTTGTGCGACGCGGTGCTGGTCCGGATGCTGCCGGCGGACGCGGCCGACGACGTCGCGATCGCGGCCGTCCGGCTGCACCGGCAGGATGCGGCCGCAGCCCCCAAAGCCGATCCGGAAGCCGCTGCCGGAGCTTCCCCAGATGCCGCTCCGGGGATCGCTCCGGAAACCGCGCCGGACGCCCTGAGACCGGACTGACCATGCCCGGGAGGGGACAGGACCCACTCGCCCCGTGGCTGGCATTGCCGCCGCCAGACCATCGACCACGGCATCCGTCCGGTCCTAGGCTGGCGCAGAACCGGACCTGGACCGAGGAGCGATGCGGATGACCGATGTGGCCACGGACAGGACGGACGAGCGACCTCGGACGCCCGGGACCGACGACCTGGAACGGCACCGGATCGAGCTCACTGCCTACTGCTACCGAATGCTGGGCTCGGCCTTCGAGGCCGAGGACGCCGTGCAGGAGACGCTGGTGCGCGCGTGGCGCGGGCTGGACCGGTTCGAGGGCCGGTCCTCGCTGCGCTCCTGGCTGTACCGGATCGCCACCAACGTCTGCTTCGACGCGTTGAACGGCACCAAGCGGCGGGCCCGCCCGATGGACCTCGGGCCGGCCCAGTCGTCGTCCGCGCCGGTTGGCGGCACCCTGCCGGAGACCAGCTGGATCCAGCCGATACCCGACCAGAGCGTGCTGCCCGCTCACGCGGACCCCGCCGACCTCGCCGTGTCGCGCGACACCGTGCGGCTCGCCTTCGTCGCCGCGCTGCAGCACCTGCCGCCGCAGCAGCGCGCCGTGCTGATCCTGCGCGAGGTGCTCAGCTGGCGGGCGGCCGAGGTCGCCGACCTGCTCGGGACGTCGGTGGCGTCGGTGAACAGCGCGCTGCAGCGGGCCCGTGCCACGCTGGCCGCGCGAGACGTGCAGCCGGTGGAGCCGGAGTCCCCGATGGGGGACGCCGACCGCGAGCTGCTCGCGCGCTACCTGGATGCCTTCGAGCGCTACGACATGGACGAGCTCACCTCGCTGCTGCACGAGGACGCCACCCAGTCGATGCCGCCGTACGAGCTGTGGCTGAGCGGCCGCGAGGAGATCCTGGGTTGGTGGACCGGTACCGGTGCCGGCTGCCGCGGGTCACGCCTGTTGCCCACCCAGGCGAACGGCCGGCCGGCGTTCGCGCAGTACCGGCCTAGCGGCCCGGGCGGCGCCTTCGAGCCGTGGTCGCTGCAGGTGCTCGAGGTGGTCGACGGCAAGATCGTCGAGCTGACGTTCTTTCTCGACACCGAGCGGCTGTTCCCGCTGTTCGGCGTCCCGTCGACGCCCGAGGGGTAGCGGGACCCTGCGAGCCGTCACCTACTCGGCGTACGGGCAGCAGCCGTCCGTCGTCGAGGTGCGCGAGCCGCTCTGCCCGGACGACGGGGTGGTGGTCGAGGTGGCCGCCACCGGTGTGTGCCGCTCGGACTGGCACGCCTGGAAGGGGCACGACCCCGTCGCGCTGCCGCACGTGCCAGGGCACGAGCTCGCGGGCACGGTGGTCGAGGTCGGGCCGGGGGTCCGCGGCTGGCGGACCGGTCAACGGGTGACGGTGCCCTTCGTGTGCGGGTGCGGCCGCTGCGAGTACTGCGCCGCGGGGGAGCAGCAGGTGTGCCCCTGGCAGACCCAGCCCGGGTTCACCGGGCCCGGGTCGTTCGCCGAGCGGGTGGCCCTGCACGCCGCCGACACCAACCTGGTCGAGCTGCCGGACGCCGTGGGGTTCGTGGCTGCGGCGTCCCTCGGGTGTCGTTTCGCCACGGCGTACCGCGCGCTGACGGCGCACGGCCGGCTGAGCGAGGGCCGCTGGCTGGCCGTGCACGGGTGCGGCGGTGTGGGGATGTCGGCGGTGATGATCGGCGTGGCGCTGGGCGCGAGGGTCGTGGCCGTGGACGTGTCGGAACGGGCGCTGCGGCGGGCGCGGGAGCTGGGCGCGCACGAGGCGGCCGACGCGCGGGGCGCCGGTGACGTCGCGGCCGCCGTCCGCGAGGTCACCGGGGGAGGGGCCCACGTGTCGCTGGACGCGCTCGGCTCACCCGCGACGGCGGTGGCCTCGGTGCGGTCGCTGCGCCGCCGCGGCCGGCACGTGCAGGTGGGGCTGCTGCTGGGGGACGCCGCGACGCCGCCGCTGCCTATGGACCTCGTGGTGGCTCGGGAGCTGGAGGTCTACGGCTCGCACGGGATGGCGGCGCACGAGTACCCGCCGCTGCTGCGGCTGGTGGCCGACGGCGTTCTGCGTCCGGAGCAGCTGGTGAGCCAGGTGCTCGGCCTCGCGAACGCCGGGACGGCGCTGGCCGCGATGGACGACCCCTCCGCCGGGGCAGCCGGGATGACGGTGCTCGAGCCCGCCCGCTGAGCGGCCCGGAGTCACCACAGGGACATCGACCGGCGGAAGATTCCGGCCACGTCGTCCTCGGTGACGTCCTTGGGCGCAATGGCCAGTAGCCGCTGCTGCTTCATCGTCCCCTCGACCAGGTCGTCGACGTCGGAGTCGTCGTAGCCCACCGCCGCCACGCCGTTCGGGATGTCGATGTCGCGCATCAGGTCCACGAGCACCGTGGGCAGCAGCTCGGCGGGATCGGCGGGCTCGTCGACGCCGGGCGCGAGCAGCCGGGCGGCGCGCAGGTGCCGGTCGGGTGCGGCGTCGAAGGTGAACCGGAACGCCTCGGGCGCGGTCAGCGACACCGACATGCCGTGCGGCACCATCGGCTCGTCCGCCGGGTAGTCCTTGGGGTGGAAGTCCTTGACCCGGCCGGCGATCGGGTAGGCGTTGGCGTGCGGGATGTGAACCCCGGCGTTGCCGAACCCGAGGCCGGCGAAGGTCGCGGCCAGCGCCATCGCGCCCCTCGCGGCGGTGTCCGTGCCGTCTCGCACCGCCTGCCGGAACGACTCCGCGAGCAGGCTCAACGCCCTCTCGGACCACATGTCCGCCACCGGGTTGGACCCGCAGTACGGCACCCGCCGTTCGGGCGTCTTGCGTTCGTAGCTGCTGTACGGCCGCGCGGTGTAGCTCTCCAGGGCGTGGCAGAGGATGTCCATCCCGGCCGCGGCGGTGACGCCGGGCGGCTGGCTCAGCGTGAGGTCGGGGTCGACGACCGCCAGGGTCGGCCGCAGGCGAGCGTGGCTGATGCCGGTCTTCACCTTCAGCGCCAGGACGTCCATGATGCAGACGGTCGTGCTCTCCGCACCGGTGCCCGTGGTGGTCGGCACGGCGACGAGCGGCCGCAGCGGCTCGGTGGGGGCCCTGCCCTGACCGACTGGCACATTGACGTAGTCCATCAGCTCGCCGGGGTTGGTGGTGAGTAGGTTGATCGCCTTGGCGGTGTCGATGCTGGAGCCGCCGCCGACCGCGACGTAGGCGTCCCAGGGGCCGGTCTCACGCGCGTGGTCGATCGCGGCCTGCAGGCTCGCATCGGTCGGCTCCACATGGCTGCCGTCGAACACCCGGGCCTCGATGCCGAAGCGGCCCATCTGGTCGGCGACGCGCTGCGGGATGCCGGTAGCCGCCACCCCCGGGTCGGTCACCACCAGCACGCGGCGCGCGCCGGTGAGGCTGAGGTCGTAGCCGATCTCGTCGCTCGCGCCATTGCCGAACTTCAACGAAGGTGCGCCGTAGGTGAAGACGCTCTCGGGGTTCGCGGGGTGGTAACCGGCCGGGCTGTGCATGGCCTCTCCTCGGACAGGGCGCGTGGGACAACGCCTTCACCGTTGCGGGGTTTCAGCCTGCTGGCCTCGGCTCGCGACGGCCAGTCCGGGCTGCTCGAACAGGCCCAGCACGTTGCCCGCCGGGTCGCGGAAGCGGGCGAGGACGTCCCCCCCGGAGCGGTCGACCGGCTGGACGACCTCGCCTCCGGCAGCCACGACCCGCGCGAGCGTCGCGTCGGCGTCGGCCACCATGACGTAGATCAGCAGGCCCGGCTCGGCGGCCGGCGGTCGGTCGAGCACCCAGCTGCCACTGACCTCGTTCACGCCGTCGTCGAAGGCGGCGCTTCCGTCACCGCGCCGGCGGACGGTCCAGCCGAGCGCTTCGGAGTAGAACCGGGCCGACTCCTGGACGTCGCGGGCCGGGAGCTGCAGGTAGCAGATCTTCCCGTCGCCGAGCGTCGGTCCGTTGTCGCTCATGGGTTCGTCGTAGCACGGGCCGAGCATCAATGGAACTACAGCGTCGATGGAACTACTCGGCCCGCTCGTCCTCGTCGTCCACCGGCACCGGCTCGGCCTGCTCCAGGACGTCGGCGGGGTTGGCCTCGACGTCGGGGTCGACGGCGGCCCGCGCGTCCAGCTCGTCGGCGTCCCCGGGCAACGCGGCCTGGTGCTGTTCCAGGTAGTCGGCCTCCGGTGCGTCCGCCGGCAGCTCGTCGGGCTGGTCCGTCATCGCATGCCCTTCCGGTCGGTGGAGCGCTCGTCCGGCGAGCGCGGGGTTGGGGCCAGTGTGGTCCCGAAGCCGCGTCGGCGCAGCGCGGCGAGCACCGGGCGGTCGCCGTCCAGCCAGTCGACGTCCTGCCACTGCGGTGGTGCCAGCCAGCGCAGCTCGTCGTGCGAGGTCAGCGGGGCCGGACGCCCAGCAACCACGGAGCCGAGCCAGACCCGCATCTCGTAGCGCTCGGACAGGGGCCAGGCAGCGCCGACCTCGGGCGGGATCTCGTCGCCCAGCCGGACGTCGACGCCGAGCTCCTCGCGCAGCTCGCGGCGGAGCGCGTCCGGCGGGGGCTCACCCGGTTCCACCTTGCCGCCCGGCAGCTCCCACCGGCCGGCCAGTGGCGGCGGCCCGCTGCGCCGGGCGGCGAGCAGTCGTCCCGGCGTCCGCAGGTCGTCGACCAGGGCCGCACCGACCACGAGCGCCCGTGACATGCGGGCAGGCTCTCACGACCCCGCATCGAGCCGGACCTGTGATGCGGACCACAACGCGGGTCCTACGGTCCGGCGTGGCGGCTGCCGACGCACAGACGTACCCCCGCTAGGACGCGGCTGGCCGATCCCGGCCAGCCCTTTGCCATGTCCTCGAAAAGCCATGTCCCGACAACACTTCAGAACTGGTCGTCTCCCCGTGCTCGCGCTGTCCACCGTCGCCACCTCCGCCAGCTACGCCGCCGCCGCGATCGGCTGCCTCATCGCCGTCCCGCAGATCGTCCGTCTCGTCCGCACCCGGGAGACCGCGGGTCTGAGCATCGGCTCGTGGGCGGTGAACACACTGGCCGCCGTGGCCTGGCTGGCCTATGGCATCCGCACCCAGCAGGGTGCCCAAGTGCTCGCCAACGCGTGCGTGCTCGCCGGCGGGGTCGTCGTCCTCTGGCTTGTTCTGGCGGCGGACGTGAACCGCCTGGTTCGGCTGACCCGCTTGGGGCTGGCCGGCTCCGCCGTCGCCGGCTCGGTGTTGCTGCTGCCAATGGCCTGGCTCATCCTGCCGCTCGCGGCCACCGGCTTGATCGCGCGCATTCCGCAGCTGGTGGCCACCGCGTCGACCTGGTGGCACCGCCGGCCCTCCGGCGTCGCGGCCTCGGCGTGGGGGATGTCCGTCGCCTGCACCGGACTGTGGCTGTGCACCGGGGTGCTGACCGGAGACGCGGCGGTCGCGTGGTCGTCGGCGATCGCGTGCGTGACCGCGGCGCTGATCCTGGCCGCCGAGGCCTGGCCGCGCCCGGGGGGCTGGGCGAGCCTGGAGGACCTCGACGCGGAGGCCGCGGCGCTGGAGCGCGAGCTGGTGACGGCCTGACGTCGGAAGCGAGCGCCGACGCTCGGTCTAGGGGCGCTCCGCCTGCTGCGGTTCGCGTCGCTCCCCGGCCGAGCCGGTCAGCTCGGCCGAGCCGGTCAGCTCGGCCAGCCGCATCGCGTCGACCGGCGCCCGCACCTTGACGTCGTTGTCGAAGTAGGCGAAGACGTCGCGGGGACGCCGCGGCGCGTCCGGAGCCAGCCGGGTTCCGTCGTCCGGCGTCGCACCGTCCCGCAGCTGACACACCCGCCCCGCCCAGCAGCGCAGAGCCGGCTCGTCGTAGCCGCTGGTGTAGAGCTCCTCGGCACCGTGCAGACGTAGGTAGGCGAAGTCGGACGTGACGTCGGCGATCTCGGGGAACCGTCCGCCGGTGTCGGCCCAGACGAGCGCCACGTCGTGCCTGCGCAGCAGCTCGACGAACGCGGGCTCGGCGAAGCTTGCGTGCCGCACCTCCAGGGCGTGCCGCAGCGGTTGGTGCACCGTGGTCGTGGTGAGTGCGCGGTCGTCCATGCGGGCGTCGTGCCGGGTGGCCAGCTCGGCCGCCTGCGTGGTGGTGCGGGGCAGCAGCGCGAAGAACTCCTCCAGCCGCTCGGCCGAGAAGCCGAAGTTAGGTGGGAGCTGCCACAGGACGGGTCCGAGCTTTTCCGCGAGCGCCAGCAGCCCGGAGGCGAAGAAGTTCGCGACCGGAGCCTCGACGTCGCGCAGCTTCTTCATGTGGGTGACGAACCGCGGGCCCTTCACCGAGAAGACGAAGCCCGGCGGCGTCTCGGCGTACCAGCGCTGCCAGGACTCCACCCGCTGCAGCGAGTAGAAGGAGCCGTTGATCTCGATGCTGTTCAGCCGCCGGGAGGCGAACTCCAGCTCGCGCCGCTGGGCCAGGCCCGCCGGGTAGAACGCCCGACGCCAGCCGGCGTACGTCCAGCCCGAGATGCCGGTGCGCAGCGGGGACGGCGCCCAGCCGTCCGGGCCGACGAGCGCCCCGTCCGCGACGGGGTCGACCGCGGGGTCGGTTCTCCCGGCGGTGGCCCGGCGGGGGCGGGTCCGCCCCTCCGCGCGTGCAGTCACCACGGCTCCCTCGTCGCCTCGTCGGCAGGCGCCTTCCGGTCCGGTCGCACTCACCGTACGACGCCGGCCCGGGTCGACGCCCGGGCTGGAGCCCGCCGCTGGCCTGTACCGCCACCGGCTGAGCGGGGGGCAGGGCAGCCGTGCGCCGGCGTGGGCGTGATTGTGGCAACGGCGTTCGTCGTCGCGATGCTCGTTGCCACGATGACGCCAACGCGGCGCGGCGCCGTTGTCGGTGCCCGTCGATAGCCTCCGGCCAGCGAGTGAGGAGAACCGCGCCAGGCAGGGGGGACGGGCATGGGAACGGCACGGGGTCGGCGACGGCCACAGGGACGGCGGCAGGGACGGCGGCAGGCACGGCGGCAGGCGCGGCCAGGGGGACGGCCGCAGGCACGGCGACAGGGACGGCGACAGGGACGGCGACCGGCACGGCGACAAGGACGGCGACGGTGACCACGGCGAGGTCGAGCAAGGACCCGGAGCGGCTGAAGGGGTACCTGCTGACCGCGGCCGCCGTCGTGGCGGCGGCCGCGACCTACGTGGTCTCGGCCACGGGCGGCGACGCGGTCGGCCGCGCCCGCACCGCGCTGCTCACGCTCGGCGCCGTGCTGGCCGGCGCCACGGTCGTGATCGGAGCACTGCAGGAGCGACGCACCCAGCGACGGCTGCGCACGGCCGAGCAGGTGGCGGTCGACGCCGAGGCGGAGCTGATGCTCACTCTGAACGGCGCGCTGGCGCCGATCACCAACTACCTCGGCGACATGGCCGACCAGCGGACAGCCGACGGGCGCGCGACCGTGGCCGGGCAGCTGAGCCAGGCCGTGGTCGACGCGGTGGTCCGGCTGACGGCGGACGGCTCGCGCAGCGCGTTCTACCGGCTGGACGACGACTGGCAGGGACTGACCCGCGAGGTCTGGGGCGGTCGGTCGATGCAGCCGCGCGGCAGCTTCGTCGCCGGGACGCCCGACGGCGACGCGGTGCTGGACGTCGTCCGGGCCGGTGACTACGTCGTGGTCGACGACGTCCGGTCCAGCCCGATGGTGGCTCCCTCCCCCGCCGCCGGGTACCTCACCGTGGTTGCCGTGGCGGTCACCGCGGGGTCGCTGCCGCTCGGCCTGCTGACCGTCGACGCCCCGCGCGTGGGCGACCTGGGGCGCACCGACGTGGAGCTGACCCGGGTGCTGGCCAACCTGCTCGGCGCCGGGTTGGCGCAGGTATGACCTCCGTGGCGGGACGCTTCCGACGGCGTACCATGGCCCGGATATCGGAAGGGGACGTCATGGTGAGACGTGACAAGGTCGTCGACCCGCGCGGTCGCAGCTGGGTGAGCGGCAAGCTGGGGTCCGAGGAGTACTTCGCCGAGGCGCGCCGCATCGCCCGCGAGCAGGCGCGGCGCACGGTGGCGGCCCGTCTCACCCGCCGGACGGTTCGCCGAGCCACCTCCTGAGCGCCACCTCCTGAGCACGACCGCTCGGCGTGCAGGAACGGCAGGCGCGGATAGCGTGAGGGCCTCTGCCCACACCACCAGGAGCCTGTCCATGCAGCAACGTCTCCTCGGCCGCAGTGGCGCGGCCGTGTCCACCCTCACGCTCGGCACCATGACCTTCGGTCGGGAGACCGACGAGGCCGACTCGCACGCGCAGCTCGACCGCTTCCTCGACGCCGGCGGCACCCTCATCGACACGGCGGACGTCTACGGAACCGGCGTCAGCGAAGAGATCATCGGCCGCTGGCTCGCAAAGACCTCGAGCGAGAACCGCGACCGCGTCGTCCTCGCCACCAAGGGCCGGTTCCCCATGGGTGACGGTCCCAACGACGTGGGCCTCTCGCACCGGCACCTCACCCGCGCCCTTGACGCATCGCTACGCCGGCTCGGTGTCGAGCGCGTCGACCTGTACCAGTGCCACGCGTTCGACCCGCTGACTCCGATGGAGGAGACGCTGCGGTTCTTCGACGACGCCACCCGGGCCGGCAAGGTGCACTACGCCGGCCTGTCGAACTTCACCGGCTGGCAGCTGCAGCGGATCGTCGACCTGGCCGAGCGGCACAGACTTCCCGTACCCGTGACCCTGCAACCGCAGTACAACCTTCTCGTTCGCGAGATCGAGTGGGAGATCGTCCCTGCGGCACAGGCCAACGGTCTCGGCCTGCTGCCCTGGTCTCCGCTGGGCGGTGGCTGGCTGACCGGTAAGTACAGCCGCGAGGAGCGCCCGGCGGGCGCCACTCGGCTCGGCGAGAACCCCGAGCGCGGCGTGGAGGCGTACGGCCGGCGCAGCGTCCAGCAGCGCACGTGGGACGTCGTGGATGCCGTCCGCGAGGTCGCCGACCGGCGCGGCGCCTCGATGGCCCAGGTCGCCCTCGCCTGGCTGGTGGCCCAGCCGGCGGTGACCTCGGTCATCCTCGGCGCCCGGACCCTGGAGCAGCTCGAGGACAACCTGGGCGCGGCCGACCTCAAGCTGGAGCCGGACGACCTGGCCCAGCTGGACGCCGCCAGCGACCCGGGCGCGGCCGACTACCCCTACGGCGGCCCGGGTGAGGACCAGCGGTCGCGGAAGATCGAGGGCGGCCGCTGACGCCGGCCCCGCTCTGACCCGCGCAGCCGCCGAGCGGCCTCGAGGGCACCAGCCGCCCCACCCAGCCGCGCCGCCGAGGTCCCCCGAATGGGCGATCCTCGGCGGGGCGGCCGGGGCCGACATACCCCACACGCGGTGGCACGAGGCCACCGGGACAGATCGGCGGCGAGGGCCGCGGCGAGTGGGGAGACACACGGCATGGCGGACAGGTACCGGCTGGTCACGCGAAGCGACTTCGACGGCCTGGTGTGCGCGGTGCTGCTGCGCTCGCTGGACCTGATCGACGACATCCTCTTCGTCCATCCGAAGGACGTCCAGGATGGTGCGGTAGCCGTCGCGGAGCGCGACATCCTCACCAACCTGCCCTATGCCCAGGGCGCTCATCTGGTGTTCGACCACCACCACAGCGAGACGCTGCGCAACGCGGGCGCGGCGACGAACCATGTCATCGACGCAGCCGCCCCCTCGGCGGCCCGCGTGGTCTACGACTACTACGGCGGGGCGGGAGCCTTCCCGCAGGTCTCGTCGGAGCTGATGCGCGCGGTCGACCAGGCCGACTCCGCGGCCTATGAGCTCGAGGACATCCTGAACCCGACCGGCTGGACGCTGCTGAACTTCCTGATGGACAGCCGCACCGGCCTCGGCCGGTTCCGCGACTTCCGCATCTCCAACTACCAGCTGATGATGCAGCTCATCGAGACTGTGCTCCAGCGCGCCTCGGTCGAGGACATCCTGGCCACTCCGGACGTCGCCGAGCGGGTGGACCTGTTCCGCCAGCAGAGCGAGCTCTTCGTCGACCAGCTACGCCGCACCTGCACCGTCCGCGGCGACCTGGTGATCGTGGACCTGCGCGGTGAGGACGTCATCCACGCCGGCAACCGGTTCATGGTCTACGCGCTGTTTCCGCAGTGCCGGGTGTCCGCGCACGTCCTGTGGGGCAAGCAGCAGCAGAACACGGTGCTCGCGGTGGGCAAGTCGATCCTGGACCGCACGTCGCCGGTCGACATCGGCGCGCTGATGCTCGGCTTCGGCGGCGGCGGCCACCAGAACGCCGGTACCTGTCAGGTGCCGCACGAGCAGGCCGAGCAGGTGCTGGACCAGATCGACGCCGCCGTGAACGCGCCGCTCGCGGTGGTCTGAAGCACACGCGCAAGCGGGCGCGGACCAGGAGGTCCGCGCCCGCAAGCTTGTGGCGCGTGACAGAACGCCCGGCAGGTTGACGTACGTCGACGTCTTGCGGGGCGCGACGGCGTCGATTCTTGCGGCCAACCGCTCCCGAGGCCGAGTTTTCGCGTTCTCACCGGCCGTCCCGCCGCGGCGACCGGGGCCGCCGGATTCCCCACGTTCGGCGGATATGGGGGCCGCCGCTGGACGGGTGACGGAGCCGGCAGGGCAGGATGGCGACGATGACCACGCCCACGCTCGCCGAGCTGTTGCCCTCGACCGCCGACCCCGACGCGGTCTTCGAGGCGTTCATCTCCTGGACGTCGGCGCGCGGGCTGACGCTGTACCCCGCCCAGGAGGAGGCGGTGCTCGAGGTCCTGACAGGCGGCAACCTGGTGCTCGCCACGCCCACCGGCTCGGGCAAGTCCCTCGTGGCGACCGCCGCCCACCTCGCCGCCCTCGCCGCGGGACGTCGCACGTACTACACCGCGCCGATCAAGGCGCTGGTCAGCGAGAAGTTCTTCCAGCTGTGCGAGGCGTTCGGCTCGGCCAACGTCGGCATGGTCACCGGCGACGCGGCCGTCAACGCGGGGGCGCCGATCATCACCTGCACCGCCGAGGTGCTGGCGAACCTGGCGCTGCGCGAGGGCAGCGCGGCGGACGTCGGCCAGGTGGTCATGGACGAGTTCCACTTCTACGGCGACCCGCAGCGCGGGTGGGCCTGGCAGGTCCCGATCGTCGAGCTGCCGCAGGCCCAGTTCGTGCTGATGTCGGCCACCCTCGGCGACGTGTCCTTCTTCACCGGCGACCTCACGCGGCGCACCGGGCGGTCGACGGCGGTCGTCGCCGGCGCCGAGCGTCCGGTGCCGCTCAGCCACTCATACGTGCTGACCCCGCTGCACGAGACGCTCGACGAGCTGCTGCACACCAACCAGGCGCCGGTCTACGTCGTGCACTTCACCCAGGCGGCCGCGCTGGAGCGCGCGCAGGCGCTGATGAGCGTGAACGTCTGCACGCGCGAGGAGAAGGACGCGATCGCCGAGGCGATCGGCGGGTTCCGGTTCACCTCCGGGTTCGGGCGGACGCTGTCCCGCCTCGTCCGGCACGGCATCGGCGTGCACCACGCCGGGATGCTGCCGCGGTACCGCCGGCTGGTGGAGCAGCTGGCGCAGGCGGGCCTGCTCAAGGTGGTGTGCGGCACCGACACCCTGGGTGTAGGCATCAACGTCCCGATCCGGACGGTGCTGCTGACCTCCCTCACCAAGTACGACGGGCGGCGCACCAGGCGGCTGAACGCCCGCGAGTTCCACCAGATCGCCGGGCGGGCCGGGCGCGCCGGCTACGACACGGCCGGCTACGTCGTCGTCCAGGCGCCCGAGCACGTCATCGAGAACGAGCGCGCGCTCGCCAAGGCCGGCGACGACCCCAAGAAGCGCCGCAAGGTGCAGCGCAAGAAGCCTCCGGAGGGCTTCGTGTCGTGGTCCGCCGAGACCTTCGAGCGGCTGGTCGCCGCCGAGCCGGAGCCGTTGGCCAGCCGGTTCCTGGTCACACACGCCATGCTGCTCGACGTCATCAGCCGGCCGGGGGACACGCTGGCCCACTTCCGACACCTGCTGCGCGACAACCATGAGAAGCCGGCCGCCCAGGTCCACCACGTGCGACGGGCCGTCGCGATGTACCGCGCGCTCCGGACCGCCGGGGTCGTCGAGCAGCTGGACCAGCCGGACGAGACCGGACGTCGGGCGCGCCTGGCCGTGGACCTGCAGGCGGACTTCGCCCTGAACCAGCCGCTCTCGGCGTTTGCGCTGGCCGCCCTCGAGCTGCTGGACGCGGAGTCGCCGACGTACGCCCTCGACGTCCTGTCGGTGCTGGAGTCGACCCTGGACGACCCGCGTCAGGTGCTGATGGCCCAGCAGTTCAAGGCACGGGGCGAGGCGGTCGCCGCGATGAAGGCGGAGGGGATCGAGTACGAGGAGCGGCTGGAGCTGCTGGAGGACGTCACCTGGCCGCGGCCGCTGGCGGACCTGCTGGAGCACGCGTACGCCACCTACCGAGCCGGCCACCCGTGGATCGGCGACCACGCCGTGTCGCCGAAGTCGGTGGCACGCGACATGCACGAGCGCGCGATGACGTTCGGCGAGCTCGTGTCCTACTACGGCCTGGCCCGCTCGGAGGGGCTGGTGCTGCGCTACCTCGCCGACGCGTACAAGGCGCTGCGGCGGACCGTCCCGGCGTCGCTGAAGACCGAGGAGGTCACCGACCTCACCGAGTGGCTCGGCGAGCTGGTGCGGCAGACCGACTCCAGCCTGCTGGACGAGTGGGAGCAGCTGTCCGACCCGCAGGCCGCCGCAGTCGCAGCCGTCTCGGGTGGGGAAGGCCCACCGCCGCCGGTCACCGCCAACGAGCGGGCGTTCCGCGTGCTGGTGCGCAACGCGATGTTCCGCCGGGTCGAGCTGCTGGCGCTCCGGCACTGGGACGAGCTCGGTGAGCTCGACGGGGCGGACGGCTGGGACGCGGCGTCCTGGGAGGAGGCGATGCGCCCGTACTTCACCGAGCATCCGGACGTCGGCACGGGCCCGGACGCACGCGGTCCCAAGCTGCTGCAGGTCGAGACCGCGCCGGGGCTCTGGCGGGTCCGGCAGGTGCTGGACGACCCCGAGGGCTACCACGACTGGGCGGTGGCAGCGGAGGTCGACCTGTCCGCCTCGGACGAACGCGGCGAGGCCGTCGTCCGAGTGGCGGGCGTCGGACCGGTCGGCAGGGTCGGCTGACTCTCGGGCTGAGTCTGCTGGCTGAGTCTGCTGGCTCTGTCTCCGCACGTCACCTGGTGTGACCGGGATCACCGGCCCGCCGGACGGTCCCGCTGTCGCAACTAAGATCATACCTTTAGACTGAAGATGTCCGGCGGACAGCACGACCGACCGGGCGGCAACGGCGCCGAACCACAGGCGCCCACCGATCCGCCTGTCGCCGCCCGGCGGCGATGCGACGACGATGTCCAGCACGGACCGGGGGCCTCGTCCTCGACAGGAGTCCCGCCATGACCCTAAGCACCTCCCGCAGCGACCTCGAGGTCGCCTACATCGAGCGCGTCAACCAGGCCGTCGCCGAGGAGCGGTTCGACCTCGTGGACGCCCTGGCCCGCGAGTACGACCGCGAGCTGGCCCGGCTGCAGGCTGCCTGAGCCGGCGTCCTCCCCGGCTCACCGCCCGGCTCCGGCGCACGGCGTCATGCCCGGTGGAGCGCCGATATCTCTTCTCGAGACCCTCGACCGCTTGGTCGGGGGTCTCGCGCGTGTGGCGGCACGTTCGTGAAAGGCTGACGCGGTGAGCGCGTCCGTCCACGAGCGGGTCCGTGCCGACCGGGCCGGGGGCGGAGCCGGCGCGCCCGGCGTCGAGGCGGTCCGCCCCCGGCGCTCGTGAGGGGGCGCGACTGGCGGGCGGCCCTGCTCGACACCCGCCCGCTGCGACGTCCGGCGTACCGCCGGTTATGGGCGTCCACCGTGGTCACCGCCGTCGGCAGCCAGCTCACCGCCGTCGCGGTGCCGAAGCAGATCTTCGACGACACGGGCTCGTCGGCATGGGTGGGCGTCAGTGGCGCCGCGGCGCTCCTGCCGCTGCTGGTGTTCGGGCTCTGGGGCGGGTCGGTGGCCGACGCGGTCGACCGCCGGAACCTGCTCGTCGTGACCAACGCCGGGATCGCGCTCACCTCGCTGCTGCTCTGGCTGCAGGCCTTCGCCGGGTCGCGGTCGGTGTGGGTGGTGCTCGTGCTGCTGGCGGCGCAGCAGGCCTGCGTCGGGCTGAACGCGCCTGCTCGGGGAGCCATCGTGCCGCGGCTGGTGCCGACCGAGGAGCTCGCCGCCGCCGGGGCGCTGCAGTCGACCGTGTCGGGGCTGGGCTTCGTCCTCGGGCCGTTGGTGGCAGGCGCGCTGATCCCGGTGGCCGGCCTGCCGACCCTCTATCTGCTCGACACCGTCGCGCTGCTGGTGGCCGTGGTGGTGGTGCGCCGGCTGCCGGCGGTACCGCCGGTCCCGACTGCGGACGGGACCCGCAGGGGCACCGGGCTGCGGTCGGTGGTGGAGGGCGTCCGCTACCTGTCTGCGCAAGGGGTGCTCCTCGTCTCGTTCCTCGCCGACATCCTGGCCATGGTGCTGGGCATGCCGCGGGCGCTGTTCCCGGAGATGGCCGAGCGCACGTTCGGCGACCCTCCCGGCGGAGGCCTCGCCCTCGGTGTTCTGTACGCGGCCATCCCGGCCGGTGCGCTCGTCGCGAGCTTTCTGTCGGGCAGCTTCACCCGGCTGCGCCGGCACGGAGCAGCCGTCACCGTGGCGGTGTGCTGCTGGGGCCTCTTCGTCGCGGGTTTCGGGCTGTCCGGCTCGCTGCGGTGGGCCGCGCTGTTCCTCGCGCTCGGCGGGGCGGCCGACCTGGTGAGCATGGTCTTCCGCGGCGCCCTGCTGCAGGAGGCCGCGACCGACGAGATGCGCGGCCGGATGCAGGGCGTGTTCATCGTCGTGGTCTCCGGCGGGCCACGGCTGGCGGACCTGCTGCACGGGACGCTTGGTGACGTGCTCGGCACCCGTGCCGCGGTCACCGGCGGGGGACTGCTCGTGGTCGTGGCGATGGTCGCCGTCGTCGTGTGGAAGCCGGAGTTCTGGCGGTACCGCCCGCAGCCGGCGAGCGTGTCAGCCGGCGGGCGGGGCTGACTCGCGGAAACGCGGCCGGTGCAGGCTGAAGACCTCACCGAGGGCTCCCCACTCCTCGCGGCCCAGCCGGGTGGCCGGGTTCAGAGCGCGCACGTCGGGCAGGCCGTCGTCCGCGAGCACCGCGCGCGACACCGACAGGTGGACCACCCGGCCGAAGGCGACCGTGCTGCGCCCGAACGAGCGCTCGCCCTCCGACACGCACTCCAGGGCGACGGGGGACTCCAGGACGCGCGGCGGCCGGACCAGGGTGCTGGGCTGCGGGGTCAGGCCGGCGACCGCGAGCTCGTCGACGTCCGGAGGGAAGTCGGTGCTCGTGCGGTTGACCTGCTCGGCGAGCGAGCGCGGGGCCACGTTGACGACGAACTCGCCGGTCTCGCGGATGTTGCGCAGCGAGTCCTTGGTGCCCACCGAGGTGAAGGAGACGACCGGCGGCTCGGCGGACGCGACGGTGAAGAACGAGTGCGGTGCCAGGTTGACCACCCCCTCGGTGGACAGCGTGCTGACCCAGGCGATCGGGCGGGGGACCACCACTGCGGTCAGCCAGGGGTAGGTGGCGCCCTTGCCGAGGTCCTCGACCGTCAGCTCCAGCCGCGCGTCCGCCGTCATGCGCCGAAGCCTAGGGAGCGCGTTCGCCGCTGTAGGGGTCCGGGTGCTCCTACAGTGGCCCGGTGACGTCGACCGCACGCAGCGTGGAACCGGTGCTGCACCGAGCCGCCCGCGCCGAGGACGCCCTCAACCGCACCCTGGCCCGGGTGCTGCGCCGCCGTGGCTGGCGGCCGCGGGTGATCGCCTACACCGGCTACGGCGGGCAGGGATGGGTGCGCGTGCTGGCGCGGGTCCTGCTGTCGCCACCGGGCGTGGGCGACCGAGACGACGCCGGCACCCGCGGCTGGCGGCACTTCGTGAGCGCCAAGCTGGGTGGCGTCCCGGTGACGGTCGAGGTCGGCGGGCGAAAGCACGTCGTCGAGAGCGGACGCGGCGGCTACGTCGACGCGGTGCTGGACGCCGACCTCCCGGCCGGGTGGACCGTCGCGAAGCTGTGCGTGGCCGACGCCGACCAGAGCGAGGCGCCGCTGCGGGTCGTCGGCGCGGAGGAGCGGCTGGGGGTCATCAGCGACATCGACGACACCGTGCTGATCACTGCGCTGCCCCGTCCGCTGCTCGCGTTCTGGAACACGTTCGTGCGCCCGGAGGAGTCCCGCCGACCGGTGCCCGGGATGGCGGACCTGTTCCGGACCCTGCGCAGCCACCACCCCGACGCCTTCGTGGTGTACGTCTCGACCGGCGCGTGGAACCTCGCGCCGGCACTGAGCCGGTTCCTGCAGCGCCGGGGGTTCCCGGCCGGCCCGCTGCTGATGACGGACTGGGGCCCCACCCCAGAGGGCTGGTTCCGCTCCGGGCAGGACCACAAGCGCACCACGCTACGCCGGCTGGTGGACGAGCTGCCGCAGCTGCGCTGGGTGCTCGTCGGGGACGACGGACAGCACGACCCGCAGCTCTACGACGAGATCGCCTGGGCCCGGCCGGCCGAGGTGCGGCTGGTGGCCATCCGGCAGCTGGCCGTCACCGAGCAGGTGCTGACACACGGCACCCCGGTCCCGCTGGCCGGGACGCCGCGTGGCGCCCGGGCCGGTCGAGGGGTCCCGTGGGTGCACGCACCCGACGGCCACGCCCTCGTCGCAGAGCTGCGGCAGCGGGGGGACGACGTCCTGCGCTGAGGTCTGGCGCTGTGGTTCGGCGCTGTGGTCCGGCGCGGTGGCCCCGCACTGAGGTCGGCGCTGTGGCTCGGCGCGGAGCCCGTGGCTGGGGCCGGTCAGAGCTTGGCGCCGCCGTCGACGTACAGCGTCTGCCCGGTGACGAACGAGGCGGCGTCACTGGCGAAGAAGGCGATCGCGTTCGCGATGTCGTCCGGCTGACCGACCCGGCGGACCGGTGTCTGGCTGGCGGAGGCCTCACGTAGCTGCTCGGGCGTGATGCCCATCCGGGCTGCGGTCGCGTCCGTCATGTCGGTGACGACGAAGCCCGGCGCCACGGCGTTGACCGTGACGCCGAACGGGCCGAGCTCGATGGCGAGGGTGCGGGTGAAGCCCTGCAGGCCCATCTTCGCCGCCGAGTAGTTGGCCTGGCCGCGGTTGCCCAGCGCCGAGACGCTCGACAGGTTGACGATGCGGCCGTAGCGGGCGGCGACGAAATGCTGCTGCGCCGCCCGGCTCATCAGGAAGGCGCCCTTGAGGTGCACGGCCATCACGGTGTCCCAGTCCTGCTCGGACATCTTGAACAGCAGGTTGTCGCGGGTGACGCCGGCGTTGTTGACCAGGATGTGCAGGCGCCCGAGCTCCTCGACGACGCGCGCCACCGCGCGCTCGCAGGCCGTCGAGTCCGTGACGTCGCAGCCGATCCCGATGGCTCCGCCGCCGATGTCCGCGGCGGTGGCGGTGGCGCTCGTCTCGTCGACGTCGGCGATGGCGATGCGCGCGCCGTCGGCGGTCAGCCGGCGGGCGGTGGCGGCGCCGATGCCGCGTGCGCCGCCGGTGACGAGCGCGACGCGGCCTTCGAGTCCTGGCATGGAGGTCCTCCGCAGCTGCGGGCTGGTGGGTCGCCGCATGCTCTCACTTCAGCGCAGTCCGCCTCTCACGTCGGCGCAGTCCGCAGCTTCCTGCCGTTGAGGTCGCGCGGTGCGTTGTCGAGCGTTCGGCGGCGCCCGTCGCTTGCTCCGCGCCGACCGGCTTGCTCCTTGTGGACCGGCTTTCCGGCGTCGCCAGGGCGGCCCTGCTGGAGCAGGCACGCTCTTTGCGTCGGAAATGCCGGTTCCGCAAGCCGCACGGCACCGTTTCATCGGCATATCGCACGCAAAGCTGTCCATACCGGCGCCCCGTGTATAGGGTCCGCCGGCCGCGGCTCTGTGTGGGTGCAGCCGGGGTCGGAGCAGCCGGCTCAGGCCGCGGCGCCGGCGCGGTTCGTGAGGCCGAAGCACTCGGCCAGGAGCTGGTAGGACCGCAGCCGCTCGGCGGGGTCGTGAACGTTCGTGGTGACGATCAGCTCGTCCGCGCCGGCGTGCCGAGCCCGAGCCAGCAGCCCCTCCCGGACGGCGTCCGACGTCCCGACCGTGATGAACCGGCGGGCCGCCCGGGCGGTCTCCCGCTCCAGGTCGGTCCACACGTGCGCCGCCGCCTCCTGCGGGCTGGGCAGCGGTCCCGGACGGTTGGTGCGCAGCCGCACGGTGGACAGGTCGTTGGCGAGGGCGAGTTCCTCGGCCCGCGCCTCGGTGTCGGCGACGATCGCCGAGACGGCGAGGATCACCCGTGGCTCAGCCGGGTCACCGGGGCGGCCGGACGGGCCGAATGCGGCCCGGTAGCCGTCGACCGCCTCGGCCGGGTCGACGCTGCCGAAGTGCCCGGCGAACGCGAAGCCGGTGCCGAACGCGCCGGCCGCCTGCCCGCCGTACAGGCTGGACCCGAGGATCCAGACCGGCGGCAGCGAGACGTCGTCCGGCATGGCCCGGATCACCGAGAACGGGTGGTCGGCGTCGAAGCCGTCGACGTAGCCGCGTAGCTCCGCGAACTGCTGCGGGAAGTCGTCGGCGGTGAGCGCCTGGCGGCTGCGGCGCAGGGCGAACGCGGTGAGCTGGTCGGTTCCAGGAGCCCGGCCGATGCCGAGGTCGATCCGCCCCGGGTGCAGTCCCTCCAGGACACGGAACGTCTCCGCGACGGCGAGCGGTGAGTGGTTCGGCAGCATGACCCCGCCCGAGCCGACCCGGATGTTCTTCGTCGCGGCGGCGACCGCGGCCATCAGCACGGGCGGCGCTGAGCTGGTGACGCTTGGAAGGGAGTGGTGCTCCGCCAGCCAGATCCGGTCGTAGCCCCACCGCTCCACCGCCTGCGCCAGCTCAACCGTCCGGTGCAGCGCCTGAGATGGCCGCGTGCCCGAGGGCACCGGCGACAGGTCGAGCACCGACAGGGGAAGGGCGGGGGCCGCGGGAGAGTCGCTCACTCCCGGGCAACGGCGTCCGGACGCCGGCCTGTTCCCGCACATGACACGCGCCCTCTCCCGCGTCTACCCGCGCCTGCGAGCTCGGGGCCGGATGTGGTCACACGTCCGGTTCGTGCACGGCTGTGATCGATCCCACAGCGATCTGGGCAGCGGCCGTCGACTCCTCGAGAGACAATAGATAGCAAGTCGATACACGAGGATGTGACGGGAGACCGGATGAGCGACCAGACGACCACAGGCACCACCTCGACCGAGCGTGCACGCAGCGGCAGCTCGCTTGCCAACCCCCGCCGGGTGCGCCTCGGCCGCGACGGCCGCCCGCTGCCTGCCCCCACTGCCGACGAGCACTGAGCCGGAGGTCCGCCGCGGGCCGGGATGGAACGCCGTCCCGTCGGCGTTGAGTCCGTAGAGCCACCGCGCACCGGTTCGACCGGCCGCTCGAGATGGCGACGGACGACGGAGGATGACGTGCTGGACCCCGAGACGCTGTACACGGTCGAGAGCGAGCCGAGGGAGAACGGCTCCGGAGTGCTGCTGCACGCGCTGCAGGGCTTCGTCGATGCCGGCTCGGCCACCCGCCTTGCCGCAGACCACTTGCTCGAAACGCTGGAGCACCGCCGGGTCGCGACGTTCGACGCCGACCAGCTGATCGACTACCGCGCCCGCCGGCCCGCGATGTTGT
Source organism: Actinomycetales bacterium (assembly GCA_035264765.1). Taxonomy (GTDB): domain Bacteria; phylum Actinomycetota; class Actinomycetes; order Actinomycetales; family Angustibacteraceae; genus DATFPQ01. The sequence goes on along the minus strand of DATFPQ010000234.1, from coordinate 12,040 downwards.
ACGACCGCGACCACTACACCTCCTACCGGGAGCCGCGACTGGAGCTGCACGCGGTGACCGATGCCGGGGGCCAGGAGTTCCTGCTGCTGACCGGGCTGGAGCCGGACGTCCAGTGGGAGCGCTTCGTGGCCGCAGTCCGACAGCTGGTCGAGCGCTTCGACGTCCGGACGACCGTGGCCCTGCACGCGATCCCGATGGCGGTGCCGCACACCCGGCCCATCGGCATCATCGGCCACGCGAACCGCACCGAGCTGGTCCCCGCCACGGACGGCTGGTCGGGCACCGTGCAGGTGCCGGGCTCGGCCGCCGCGCTGCTCGAGCTGCGGCTGGGCGAGCACGGACACGACGCGCTCGGCTTCGTCGCGCAGGTTCCGCACTACCTGGCCGAGACCCCGTACCCGGACGCCGCCGCGGTGCTGCTCGCCCGGGTCTCCGGCACCACCGGCCTGGACCTGCCGACCGGCGCGCTGCAGGCCGCGGCTGCCGAGACCCGCGAGGCCATCGGCGAGCAGGTCCGCGGCTCCGAGGAGGTGGCGCGCGTCGTCCGGGCCCTGGAGGACCAGTACGACGCCTACGTCGGCGCACGTGGTCGCACGAGCCTGCTGGCCTCCGAGGGGCTGGCGCTGCCGTCCGCCGACGAGCTGGGCGCCGAGGTCGAGCAGTTCCTGGCCGAGCAGGGGGACGACGGGACGGCCTGACACCGATCCGACGCGATCCCGGGACCCAGGACGGTTGGGTTCCGGGATCGCGCCGTTTCGGCTGGACGTCGGCCGGCTGGGTCACTCGGCCGGGGCCGGCTCGATCACCCCGCCGAAGCCGGCTCGATCACCCGGGCGCCCGCCGCAAGAGCCGCGGCGTCCTCCGGCGGCACCACGCGCGCCGGCACCGGGCCCGACACCACCCGCCGGGTGAGCGCGGCGACCGGCAGTGGCGCCCGGGAGGCGATGAGCAGCACGTTGCCGTAGCGGCGACCGCGCAGGTGCTGGGTCTCTCCGACCAGGGCGACCTGCCCGAGCACCGTGCGAGCTGTCGCGACCTCGCGCCGGGTCAGACCCAGCCCGGGGACGTCCGCCACGTTCGCGACGTAGACGCCTCCCGGCGCCAGCACCCGCGCGACCTCAGCCACGAACCTCGTGGTGGTCAGGTGCCCGGGCGTGGTGGGGCCGGCGAAGGCGTCGCGTATGACGACGTCCCACTCGCTGTCGTTGAGCACCTCGAGGCCCTTCAAGCCGTCGGCTACGCGCAGCCGGAACCCGCTGCGCCGGCTGTAGCCGAACCGCTCCCGGGCCAGCTCGACCACGTCCGGGTCGCTCTCCAGGACCACCTGCCGGGAACCCGGTCGGGTCGCCGCGACGTACCGGGGGAGGGTGCAGCCGGCCCCGCCGATGTGCACGCACCGTAACGGTTGTCCCTGGGGGGCAATGACGTCGAGCAGGTCTCCCGTCCACCGGACGTACTCGAAGTCCAGCCGGGTCGGGTCGCCCAAGTGCACGTAGCTGCTGGGGACGCCCCCGACGACGACGGTCCACCCCTGCGGGTCATCCGGGTCGGGCTCCACCGATGGCGGGGGAGGGGGTCCGTCGTCGTCCGGCGGCGGTCCCGTCGTCCAGCCCGCGCCCCGCCGTCCAGCCACGCCGCCAGGGTAGGGCCAGGGGTCCACGACTCGGACCGGCGCCTGTGCTGTCTGCGCGGCCTCGTACGCTGGAGGTCCCAGACTCCACAGATTCGGAGAGACGGCGTGCGGGCACTGCTCCTGGAGAACATCCACTCGGACGCGGCCGAGCTGCTTCGCGCGAGCGGGCACGAGGTCGAGACCCGGTCCGGCGCCCTGGAGGAGTCCGAGCTCGTCGAGGCCCTCGAAGGTGTCGACCTGCTGGGCATCCGGTCCACCACCTTCGTGACCGAGAAGGTCCTGGCCTCGGCACCTCAGCTGCAGGCGGTCGGGGCCTTCTGCATCGGGACCAACCAGATCGACCTGCCGGCGGCCACCGGCCACGGCGTGGCGGTCTTCAACGCGCCCTACTCCAACACCCGCAGCGTGGTCGAGATCGCCATGGGGTCGATCATCGCCATGGCCCGGCGGCTGATGGAGAAGAACGCCGCGATGCACGCGGGCATCTGGGACAAGTCCGCGAAGGGCTCGCACGAGGTCCGCGGGCGCTCCCTCGGCATCGTCGGCTACGGCAACATCGGGTCGCAGCTGTCGGTGCTCGCCGAGGCCTTCGGCATGACGGTCTACTTCTACGACACCGAGGACCGGCTCGCCCTGGGCAACGCCCGGCGCTGCGGCAGCCTGCAGGAGCTGCTCGAAACCGCCGAGGCCGTGTCGCTGCACGTCGACGGCCGGCCCGGCAACCGCAACCTGTTCGGCGAGGACGAGTTCGCCACGATGCGGCCCCGGTCGCTGTTCCTGAACATGTCCCGCGGCTTCGTCGTCGACCACGCCTCGCTGCGCAAGCACATCGAGTCCGGTCACATCGCGGGCGCGGCGATCGACGTGTTCCCGACCGAGCCGAAGCGGCAGGGCGACCCGTTCGAGTCGGACCTGCGCGGGCTGCCCAACGTCATCCTCACGCCGCACATCGGCGGCAGCACCGAGGAGGCGCAGAAGGACATCGGCCGGTTCGTGGCCGGCAAGCTCCGCGGCTACGCCGACGGCGGGTCGACGTCGCTCTCGGTGAACCTGCCGACGATCAGCACTGGTGAGCTCGGGGGCTCGCACCGCCTGGCTCACGTGCACCGCAACGTGCCTGGCGTCCTGGCCAAGGTGAACGCGATGTTCGCCGAGTACGGCGTGAACGTCGACTCCCAGTCGCTGAGCACGCGGGGCGAGGTCGGCTACCTGGTCACGGACGTCAACTCCGACTACACGCCGGTCATCCTCGAGCGGCTGGAGCAGCTGCCGGAGACGATCCGGTTGCGCGTCCTGTCCTGACGGCCGGGGTTCCGCGAAGGGGGCTCGCATGCTGGTAGTGATCGCCGGCGGGCACGGTCAGGTGGCGCGCCGGCTGAGCCGTGCCCTGGTGGCACAGGGGCACACCGTGATTGGCCTGATCCGCAACCGCGAGCACGCGACTGACCTGCAGGAGGACGGCGCCCGCCCGGTCGTGCTGGACCTGGAGGCGGTCTCCGTGGACGAGGTCTCCCAGGTGCTGAACGGCGCCGACGCCGTGGTGTTCGCCGCCGGCGCCGGACCGGGCAGCGGGGACGCCCGCAAGCAGACCGTCGACCTCGGGGCCGCGGTGCTGCTGGCGGACGCCGCCGAGCTGGTCGGGGTTCGCCGCTACCTGCAGGTCTCGTCCATGGGTGTCGAGTCGGTGCGTGACGGCGCCACCCCGGAGGGCGTTGACCCGGGCTTCGTGGTGTACCTGCGGGCGAAGCTGGCGGCGGAGGAGGACCTCCGGCGCCGTGACCTGGACTGGCTGGTGGTCCGCCCCGGCCGCCTCACCGACGAGCCGGGGACGGGCCGGGTCCGGTTGGACGCCGCAACGGGGCGCTCCGACGTCCCCCGCGAGGACGTGGCCGCGGTCCTCGCCGCCCTGCTCGAGCGGCTCCGGCGGAACCCAGCGTCGGGCCGGCGGGTCCTGGAGCTGGTGGCTGGGGAGGACCCGGTCGAGGAGGCGGTCACGCGCGCTCTGGGTGCCTGACCTCGCCGATTCATGGACCAGACCTCTGGTGCCTCACGCCCGTCATGGCATACTGGTCAAGCTGCAGTTCAGTGTTTCTTGCGTTGACCGGTCGTGGAGGCGGCGTATCCGCCCTCGCATCCGGTGTTTCCGGGCTCCGCTCGTCAGGGCCAGCTCCAACGTTGGGACGCATGACAGCACATCAGGCCGGCACAGTGTCGGCTGTAGGACGTCCCCTACGGAGGAGACGGCATGGCACAGGGTTCTGTGAAGTGGTTCAACGCTGAGAAGGGCTTCGGCTTCATCGCTCAGGACGGTGGCGGCGCCGACGTCTTCGTGCACTACTCGGCCATTCAGTCCCAGGGCTACCGCTCGCTGGACGAGAACCAGCGCGTGGAGTTCGAGATCACCCAGGGCCCGAAGGGCCCGCAGGCGGAGAACGTCGTTCCGCTCTGATCTCGCACCACCCTCGCGAAGGCCTCCGCCACTCGGCGGGGGCCTTCGTGCGTGCTGCCCGCTGGTGTCCGGCGTCCGCTGCCCGTCGGCTGCCCGCCGGCCGCGCGCCGGCCGCGCGTCGGCTGCGGCAGGATGACCGCCATGAATCCTGAGCCCTACGTCGCCGCCCCCGACCGCTACGACTCCATGTCCTACCGCCGCTCCGGTCGCAGCGGCCTGAAGCTGCCCGCCGTGAGCCTGGGCCTGTGGCACGGGTTCGGGAACGACGTCGTCCTGGACCGGCAGCGCGCCATCCTGCGCCGCGCCTTCGACCTCGGCGTCACGCACTTCGACCTGGCCAACAACTACGGACCGCCCTACGGCAGCGCGGAGGCCAACTTCGGCACGCTGTACGCCCAGGACTTCCGCCCGTACCGCGACGAGCTCGTGATCTCGACCAAGGCGGGCTACGACATGTGGCCGGGACCGTACGGTGAGTGGGGGTCCCGCAAGTACCTGCTGGCCTCGCTCGACCAGTCGCTGGACCGGATGGGGCTCGACTACGTCGACATCTTCTACAGCCACCGGTTCGACCCGGAGACGCCGCTCGAGGAGACGATGGGCGCGCTGGCACACGCCGTCCGCTCCGGCAAGGCGCTCTACGCCGGCGTCTCGTCGTACTCCCCGGAACGGACCGCCGAGGCCGCCGCGCTGCTGCGCGAGATGGGCGTGCCGCTTCTGATCCACCAGCCGTCCTACTCGATGCTCAACCGCTGGATCGAGGAGGCGCTGCTCGACACGCTCGAGGAGCAGGGCGTCGGCTGCATCGCGTTCTCACCGCTGGCCCAGGGGATGCTGACCGACAAGTACCTGAACGGCATTCCGGAGGGCTCGCGAGCCAGCCAGGGCAAGTCGCTGTCGCGGGACCTGCTGACCGAGGACACGCTGCGCCACGTGCGCGCGCTGAACGAGATCGCTCAGGCTCGCGGGCAGGCGCTCGCCCAGCTGGCCCTGGCCTGGGCATTGCGCGACCCGCGGGTGACGTCGGTGCTGATCGGCGCCAGCAGCGTGCGGCAGCTGGAGGCCAACGTCGCCGCGCTGGACGCGCCCGACCTCAGCGCCGAGGAGCTGGCGGCGATCGACCGCGATGCGGTCGAGGCCGGCATCAACCTCTGGCAGCGCTCGAGCGACGCCTGACCCTGCTGTGCTCACGAGCAGCGCCGTTGCTCCTGAGAGGTGCTCGGGAGTAAGGGCGGTGCTGGGAGGGGCTTAGCGGACGACGAGCAGGGGCGGTGCTGGTGGGCTCAGCGGACGACGAGCAGGGCGTCCCCGCGGGGCGCGAGGTGGCCGACGACGGGGTGTCCGGGGACCTCGCCGGCCACCAGCAGCCCACCGGACGTCTGGGCGTCGGCCAGCAGCAGCAGCTCGTCCTCGTCCACGGACGCGGCGAGGTGGGGGCGCACCCAGTCCAGGTTGCGCCGCGTGCCCCCGCTGACGTAGCCGTCTCGCAGCGCCGCTCGGGCGCCATCGAGGTATGGCACCGCCGCGGCGTCCACTACCGCGGTGACTCCGGACGCCCGGGCCAGCTTGAGCAGGTGCCCGAGCAGGCCGAACCCGGTGACGTCGGTCGCGCAGGTCGCGCCGGCGGACAGCGCGGACCGGGATGCGTCCCGGTTCAGCGTCGTCATCGCGGCCACGGCCTGCTCGAAGACCTCGCCGGTGGCCTTGTGCCGGCTGTTGAGCACCCCGATCCCGAGCGGCTTGGTGAGCGTCAGCGGCGTACCCGGCACGCCGGCGTCGTTGCGCAGCAGGCGCTCCGGGTCCGCGATGCCGGTCACCGCCATGCCGTACTTGGGTTCCGGGTCGTCGACGCTGTGTCCGCCCGCGACGTGGCAGCCGCCCGCGGTGGCGACGTCCAGGCCGCCGCGCAGGACCTCGGCAGCCAGCTCCATCGGCAGCACGTCGCGTGGCCAGCCGAGCAGGTTGACCGCGACCAGCGGCTCCCCGCCCATCGCGTAGACGTCCGACAGCGCGTTGGCGGCGGCGATCCGCCCCCAGTCGTACGCGTCGTCCACGACCGGGGTGAAGAAGTCGGCGGTCACGACGACGGCCCGGCCCCCGTCGAGCCGGACCACGGCCGCGTCGTCGCCGTCGTCCAGCCCCACCAGCAGGTCGTCGGAGGGTGTCGCAGTGCGAAGGCCCGCCACGACATCCTCGAGCTCGCCGGGCGGGATCTTGCAGGCACAGCCGCCGCCGTGCGCCAGCTGCGTCAGACGGACCGGCGTCGAGGTGTCCAGGGTCATGTCGGCAGCGTAGGCGGACCCGTCCCTCGACGCGGCGGCCAGTCCGGTAGCGTCGCCCGCGCCGCGTGGTACAGACCGCGCGGGGAGGCGTCTGGGTGCCTGGTGGCCCCCGCGGTCTTCAACACCGACGAGACCGAGCATCTCGGTCTGGCGGGTTCGATTCCCGTCCGCCTCCGCTCGACACCGCCCCCAGCGGCGGGGAGTCGCCCGTCGTGGCAGGCTCGGAGCATGACCCAGTACGACGACAGCAGCGCCGAGACCGCCATCGAGCAGACGAACGACGGCGTCGAGCTCGGGGCATACAGCATCGACGACGAGGACCAGCCGGGCGCCGAGAGCTTCCTGCTCGACCGCGGCGTCGACGACCCGCTGGACGAGGGCTACAGCCCCCCGGAGCGGCCCCGCGGCGTCGAGGCCTTCGGCACCACCGCGACCGAGGAACGCGAGGGGGAGTCGCTGGAGGAGCGGCTCCGGCAGGAGGAGCCGGACCCCGCGATGGCGGTCGACGACCCGCTGGCCGACACCGACGAGGTCGACGACACGGCGGACGGCGAGCCCGGCGGGGCCGAGGGGGCCCTGGAGGCGGACGAGTTCCTGGACGAGGGTCAGGTGGGCGGACGCCGGGCCGGCCGCCTGGTCGACCCGGACGAGGGCGTGCGCGAGGACACCGAGAAGGACGTCGTGGGTTCGGACGTCGGCATCGACGGCGGCGCGGCGAGCGCCGAGGAGGCCGCGATGCACATCATCGACGAGCCGTAGCGCGAGCGGGCTCGTCGGTCACGAGCGGGGGAGCAGCTGCACTTCATCGACGAGCGGTAGCGCAAGCGGGCTAACCGGGCCGCGCGGCCGGGCTAACCGGGCCGCGCGCATTCAGGCCCGGCGTCCCAGCAGCGCCAGCAGCTGAGTCTGCTCGTCCGAGGCGTCGGTGGGGACCGGGGGGCTGAACGCGCCGCTGCGGGCGATCTCGTCGGCCCGTTCGCGTACGTAGCCGAGGACGTGCGCGACGGCGTCGGCGGGGAGCCGCTCGTCCCCACCGGTGCCGCGCGCGAGGTCCCAGCCGTGCACCGTGAGGTCGAGCAGCATCTGCTCGGCGTACTCCGACGCCGGGACGGTGCCGAAGGACAGGTGGACGGGCTTGTCCTCCGGGGTCGACGCCCACGCCGCCTGCGACGCCGAGTGGGCACGCACCCACGCGCCCTTGGGGTCCTCGCCGAGGACGTCCCCCGAGAAGCGGTCGCCGATCTCCTCGATGGTGCTCCCGGCCAGTAGCTCCGGGGCCCAGAGGTGCTCGCTCGTCATGTGGTTCACCAGGTCGCGGACGGACCACTCGGTGGCTGGCGTCCGGGCGTCCCAGTCGTCGTGCCCGACCGCGAAGACCCGGTCCGTGAACGCCGCGAAGGCGGTGGGCAGCAGCTCGATCGCATCGCTCATGGCCCCTGCCTACCGCCCGCGGCGCCCGCGCACCACCCCCTGGAGGCAGCGCGGCGCACCCGCCTCCGGTTGCGGCACCGCCGGACCCTCATCAGGGTTGGTCCGTCCCGACCTCCGTCCGACAGGAGCGCCCGTGCTCACCCTGACCGACCAGGCCGCCGACGTCGTCCGCGCCATGACCCGGGACGCGAGCGCCCCCGACCACGCCGGCGTACGGCTGGCGCGGGTGGCGGACGCCGTGGAGCTCAGCCTCGCCGGGCAGCCCGCGCCAGGCGACGACGTCATCACCGGCAACGGCGTCCGCGTCTTCGTGGAGCGTGGGACCTCCTGGATGCTGGACGGCCACGTCCTGGACGGCACGACCGAGGACGGCCTGGCCACCTTCGCGCTGGTGCACCACGCGGCTCGTTCTGGCGAGCGGGGCCCGGGGACGGCGAGGTGACCGAGCGTCCGGTCGCGGTGGTGACCGGCGCCAGCAGCGGCATCGGCGCCGCCACCGCTCGCCGCCTGGCGGGCGAGGGCTTCGACGTCGTGGCCGCCGCCCGCCGCCGGGACCGCCTGGACGCCCTGGCGGCCGAGCAGCCGGGCATCCGGGCCGCGACGCTGGACGTGACCGACGACGCCTCGGTGGCCGCCCTGGCCGCGGACCTGCCCGACGTCGCCCTGCTGGTGAACAACGCCGGCGGCGCCCTGGGGATCGACCCGGTCGAGCGCGCGCGGGTGCAGGACTGGCAACGGATGTACGACAGCAACGTCCTCGGCGTGCTGCGGGTCACCCAGGCCCTGCTCCCGGCGCTGGAGGCCGGCGAGGGCGGGCATGTCATCGTCACCGGCTCGATCGCGGGGCATCTGGTGTACGAGGGCGGCGGTGGCTACACGGCCGCAAAGCACGCGGCCGCGGCGGTGGTCGAGACCCTTCGCCTGGAGCTGAACGGCCGACCGGTGCGGGTCACCGAGATCGCGCCCGGGATGGTGCGGACCGAGGAGTTCTCGCTCGTCCGGCTCGGCGGCGACCACGCGGCGGCCGACGCGGTGTACGCGGGCGTCGAGGAGCCGCTGACTGCGGACGACATCGCCGACGCCATCGTCTGGACGGCGACCCGCCCTCGCCACGTCAACGTCGACCTGCTGGTGGTCAAGCCGCTCGCGCAGGCCGCGCCGCACAAGGTGCACCGCACCAGCTGACCCGCGGACGCCCGATCTCGGTCACCACCACATCCGGGCCGGCGTCCGCGCTCGGCGCCATGAGGCCGATCGTGGCAGCTGCTGTCGTGGCAACGGTGCTCGTTGCCACGATCCTGCGTTCGCGCACCGGGGACGAGCGACGCGCGAGCATCCGCCGAGCTCGCCCTCCGAGCTCACACCCGGCCGGCGGTGCGCGGCGCGGGAATGCCGGACGTGTCGCTCGGTCCGGCGACCTGGTCGCGGCCGGCGCGCTTGGCGCGGTAGACGGCCCGGTCGGCCGCGACCAGCAGGCCCTGGGCGTCGGCACGAGTTCGGGTGACTGCGAAGCCGACGCTGACCGTGACGTCGAGCGCGGCCGGGGCCTCGCGCACCTGACGCCGTACCCGCTCCGCGACCGCCAGAGCGGCGGAGCTCGTGCGGCCGGGCAGCAGCGCCGCGAACTCGTCGCCGCCGAGCCGGCCGACGGCGTCGCCGGGCCCCGAGCAGCTCCGCAGCGCCTCGCCGACCAGGGCGAGTACCTGGTCCCCGGCCGGGTGGCCGTGGCTGTCGTTAACGGTCTTGAAGTGGTCCACGTCGACCAGGAGCAGGGCTAGCGGGTGCTCCTGGTCGGTGACCGCCGCCTCCGCGCCGAGCCGCTGGTGGAACGTGCGGTGGTTCAGGCAGCCGGTCAGGCCGTCCCGCTCGGCCAGCAGCGCGATCCGCTGGGCGTAGGCGGACGTTCGCTGGTAGGCACGGACGTGGTTGAACGACGCGACGGCGCAGGTGGCGGTGGCAACCGCGAGGGTCGCCGACGTCACGACCAGGACCTCCGCCGAGGTATCCGGACCCAGCAGCCCCAGCCCCAGGAACGCCAGGATGGTCCCGCCACCGGCCACGGCGAGCCCGGCAGGCGGGTAGGCCAGCGCGGCGTGCGCCAACAGGACGTAGAAGATCGTCACGATCGGGCTGCCGGCCCCGCGGTCGAGCGCGGCGAACATCAGCACGAGCGCGATCCCGCCGGCCTCCCAGCCGTAGAAGAACCAGCCGCCCCGCGGCGACCGGACCAGTCGGCGCACCGGGACGAGCAGCAGCAGCGGCGACAGCAGACAGACGGCAGCGGCGAGGGCCACGCTCAGCCCCCGGTGCGGCGCGTCGGAGGAGAGCAGGGTGTAGCCGATGAGGACGACGGGGAGCACGACGCACAGGCCCACGCCCAGCTTGGTATGCCGCAGCCAGAAGGCCACCTGCTCGTCGTCGTCCGCCAGCGTTCGCACGGTTCCTCCTCGGGGCGGCCCCTGGCGATCTTGAGAAAGCCCTCGCGGGAGGCCGCTGTTGTCACCCGAAAGGCCCTCGTAGGGTGACCCGGTGACGACGCCGACTTCCGCCCCGGGCGACATGCGGCGCTCCGTGCCCCGCACCGACACCGTCCTGGCCGACCCGAGGCTGGCCGAGCGCATCGCCGAGCTGGGACGCACCCTCGTGAAAGGTGGGGTGGTGGCCGCCCTCGCCAGGGTCCGCGCCGGCGACCTCGCACCCGAGGCGGTGGTCGACGACGTCCTCACGGCCCTACCGCCGACCGCGACCAGCTTGCTGCCCGTGGTGAACGCCACCGGCGTGCTGCTGCACACCAACCTCGGCCGGGCTCCGTTGTCCGCGGCGGCGGTCGTCGCGCTCACCGCGGCGGCGGGCACGACCGACGTCGAGTTCGACCGGGCGACCGGCGCTCGGGCGCGGCGGGGTCGGGACACGATGGCTGCCCTCGCGGCCGCCGTGCCGGAGGCGGGCGGTGTGCACGTGGTCAACAACGGCGCGGCGGCGCTCGTGCTGGCCGCCACGGCCCTCGCCGCGGGACGCGAGATCATCGTCTCGCGCGGTGAGATGGTCGAGATCGGTGACGGCTTCCGGCTGCCCGACCTACTTGTGTCCACCGGGGCTCGGCTGCGCGAGGTCGGCACGACCAACCGCACGACGGTCGCCGACTACGTCGATGCGCTCGGTCCGCACACCGGCATGGTGCTCAAGGTCCACCCGTCCAACTTCGTGGTGCGGGGCTTCACGTCCAGCGCGTCGCTGCGCGAGCTGTCCGCGGCCCTCGCCGGCACCGGCGTGCCGCTGGTCGCGGACCTCGGGTCCGGCCTGCTCCGTCGCCACCCGCTGCTGCCCGACGAGCCGGACGCCGCCACCGCGCTTCGCGAGGGCGTCGACCTGGTGACGGGCAGCGGCGACAAGCTCCTCGGCGGCCCGCAGGCCGGCCTGCTGCTGGGGGAGCGCGATCTGGTGGAGCGGCTGCGAAGGCACCAGCTGGCCCGGGCCCTGCGGGTCGACAAGCTGACGCTCGCAGCCCTCGAGGCCACGCTGCGCGGCCCGGCGCCCCCCGTCGTCCAGGCGCTGGAGGCGGACCTGGACGGGCTGCGGCGTCGAGCGGACGTGATCGCCACCCGGCTGCGGGAGGCGGGACTCGTGGCAGAGGTGGTCGACTCCGAGGCGGCCGTCGGCGCCGGGGGAGCGCCCGGGGTGCCGCTGAAGAGCGTTGCGGTGGCGCTGCCCGGGCCGCTCGCGGCGCCGCTGCGGCTGGGCCGGCCCGCCGTGGTCGGCCGGGTGGAGCGCGGGGCCCTGCTGCTGGACCTGCGGTCCGTGCCGCCGGAGCGCGACGAGGACGTCATGGCCGCCGTGCTCGCGCAGGCACCGGTTTGCCCTGCGGAGGGCGCCGGGTGAGGATGAGGCCCCCCATCCGACCGAGGAAGGCTCTTCCATGGCATCGCTGTTCACCAAGGTCGCCGCGTTCGCCCGCTCGCCGCAGGGTCAGCGGATGATCTCGCAGGCGACGACCAAGGCCAAGCAGGTCGCGAACGACCCGAAGACCCGCGCCCGCATCGACCAGCACGCCGCCCGGGTGCGCGCCGAGCTCGCCAAGCGGCGCAGCGGCGGCACGCCCCCGGCCGGTGGTCCCACCGCTCCCGGCGGTCCTACGGCTCGCTGACCTGGCCGTCGCGCACGCTCAGCCGGCGGGTGCTGTGGACAGACTGCAGCATCCGCCGGTCGTGCGTGACGAGCAGGAGCGTTCCGGGGAACGCGTCGAGC
>DATFPQ010000233.1:0-17750 GCA_035264765.1 Actinomycetales bacterium | reverse complement strand
GGGCCGCCCTCGGGGGCGGGTGGGTCCGGCTGGCGTCACTGCAGAAGGGACCTCGCCGGGTGATCGAGGTGACCCGGACGACGAAGCTGCTGGCCGACCCGGACGAGGTCGGCTGAACACCGGCCAACTCCACACGCCCATGCAAAACGGCGCACGCAGCAGCGTGCGCCGTTTGTGTCGATGTGGGGACCAGCCGGTGCCGGCTGACTACCGGTTCGGGCGCTCCTGCGTCGTATCGTCCGTGGCGTCGTCCTCGCAGGTCGCCTCGTCGGCCGCCTCGTTGTCGGTCCGCCGCTCGGCGTCGGCCGACTCCTTGTCGCTCTCGGGTGCGGCGTCGGCCGACTGCTTGGCGGTCTCGCGCCGGTCCGCCGTGTCGGCCGACTGCTTGTCGGTCTCGCCCTTGTCCGCCGCGTCGGCCGCCGGGGTCGTGCAGTCCGTCGTGTCGTCCTTGGACGTGGCGGACGACGTCGGGCTGGTGCTCGACGGCGAGCTCGGGGCCTTGCTCGGCTTCTTGGTCGAGGACGACGTAGCGCTCGAGGTCGGGCCGGCGACCCGGTCGACGGTGGAGTTCACCGTGGAGCTGGGCGACACGCTGGTTCGCGGCGTCGAGCTGGCCGTGCCGCTCGAGGTCGGGCTGGACGTCGGGCTCGACTCGCTGCTCGGGCTGGTCGTGGGGCTCGTCGTCGGGTCCGTCGTGCTGGTGGGGTCGCTGCTGGGGCTCGTCGTCGGGCTGCTCGTCGAGCTCGACGACGTGCTCGTGGGGCTGGTGGTCGACGTCGTGCTGCTGGTGGTACCGCTCGGCGTCGTGCGCACCGTGCTCGGCGGCAGGGTGGTCGTCGAGGTCGTGGTCGTCGAGGTCGTGGTCGTCGAGGTCTTGGTCGTCGACGGCCGCTGCGTGGTCGTCGACGGCCGCTGCGTGGTGGTCGACGGCACCGCGGTGACCGAGGCGGGCGGCGCCGCGACCACGATCGTCACGTTGATCTCCGGTGCCGGCGCGGCCGGGGCCTCCGCCGGGGCCTGCACCGGCGCCTGCGGGGCGGGGACGACCGGCGGCACGGAGCGCGGGCCCCCCAGGGTCGGGACGTACGGCGGAGGGGTGTCAGCCGGGCCGGCGTTCAGCAGCGTGGCGATGTTGCCGCCGCCGCGGTAGGCAGCGGCCAGCCAGAGCACCCGTGCGCCGTACGCGTCGGAGCGGTTGTACCGGAACAGTGCGGCGCGGGCGCCGGCGACGTCGCCGACGTGGGCCTTCCCCGCACAGAGGTACCGTCCGGCGGCCAACGCCGCGTCGTCCAGGTCAGAGGGGTTCGCGACCCCGTCGCCGTCGCCGTCCGCGGCGGACATCTGCCAGGTCGACGGGATGAACTGCATCGGTCCCACGGCGCGGTCGAAGGTCGCATCGCCGTCCAGCCGGCCACCGTCGTGGTCGGAGATCCGCGCCATCCCGGGCCCCCCGCTGAGCACCGGGCCGAGGATCGCCGGGCTCACGACGCCCCCCGCGTCGGGGACCGAGCCGCCGTAGCGTCCGTGGTTGGACTCGACCCGGCCGATGCCCGCGAGGAGCGCCCAGTCCAGCCCGCAGGACGGGTCCTGGGCGGCGATGGTGGCGGCCGCGGAGCGGTAGGCGCGCAGCGCCGCCGCGGGGATGCCGTCAACGACCTCACCGGCATACGCGCCGCTGCCGACGGGGGCCCCTGTCGCGACCGCACCGGTCGGCACCGGAGCGCCGGGGACGACGGGCGGGACCGTGCCCTGCGCTGTGGGGGCCGGCGCGGGGACGGCCGACTCCACCGGGAGGGGTGGCATGACCTGCGTTCCGGCCTCCGGGACGGCCGGGGCGGCGTTGGATCCGACGCTGGGGGCCGCCGTCGCAGGCAGCACGACGAGCAGGACGGCGGCGGCCGTGGAGGTCGCGCGTCGGGGTGCCCGCATGTGGGTCAGCCTTCCTGACGGTCCGGGTGCCTGCCGCCGATGGGCCGACGCGCTCCATTGTGAACCCCGAGCGTTACACGGGCGTCAAACGATCACCGACCGAGCTAGGACAAGGGCGGCGGTCCCGGCACCGCGGCTCCCTTGTCGAAGAGAAAGCACCACGATCAACCTTGGTGCGGAGTAGCGTCCGGACGGGATCGCTCCGAGCCGGTTGGGGGCCATGAGCCAGGACGACGCCATAGACGTGAGCCGAGGTCGCGCAGAGGTGCGCGTACTCGGCCCGCTCCGGGTCCGCCGGGCGGACGGTCAGCTGGTGCCGGCTCAGGAGTGGCGGACAGCGCAGACTGCCGACCTGCTCCGCCTGCTGGCCCTGCACGTGGACGAGCCGGTACCGGTGGACGTCCTGGTGCGGACGCTGTGGCCTCGGGTGGACGACCGGCGCGGGCGGGCCAGCCTGCGCACGGCCGCGTCCCGGATCCGTACGGTGCTCGGCGAGGCGTGCGTCGTCCGCCGGCTCGGCGGCCTCGTGCTCACCGACGTCTGGGTCGACGCGCACGCGTACAGCACGCTGGCCACTGAGGCTCGCCGGCACGTGGTCACGGGCGACCTTGCGCACGCCGTGACGACGGCCCGCGAGGCGGAGGCGCTGCACCTGGGGTCGTTCCGGTCGCACCATGACAACGCCGACTGGGCGCTGCGCGAGAGGGACACGCTGGAGGCGGTCTGCCGCCACCTCGTCGCGGACGCCGCGGACGCCGCGGTCTCCCTCTCCTGGTGGCACGACGCCGTCGACCTGGCCGAGCGCTCGCTGGACGGGGAGCCGGTCTCGGAGCGCGCTTACCGGGCGCTGATGCGGGCGTGGCGGGGCCTGGGTGAGACCCCCCGGGCGCTGCAGGTCTACGACCGCTGCCGCCGCACACTCGCCGAGGAGCTGGGCAGCGACCCCTCGCCGGCCACCCAGGCCCTCTACCAGGAGCTGCTCGCGGACGAGCCGGTCGTCCCTCCCGTCCCGCGCTTCTGCGGCCGTGAGCACGAGCTGCAGTGGCTGCGCGAGGTGAGCCGGGAGGCGGCGGCGTCCGGCCAGCCCCAGGTGGTGCTCCTGCGCGGCACCGCGGGCGTCGGCATCACCAGGTTGCTCGACGAGGCGTGGCGGGGCGGTCCGGTGCCGGTGATGCACCTGACCGCGACGGCGGGCGTGGACCCGTGGCCCGGCCTGGCCGAGCTCGTGCCCGCTGACGGCCGGCCCGCCGTCCTGGCCCTGGACGACGCCCACCTGGTGGGCGCGACCGGCCTGGACGCCCTGGCCCTCGGGCTGCGACAGCTGCGCGGGCCGGTCACCGTGGTGCTGGCCGGGCGTGGCGCGGCCTATGCCGGCTTCGTCCATGCGCTCGCCGAACCGGTCGGCCGGCACCTCGGCGCGCGGTTGAGCTCGATGCAGCTGCCGCCGCTCGCCGAGGAGGAGGTCGTGGAGCTGTGCGAGGCGGTGCTCCAGGGCGCCGTGTCGCCGCAGCTCACCGAGGCCGTTCTGGAGGCGACCGGTGGCCAGCCGGGTGCCGTGGTCGACGTGGTGCGCGACTGGGCCGGCGCGGGTCGCGTGGCGGCGACCTCGGAGGGCCTCGTGGTGACCCGGGCGGACGGCGCCGGCCACCCGCGCCCACAGGTGCGCCAGCTGCTGACCCGGGCCGTCGACCGGCTCACGGCGCCGGAGCTGGACCTGCTGCACGTGCTGGCCGTGCTCGCGCGGCCGGTTCCGGCCGAGCTGCTGCTGCCTCTCCTCGCCCGCGGCGACGACCGCGTCGCCTCGGCGGAGGACGACCGCCGGTGGTTGCAGTCCGCGCTCGACCGGCTGGTCGACCTGTCGCTCGTCACGGCCGGCCACTCCGGGTTCGCCCCACGTGACGCCCTGCTGGCGGACGCAGCCCTGGGCTGGCTGCGACCCAGCGCGCTGCGGGCGCTGCACCGGCGGGTCGCCGAGCGGGCGGATATCCCCGAGGCCGAGCGGGTGCGGCACTGGGGAGAGGCCGGCGAGCCGCAGCTGGCCCAGGTGGCCGCGATGGACGCGGCGGCGGAGGCGGTGGCCGAGGGTCGTCACGAGCAGGCCCGCCGGCACCTACGCCGGCTGTGCCGGGCGCAGGACATGCCGGACGCCGAGCCGGCGGACCGGATGGAGCTGTTCGAGCGGCTGGGCGACGTCTGCGCCACCCTCGGCCGCACCCGTGAGGCGGCCGATGCCTACGAGGCCGGGGCAGGTCTGGCGCGCGACCACGGCCTGGCCGAGCTGAGCCGGCTGGAGGGCAAGCGTGCGGCGGCGCACGGTGGCGTGTTCGCGGAGCCGGCTGCGGCGTCCTCGTCGGTCGGCCCGGGACGGCCGGGTCCGTCGTCCGTGCTGCACGCCGTGCCCCGGCCACGGGCGATGGAGTCGGGTGCCCCCGGTGCGAGCGGCGAACCCCATGCCCAGGCTCCTGCGGGACGCCGGACGCCGCTAACCCCGGGCCCGGAGATCGACGAGCGGTTCCTGCGCGCCGCCGTAGCGGCCGACGAGGGCGACGACCCGGACGAGCGGGCCTGCCTGCGCGCGCTGCTCGCCTGGCGGGTGTGCGTGCCGCGGCGGCAGTTCCGGGCGGCCCGGCACTGGGCCAGGGAGTCCCTGTCGCTGACCGTAGATCCGCAGGTGTGCGTGCAGGCGCTCGTGGCCGACGCCATGCCGGGGGCGCTGCTGGGCAACGGCGAGGCGGCCGAGACCACCCTGGACCGCGCCTTCGGCCTGACCGCGAGCGCCGCGCCGCCCACCGCCGCGTGGCTGGCCGCCCTGCGTGCGGTGGTCGCGCACGACCTCGGCCACCCGTCCTTCGCGGGTCTGTTGGAGGAGGTGCGCTCGCTCGGCGTGCTCGCCGGCGAGCACGCCTGGCTGCTGGTCCGCACGGCGACCGAGCGCGGCAACCTCGCCGCGGCCGCGCAGGCCGACAGGGTGCCCGTGCCGGACGGCATGCCCCCTGTTCTGCGCCAGCTGCGGTCGTGCGCCTCGGCCACGCTGGCCCTGGCGCAGGGCCGTGAGGACGACGCCCGCCGCCTGCTGCTGGGGGTCGTCGATCTGGCCCGGTCGACAGGGGCGACGCTGCTCGTTCCTGAGGCCGCGGCCCGGCTGGTCATGCTGGAGGCCCCGCACAACCTGCCCTTGGCCCGGCGTCGCTTCGAGCTGTTCGACTGGTCGGTGGGCAGCGACACCTGGCTACCCCGGGAGAGCGTCCTGCGGCTGCTGGCCCGGGCCGCCGTCAGGTCGGCGGACGGGCGTCCCGATGACGCCGCGGAGTGTGCAGCCGCCGCTGCCGACACCGCGGAGAGCACCGGCCTGGTCCGGATGGCTGCGCTGGCCCATCGGCACCGAGCCGCTTGCCTGGCCGCCGCCGCGTCCAGCGGGCGCGCGTCGCAGTGGGCCGTGCCGGACGCCGCCTGGGCGCCCTAGCCCGCGGTCACGTCCGGCGTGTCGACGTCAGCCGGCGTCGCAGCCAGCCGGGCCTGTTCGCGCGCGACGTCGTACTCCGGCGACGGCCACTGCGGGTCCATGCCCTCCAGCGCGTCGAGCAGCAGCTGCGCCACTGCCCAGCGGGCGTACCACTTGTGGTCGGCGGGGACGACGTACCAGGGAGCGTGCAGGGCCGAGCACCGGTCCAGCACCGCCTGGTAGGCCTCCTGGTAGGCGTCCCAGCGGGCCCGCTCTTCGACGTCGGCCGGGTCGTACTTCCACCGCTTGTCCGGGCGCTCCAGCCGGGCGGCCAGCCGCTCGCGCTGCTCCTCGGGGCTGATCTGCAGGAGCACCTTGACCAGGGTGGTGCCGGCGTCGGCGACGCAGCGCTCGAACCGGTTGATCTCGGCGTAGCGGCCTTGCCAGGTCGTCCGCGGCACCAGTTCGCGCACGCGGACCACCACCACGTCCTCGTAGTGGGAACGGTCGAAGACGCCGATCTCCCCTGGCTGCGGCAGCGCCCGGCGTACCCGCCAGAGGAAGTCGTGCTCGAGCTCCTCTTTCGTGGGCGCCCCGAACGCCTGGTGGCGAACGCCCTGCGGGTCGACCGCGCCGACCACGTGCCGCACGATGCCACCCTTGCCGGACGTGTCCAGGCCCTGCACGATCAGCAGCACCGACCGCCGCCCGCCACCACGCGCCTCGGCGAACAGCCGCTCCTGCAGCTCGGACAGCCGCTTGCCGGTGGCAGCGAGTGCCGCCCGGCCCTCGACCTTGCCGCCGTCGAAGCCGGGTGTGGAGCGAGGCTGCACGTCGGCGAGCACGAAGCCGGGCCCGACCCGGAGCCGCCGGGCCAGCTCGGCCGGCGTGTCGGACCGCGATCCGCGCTTCTTCGCCACGCCGGAATCCTCTCGACCCGGTCCCAAGATGACAAACGTCGTCCGACGGGGTGGGGTTGGGCCATGCACTGCTTCGCCGTGTGGGCGCCCTCAGCACAGTCCGTCGACCTCGAGCTCACGACCGCGGACGGGAGCCGGAGCGTCCCGATGGAGCGGTCGGAGGGCGGCTGGTGGCGCCAGCCCAGCCTCACCCCCGAGCACGGCTGGGACTACTCGTACCGCGTCGACGGCGGCGACCCGACGCCGGACCCCCGGTCCTCCTGGCTGCCGGCCGGCGTGGAGGGACCGAGCCGGGTCTTCGCCGCCTCCCGCCACGCCTGGCACGACGCGGGCTGGCGCGGACCGCAGCAGGGACACGGCACGCTGGGCGGCGTCATCTACGAGCTGCACGTCGGCACGTTCACGCCCGAGGGGACGCTCGACGCGGCGATCGGGCGCCTGGACGCCCTGGTCGACGTCGGCGTCGACGTCGTCGAGCTGATGCCGTTGGCGGCCTTCCCCGGCACCAACGGCTGGGGCTACGACGGCGTCCAGCCCTACGCGGTGCACGAGCCCTACGGTGGCCCGGCGGCACTGCAACGGTTCGTCGACGCGTGCCACCTGCGGGGACTCGGCGTCTGCCTCGACGTCGTCTACAACCACCTGGGGCCCTCGGGCAACTACCTGTCGCGGTTCGGGCCGTACTTCACCGACAAGCACGAGACGCCATGGGGCCAGGCGGTCAACCTCGACGACGAGGGCAGCACCGTCGTGCGCCGCTGGGTCGTCGACAACGCGCTGCGCTGGTTCCGCGACTTCCACATCGACGCGCTGCGGCTGGACGCCGTGCACGAGCTCAAGGACGACTCCCCCACCCACCTGCTTGCGCAGCTCGCCGACGAGACCGCGGCCCTGGCCGACGCGCTCGGCCGTCCCCTGGCCCTCATCGCCGAGAGCGACCTGAACGACCCCCGCATGGTCGAGCCGACCGCCGAGGGCGGGTTCGGGATGAGCGCCCAATGGGACGACGACGTCCACCACGCCCTGCACGCCACCCTCGCCGGCGAGCGGCAGGGCTACTACGCCGACTTCGGCGAGGTCGGCGTGCTCGCCAAGACGCTCACCCGGGCCTTCCTGCACGACGGAGGCTGGTCCAGCTTCCGGGGCAGGGAGTGGGGACGTCCGGTCGACCCCGCCCGGCACGACGGCCGGCGCTTCCTGGGCTACCTGCAGACCCACGACCAGGTCGGCAACCGGGCCACCGGCGAGCGGATCTCGGCGCTGCTCGACCCGGCGCAGCAGGCGACCGGGGCCGCGCTGTACCTGACCTCCGCGTTCACGCCGATGATCTTCATGGGTGAGGAGTGGGCCGCCTCGACGCCGTGGCAGTACTTCACCGACTTCTCGGACGCCGCGCTGGGCGAGGCGGTCAGCAACGGCCGGCGCAGCGAGTTCGCCGAGCACGGGTGGGACGCCGAGGACGTCCCCGACCCGCAGGACCACGCGACCCGCGACCGGTCGGTGCTGAACTGGTCCGAGCGCGAGCGCAACGGCCACGCGCGGATGCTGACCTGGTATCGCGACCTGATCGCCCTGCGCCACCGGGTGCCCGAGATCACCGACGGCCGGCTGGACGGCGTCCAGGTCCGCTTCGACGAGGACGCCCGGTGGCTGGTGATGGCGCGCGGCGACCTGCGGGTCGTCTGCAACCTCGCCGACGAGCCGCGCGCGGTGCCGCTGGACACGGACGCTGCGGCTGCGAAGGTGGAGCTCGCGTGGGACGAGGCCTCGACGTCGGTGAGCCAGGACGGCGTGGCGCTGGGCGCGCACGGCGTCGCGGTCCTGTCGGTGCAGCCGTGAGCGACGAGTCGGCCGTGGACCTGCTCGCCACGCTCGAGGAGCAGGAGCGGCGACTGCAGCTGGACTCGTTCGAGCCGGACGACGCCTGGTACCTCGGCACGTTGCTGGTCGAGCTCGCCCGCGAGCGCGACCTCGCGGTCACCGTGGACGTGCGGCGCCCTGGCCAGGTGCTCTTCCACGTCGCGCTGGCCGGAACGACCCCGGACAACGACGTCTGGGTCGAGCGCAAGGTGCGGGTCGTGGAGCGCTTCCATGCGTCGTCTTATCTGGTCGGGCGCAGGCTGGCCGCGAAGGGCCGCACCCTAGGCCCCGACCAGGGCGTTGACCCGGCGCTCTACGCGGCGCACGGCGGCTCGTTCCCGGTGCGCGTGCGCGGCGCCGGCGTCGTGGGTTCGGTCACCGTCTCGGGGCTGCCCCAGGCCGACGACCACGCGCTGGTGGTGGAGGCGCTGGAGCGGCTGCTCGCGGCCGGCTCGGCGTCCTGAGCGCGCCTCTCCGCAGTCATCCGGAAGGTGCGGGCTCGGGGGCCGATCAGGCGGCCGGGTCGACCGCCTCGCGGGAGAGGGCGGTGAGCCGCGAAAGCGACCGCAGGTACTTCTTGCGGTACCCGCCGCTGAGCAGTTCCGGCGGGAAGAGCTCTGCGAGCCCGCCGCCGCTGACCACCACGGGCACGTCCAGGTCGTACAGCCGGTCCGCGAGCACCACCAGCCGCAGTGCGACGTTCTGGTCCGACACCGGGTGCACGCCGCCCAGGGCGACGCCGGTGACGCCCTCCACCAGGGCGCCATACCGGCTGGGGTGCACGCGGGCCAGGTGCTCGGCAAGCGCGCCCAGGTCGTCGTACGTCGCGCCCGGCCGGCTCGCGGCCCAGGCCCGGGCCGCCTCGTCGGGAAGCGGTGGCGGGGCGTCCGGGAGGCCGCGGTGCCGGTAGTCCTGGCCGTCGATGCGGACCACCTCGAAGTACGACGACAGCCGCTGGATCTCGCGCAGGAAGTCGTCCGCGGCGAACCGGCCCTCCCCGAGCGCGCCGGGAAGCGTGTTGGACGTCGCGGCGAGGCGGACGCCGCGCTCGGCAAGCCGGGACAGCAGCGTGGACATCAGCACCGTGTCACCGGGGTCGTCCAGCTCGAACTCGTCGATGCAGACGACCGAGCAGCGGCCGAGGGCCTCCACCGTCTCGGCGAAGCCGAGCGCACCGACCAGGTGCGTGAACCCGACGAAGGTCCCGAACGCCTTGGGCTCCGGCGAGGCGTGCCAGATGGAGGCCAGCAGGTGCGTCTTGCCGACGCCGAAGCCGCCGTCCAGGTACACGCCGGTGGGGCCGCTCGGCCGACGGGACCGGCCGAACAGGCCGCGCTTCGGCCCCTGCCCGACGTCGGAGGCGAACGTCCGAAGCCGCTCGAGCGCGTGCTGCTGCGAGGGCTCGGCGGGGTCCGGGCGGTAGGTCTCGAAGCGGACGTCGTCGAAGCGGGGCGGCGGCACCAGTTCGGCCACCAGCCGGCCGGCGTCCACCCGGGGGTCGCGGTCCACGAGCCGGTCGAGGGCCTCGAGCCGTCCGGTCACGTCCGCACCCTACCGAGCGCGGCGGACGACCACGCGCGGGCGGCCAGCCCTCAGCTGACGTGCGCCTCCTCGTCCTCCGGCTCGGCGAGTGAGGCCAGCAGGGCGCCCTCGTCCGGCTTATGCGCCAGCACCTCGTTGACGTAGCTGCGGATGGCCACGTCGGCGCCCACGTCGCGGCCGGCCCGCTCGGAGAGGAACCAGCGGTGCTCCAGGAACTCGTGGAAGATCTCGGCCTGCTGCAGCCGGCTGCGCAGCTCGGAGGGGATCGCGCGCAGCACGGGGTCGAAGACCTCGGCCAGCCAGCGGTGGGCGACGATGTCGGCCGGACCATCCTGCTGGCCGGTCTCCGCTCGGTAGCGGTCCAGGTCGCCGAGCAGGCGGCGGGCCTGGTTCTCCTCCGCGTCCAGGCCGGTGAGTCGCAGCAGCCGGCGCTGGTGGTGTCCCGGGTCCACGACCGTGGGCTGGATCTTCAGCAGCCGCCCGTCCGGGCCCGCCGCGATGTCCATCTCCCCGACGTCGAAGCCGAGGGCGTTGAGCCGGCGAACCCGCTCGTCGATCCGGTAGTGCTCCTGCGGGTCCACGACCTCCGGCTCGGTGAGCTCCGCCCACAGCAGCAGGTACCGGTAGACGATCGTCTCGCCGATCTCGAACGGGTCCAGGCCTTCGCCGAGCAGGCCGCCCGCCTCCAGGTCCATCAGCTCACCGATGATGTTGGTGCGGGCGAGGTCGAGGTCGTACAGGCGCTGTCCGTCGGTCAGCTCCTCGTGCAGCTCCCCGGTCTCGGCGTCCACCATGTAGGCGACGAAGCCCCCGGCGTCGCGCCGGAACAGGGCGTTCGACAGCGAGCAGTCGCCCCAGTAGAAGCCGGCCATGTGCAGGCGGACAAGCAGGGCGGCGAGCGCGTCCAGGGTCCGCGGCAGCGTGTCCCGGCGCATGGTGCGCGAGAACAGCACCCGGTAGGGCAGCGCGAACTGCAGGTGCTTGGTGACGACCACGGCCTCGAGCGGCTCGGTGCCCGGCAGGGACCGGTCGGTCACCACGCCGACCACCTCGACCGAGGGGACGTCGAGTCGGGCCAGCCCGCGGAGCAGCTGGTACTCGCGCTCGGCGGACCAATGGCCGAGCTCCTTGCAGGCATAGATGGTGTCGCCTACGCGAACGAAGCGGACGACGTGCCTCGACAGTCCGTGCGGAAGGTTGACGAGCAGGTCGCGGGGCCAGTCCTGCAGCGGGACGGGCCAGGGCAGGTCGATCAGCGCGGTGCTGTTCGAGGCCGCCGTGATGATCATGGCCATGGGGATCTCCAGCGGGGGGGACCCTAAGCCTGCCAGCCGCCACCGGGGCTGCAACCGGGGGGCCTGCACCGCGGACGTTCGACCGCGCCGGCCGGTGCCGGCTGGCAGACTGCACGCCGTGCCGTCCCCAGAGGTCCCCGCCACGCCGCCGGGCCCCGTTCCACCCCAGGCCTCGCTGCAGCGGCTGGAGGCGCTGGAGGACGACGACCTCGCCGACTGGTACGACTACCCGCACGAGCTCGACCGGGCCTACGTCCGGGCCAACTTCATCACCTCACTGGACGGCGCGGTGGCCGGCGCCGACGGGGTGTCCGGAAGCATCGGCACCCAGGCCGACCGCAGGGTGTTCGGCATCCTGCGAGCGCTCTGCGACGTCGTCCTGGTGGGTGCCGGTACCGCACGGGTCGAGGGCTACCACCCCGTGACGGTGCCCCCGGCCCGGCGCGGGCTGCGCGAACGGCTGGGCCTGGCTCCGGCGCCGGTCCTCGCGCTGGTGACCGCGTCGCTGGAGCTGCCACCCACGGTCCTCGACCCGCTGGACGGCAGCGGTCCGCTGCTGGTCATCACCTGCTCCGGCGCGGACCCCGAGCGGGTGGCCGAGGTCCGCGACCAGCTCGGCGACGACGCCGTGATCCAGGTCGGCCGCGACCGGATCGACGTCGCGGAGGCGGTCGAGCAGCTCGGCGCTCGCGGGCTGCGGCGAGTGCTCCTGGAGGGTGGCCCGCGGTTGATGAGCGACGTCGTCGGCAGCGGGCTGCTCGACGAGCTCTGCCTCACGCTCTCGCCCGTTGTCGTCGGCGGCAACGCGCCGCGGGTCGTGAGCGGGGCGGCGGTGCATCAGGGGATGCGCCTGGCGCACCTGCTGGAGTCCCAGGGCGTGCTGCTCACCCGCTGGACCCGCGGCTGAGCGCCGCGGCGACGAACTCCCCCACCACCCGCTCCCAGCGCTCGGGGTCGGTGTTCCACTCCTTGGTGTGCCGGCCCTGGTCCCAGGGCTCCACCCGGACGACGTCGGGCCGGGCCCGGCCCAGCGCCAGCGAGGCCGCGTTCGGGACGAACTCGTCGGCGTCGCTGTGGACGACGAGCACCGGCAGCCTCAGCTCGGCGGCCCGCGTCACCCAGTCCAGCCGGCGCAGGTCGAGCGGGTGCTGCAGTCCGACCAGCCGCCGGCCCAGCGGGTGGCGCATCATCGAGTGACCCATGCGCGTGACGCGCGCCGGCACGCGGTTGAGCGCGGAGTGGTAGTCGAGCACGGCGTGCCAGTCGACCACCGGCCCGTCCAGCACCACGGCCCGGACGCGGTCGGACAGCCACGAGCGGGTGGCGGCCTGGAGCACGATCGCCCCGCCCATCGACCATCCCATCAGCACTACCTGGCGCGCGCCGCGCTCCACCGCCCACAACAGTGCGGCCTCGACGTCCCGCCACTCACTGTCGCCGAGGTGGTACCGGCCGCTGGGGTCCTTCGGCGCGCCCAGGTCGTTGCGGTACGACGGCACGAGGACGTCCATCCCGAGCCGGTGCGCCACCGGCACGGCGCGCAGGCACTCCTCGCGGGTGGCGCCGCGGCCGTGCACCAGAACCGCCCAGTCGCCGCTCGGCTGTGCCTCTTCTTCTGCGGGCACGTACCAGGCCGGCATCGGCCCGACGTCGGTCGGGAGCTCGACGTCCTGGTAGGCCAGACCCAGCGCCTCGTCCGGCGTCCCCGAAAGGTAGTACTGGTTCCACCGGGCCGGTCCGGAGGCCGGCGTCCCGCGGTCAACCCCGAGCAGCTCACGGACCACCAGGTCGTCGTCCGCTCGCAGCACCTCGCCGAGCCGGGCGTGGCCGCGCCAGCGCCAGCCGTCGCTGCCGCCCCAGCCCAGCCCGTACCGGCCGGGCGCGACCGTCTCGTCGGTGCGCGCGAGGGTCACGGTGGGCGGGACCGCCGCGAGGTCGACGTCGTGCACCACGACGTCATCGGGCCTGACGTGGTCGGGCGTCAGCACCCGCCGGGTGAAGTAGGCCGCGAGCGCGATGGTCCCCACGCCGACCAGCGCGGCAGCGACGCCGGCGCCCACGGCCGCCGTCCGCACCGCGGTGTGAGCCGGCGTTCGCACGAGCAGGGGTCCGCGGTCGGGCAGTGCCATGGACGGATGGTGCCATGCCCGGCCGCACGCTTCGGGAGAGGCAGGGCATAGGCGGGCCGCGAAGCGTGTTGTCGAGTAATCTTGTAATAGGGAGGCAGTCGTGGCTGCACCGCTCAACGAGGACCGCATTCCCACCGAGGACGAGGCGCTGGACGCCTACTCCCGGGTGGTGACGAGGGTCGCCGCAGCGCTGACTCCGGCGGTCGCCGCGCTGCGGGTGAGCTCCCGGGACCGGCAGGGTCGCCGGCGGGAGGGTGCCGGCTCTGCGGTGGTGTTCACCAGCGACGGCTACCTGCTCACCAACGCTCACGTGGTGGAGGGCGCGGCCACCGGAAACGCGGCCTTCGCGGACGGTACGGAGACGCCACTGGACGTCGTCGGGGCCGATCCGCTGTCCGACCTCGCGGTTCTGCGCGCGCGCGGGGGCACGCCGCCGCCCGCGACGCTGGGCGATGCCGCCGACCTGCGGGTCGGACAGCTCATCGTCGCGGTGGGGAACCCGCTGGGGCTGGCCGGCTCGGTGACCGCCGGCGTGGTCAGCGCCCTCGGCCGCTCGCTGCCGACCCAGGGCGCGCGGGCCGGCCGGGTGATCGAGGACGTCATCCAGACCGACGCGGCCCTCAACCCGGGCAGCTCCGGCGGCGCGCTCGCCGATGCGGCCGGCCGGGTCGTCGGCGTCAACACCGCGGTCGCCGGCGTCGGGCTGGGCCTGGCGATCCCGATCAACACCACCACCCGTCGGATCATCGGCGCGCTGCTCACCGACGGACGGGTGCGCCGCGCGTACCTGGGCCTGGTCAGCGCCCCCACCCCGCTGCCAGCCGCGCTCGCGGCCCGCACCGGCCAGCGGGTGGGGCTCCGGGTCGCGGACGTCGTGGCCGGCGCTCCCGCGGACCTCGCGGGGCTCAAGCGCGGCGACCTGGTGCTGTCGGCGGGCCGCAGCCCGGTGTCGGACGCGCAGAGTCTGCAGCGGCTGCTGTTCGACGACGCGATCGGACGGCCGCTGCCGATCACCGTGGTGCGCAACGGCGCCATGGTCGACGTCATCACCGTGCCCAGCGAGCTCACCGACGGCTGAGCTCGCGTGCTCCCCGCCGACGCCGTTGCTCCCGAGCAGCGCCGATTTTCGCCGACGAGGGCCCCCTTCGTGGCGTCGCCCGTGCGTAACGGCGCCGCTCGTGAGCAAAGGGGTGTCAGCCGCCGAGGACGTCCGTGATGCGGAAGCCGACGGGTCGCTCCAGCTGGGCGTACGTGCAGCTGCGCGGGTCCCGGTCCGGACGCCACCGGACGAACTGGGTGGTGTGCCGGAACCGGACGCCCTCCATGTAGTCGTAGCGCACCTCGACGACGCGCTCGGGGCGCAGCGGGGTGAACGAAAGGTCCTTGCCCGCGTTCCACCGGCTGGTCTCGGACTTGCGCGGCGTGCGGTTGCCGGCCTCCTGCTGCGCCCACGCCCACGGGTGGTCCTCGAAGTCGGTCACCAGCGGCTGCAGCTCGGTGAGCAGCTGGCGGCGCCGGGCCATCGGGAAGGCGCCCACCACGCCGACCGAGACGAGCACGCCTTCGTCGTCATACAGGCCGAGCAGCAGGGACCCCAGCGCCTCGGCGCCCGACTTGTGCACCCGGTAGCCGGCGACCACGCAGTCCGCCGTGCGCTCGTGCTTGATCTTCGTCATCACGCGCTTGTCCGGCTGGTAGCGCAGGTCGAGCCGCTTGGCGACCAGCCCGTCGAGACCCGCCCCCTCGAACTGCTCGAACCACTGCCGTGCCACGTCGAGGTCCTGGGTGGCAGGGGTCACGTGGACCGCTGGCGCGGCGTCCCCCAGCACCCGCTCCAGCAGCGCGCGCCGCTCCACCAGGGGACGCCCGGTCAGGTCCTCGTCGTCGAGGGCGAGCAGGTCGAACGCCACGAAGCTGGCCGGGGTCTGCTTCGAGAGCAGGGTCACCCGGCTGACGGCGGGGTGTATCCGCTGCTGAAGCGCCTCGAAGTCGAGCGTGTTCCGCTCCGGGTCCGCGATGACGATCTCGCCGTCCACCACGGCCCGGGCAGGGAACGCCGCCTTCACGGCCTCCACGACCTCCGGGAAGTAGCGGGTCATGGGCCGCTCGTTGCGGCTGCCGATTTCCACCTCGTCGCCGTCACGGAAGATGATCGAGCGGAAGCCGTCCCACTTCGGCTCGTACAGCTGCCCGGCGGGGATCTCGGGCGCCGGCTTGGCCAGCATCGGGGCGACGGGCGGCATCACGGGCAGGTCCACGGGCGTCAGTCTCCACCGGCGGCGGTCGCCGGCGCACCCGCCGCGCCGTCGCCCCAGGACGGCGGCCGTTCCCCGGCCGTGCCAGGATCGCCGCAGTAGCCGAGTCCGGAAGGAGCACCCACGGTGGACTCCATCGTCCTGCTAACCGAGCAGGCCCTCGATGCCGGTGACGCCCGGCGGATCACCGCCCTGCACGAGGGCGAGCAGCTGGAGTACCACGTGCTCGTGCCCGCCGACACCGAGCGGAACCTGCTCGTCGACGTCCTGGACCACCTGAGCCTGCTGCAGCTGCGGGCCGCCCTGGACGCGGTCCGGCACCGAGAGCCCAAGGGGGAGCAGGCCCGAGCCTCTGCGGCCAAGGCCCTCGAGCGGTCGCTGGAGTCGCTGCGGTCGCTCGGCGTGACGGCGCAGGGAACGGTGACCGAGGACGACCCGCTGCCCGCGGTACGGACCCAGGTCGAGCGCAGCGGCGCCCGCGAGGTGGTCGTGGTGACGCGGCCGCACGCCGTCGAGGACACCTTCCACCGCGACTGGGCCAGCCGGGCCCGTGACGAGCTGGGCGTCCCCGTGCTGCACGTGTACGCGGGCACAACCTTCTTGGGCTGACCCGTGAACTACCGCGACGGCAAGGCTCAACGCCCGGAAACTCTTGCACCTCTTGAGTGCGCGCTCGGCGTCGACTGATGGGCGTCGGGACGCCCTGGTGGCGCAGCGCGGTCGTCTACCAGGTCTACCCGCGCAGCTTCGCGGACGGCGACGGGGACGGCGTCGGAGACATCGGGGGGCTGCGCACGCGGCTGCCCTACCTGGCCGAGCTCGGCGTCGACGCCCTGTGGGTCAGCCCCTGGTACCCCTCGCCGATGGCGGACGCGGGCTACGACGTCTCGGACCACCGGGACGTCGACCCCGTGTTCGGCACACTGGCCGAGGCGGAGGCCATGGTGGCGGAGGCGCACGACCTGGGGCTGCGCGTGCTGCTCGACGTCGTCCCCAACCACACGTCGGACGAGCACCCGTGGTTCCAGCAGGCGCTGGCCGCGCCACCCGGGTCGCCGGAGCGCGAGCGGTTCCTGTTCCGGGACGGGCGCGGCAGGTCCGGGGAGCTCGCCCCCAACGACTGGATCAGCCGCTTCGGCGGACCCGCGTGGTCGCGGACGGTCGACCCGGAGGGCCGCCCGGGACAGTGGTACCTGCATCTCTACAGCCCCAAGCAGCCCGACCTGAACTGGCGCAACCCGCAGGTGTGGGAGGACTTCGAGCGCACGCTCCGGTTCTGGTTCGACCGGGGTGTCGACGGCTTCCGCATCGACGTCGCCCACGGCCTGGCCAAGGCCGAGGGGCTGCCCGACGTCGAAGAGCTGACCTGGCCGCTCGCGCCGGAGGTCGACGCCGACGTCGAGCACCCGCACTGGGACCAGCCGGACGTCCACGAGGTCTACCGGGCCTGGCGCAAGGTGGCGGAGTCCTATCCGGGCGAGCGCATCTTCGTTGCCGAGGCGTGGGTGGACCGCCCGCACCGGCTGGTGCGGTACGTGCGCCCGGACGAGCTGCACACCGCCTTCAACTTCGACTTCCTGGTCGCGCCGTGGCGGGCCCGGCGGCTGCGCGAGGTCATCGACGGCACCCGCGAGGCGCACGAGTCGGTCGGCGCACCCCCCACCTGGGTTCTCGCCAACCACGATGTCGCCCGCGAGGTGTCGCGGTACGCCCGCGAGCAGCCGGACACTCCGCTGCGCTCGCTGGACGACCTGGCCGGACTCCCCGGTCACCTCGAGCTCGGCACCCGGCGGGCCCGTGCCGCGGCGCTGCTCCTGCTGGCTCTCCCCGGCGGGGCCTACGTCTACCAGGGTCAGGAGCTGGGTCTGCCAGAGGTCGAGGACCTGCCGCAGGAGGTGCTGCAGGACCCACGTGTGCGGCAGACCGCCGGGCGCAGCCGTGGCCGGGACGGTTGCCGGGTGCCCCTCCCCTGGTCCGGCGAGCGCCCGCCCTTCGGGTTCAGCCCCGCCGGCGCGTCCGCGCAGCCCTGGCTGCCCCAGCCGCCGTCCTGGGCGGGGCTCACCGTCGGCGCCCAGACCGGCGATCCCGACTCCATGCTCGAGCTCTATCGGGCGGCGCTACGGCTGCGCCGGACGCACCCCGCGCTCGGCGACGGTGGCATGCGGTGGCTCGAGGCACCGGAGGGAGCGCTGGCGATGGCCCGCGACCCCGGGTTCGTCTGCCTCGTCAACGTCTCGGCGTCACCGCTTCCCGTGCCGGACGGCGCGAGGCCCCTGCTCGCGAGCGGACCACTCGACCCGAGCGGACGGCTGCCGGCGGACACGGCGGTCTGGCTGTCGGTCTAGCGGCGAAGGGGTGAAGGTCGCCCCACGGCGTGC